>CAINDP010000141.1 GCA_903847405.1 uncultured Myxococcales bacterium | reverse complement strand
TCCAGGCGGGACGTCCAGCAGGGGCCGGACGCGCCCTGGCACAGTTCCAGGTCGGCCTCGTTCCAGCGGATGGCCAGCGAACCGACCGTCAGGCCGCTGGGACTGCCCGCGACGGCCCGCTGGAGGATGCCGACGGCGTCCGGGCCCAGCACGCGCTGGGGGGGCGTCGAACAGGCCGACAGGAGGAACGCCAGCACCGCCAGTCGCCGGCATGCGCGAACGGTCGTGGCGCCGGCGGTTGTCACACCCCCTCCCACGATGTCACGCCCGCTTTCGTGCGACGACCACCAGGAACCCGGCCAGGCGCGCCAGGGGCGTGCGTCCCAGCAGACGGTCGTGCCAGCCTATCGCGGGACCCAGGAAAGGGATCCGCATGACCGCGGCGACCGGAATCGCGACCCGGACGCCCCGGACCCGCACCACGTCCAGGCCCGCGGGCAGGTAGGACCGCACGTCGGCCAGCGAGTCGTACCGCGTGAACACGTCGGTGTCGTGGACGCCGCCCCCGATCGGCGACGGGTCCTTCAGGCGCTTGACCAGGGTCCGCAGGCTGTGGCGGTTGTAGAACTCGGCCGCGACGATGCCCCCGGGACGGACCACCCGTGCCATTTCCGACAGGGCGCCGCGGATGTCCGGGATGTGGGCCAGGACCTTGAAGGACACGGCGACGTCGAACGAGGCGTCGGGGAACGGCAGGGCCGTGGCGTTGGCTTCCACCACGTCCAGTCCCCGCTCCCGGGCCAGCGCCAGCATCCCCGGCGACAGGTCCACGCCCACCGCGCGACGGGCCAGGCCCGCCAGCCGGGCCAGGATCAGGCCCGTGCCGCACCCGACCTCCAGCACCTCGCGTCCCCGGACCAGGTCCGCGACGGTCTCCACCTCGGCCTCGTCGAGGTGCCGGTGGTAGCCCGCGTGGCGCTCGGCCTCGTACCCTTCCGCCATGACGTCGTAGTAGGCCCGCGGGTCCATCCTTACATCGCTCCTCTCAACAGGTCCCGGTAGATCGTCGCGTGGGCCTCGGCCATCCGGCGGGCCGTGTGGCGCAGCAGGATGTAGTCCCGTCCCCCGGCGGCCATCGCCTCGGCACGCCCCGGCCCCGACAGCACGCCGATCAGCGCGCTGGCCAGCGCCTCGGGCGACCCCGACGGCACGCCCATCACGGCGCCCGCATCCACCAGCTCGTCCATGGGCGTCCCCGTGCCGACGATGGCCGGGACGCCCGCGGACAGGCCCTCCAGCAGGACCATGGGGAGGTCGGTCTTGGCGTAGGTCGTTTCGGCGGGCAGCACCTGGCAGTCCACGCACCGCAGCAGATCGGGGAACGCACCAACATTGCCCATGAAGCGGACGTGCCCCAGGGCCGCCAGATCCGCCAGGCGCGCCTCCAGGTCCCGGGACACCGACTGGGCGGCTGCGGTCTTGGGGCGGCACGCGAACACGAACACGGCGGGCACCCGGTCCAGGACCAGGGGCACCGCCGCTGCTGTGGCGTATGCCGCCGTGGAAAACTCCAGGTCCCCGGCATACAGCACGATGGGCCGATCCGGCGGCAGGCCGAAGGAGGCCCGGGTCGCGCGCTTTTCCGTTGGCGTCATGGGCCGGCGCTCGTCGATGCCCGGCGGCACGTGGACGACCTTCGCCGGAAGGCCGTACCGCCGCACGACCTCGGACACGCGCTGGGCCGCGGCCCGGGACCACGTGATCACGACGTCCCCGAAGATCCCCTGGTCCATCGCGTCGGCGCCGATGGGCAGGCTCATGATGGTCTGGACCACCTTCACGTGCGGGTGCCGGGCTTTCACCATGCGCGCCGCGAACGAGGTGGGGCCGTTGGGCGAAAAGAAGAAGTGCACCACCGGCGGCAGCGAGCGGGCCAGCAGTCGGAAGATCACCGAAACCTTGTCCCGCATGGGCACCGTGAAGGACCAGGGCCGGCGGTACAGTTCCTCGCTGTGGATGCCGGGAAGGTTCAGCGGCTGGCCCCGGGGCGTCATCACCGCCAGGGACACGTCCCGGATTTCCCGCGCGATGAGGTACGGCAGGACCTTGCCGGAGTCGTCCCAGGGCGGCGCCAGGGGCTTGCTGACGAACAGCACATCGGGTGTCAGGCCGCGCACGGTTCCCCTCCCGTCGTTCGGGTCAGGCGTCCGTGGGGCTGGTCGAATCACCCCAGACCGCGGCGCCGGCCGTGCGGGCTTCCGCCACCACGCGTTCCACGGCCTCCTTCACCTCGGCGTCGGCCAGTGTCCGGTCCGGCGCGGTGAAGGTCATGCGGAAGGACAGGCTGCGGCGCCCCTCGGGGATGGGCGGGCCGCTGTACACGGCGACCAGTTCGGCCCCGGCCAGGAACGGCCCGGCGCCCCGGCGGATGGCCGCAGCCAGCGCCCCCGCGCGCACGTCGTCCCCCGCCACCAGCGACAGGTCGTAGGTGATGGACGGGAAGCGCGGAACGGGCGTGAAGGCGCGCGGCCGCTTCGGCGCCGCCACCAGGGCGTCCACGTCGATTTCGGCCAGGACCGCCACCGCGGGAACGTCCAGGGCCTGCATCGTCGCGGGATGGACCAGGCCCATCCAGCCGACCACGGCATCGCCCACCCGGATGGCCACGGTCGCGTTCGGGTGCATCCACGGACGGCGGTCGCCGGTCCAGTCGTCCGCGATCGACACGTCCGCCAGATCCAGGCGGCCGAACAGGTGCTCGACGGCGCCCTTCACGCGGCGGAACAGGACCTCGGAATCGGCGCGGCCCTTGGCCCCCTTGCGCCAGGACGCCAGGCACAGGTGATAGGGCTGCAGGGGCACGCCCTCGGCGTCCACGGTGCGACGGAACACGCGCCCCACCTCGAACAGGCCCGCGTCGGGGTACCGGGCGGCGTTGCGCTCGACGCATCCCAGGAGGTTCGGCGCCAGGTCCGTCCGCATCGTCGTCATGTCGGCGGAAATCGGGTTCACCAGGGCCAGGGCGTCCGGCGGTTGGAAGGTCAGGCGCGCCAGCAGGGCCCGGCTGTCGAAGGAGTACGTCAGCACTTCGTCCAGGCCGCACTCGCCGGCCAGGACCTGCCGCAGGGTCTTCATCAGTTCGCGGCGGGGGCTGCGGGCCACCAGCGACACGGCGGCCTTCGGCGGATCGGGCGGCACCTGGTCGTACCCGATGACGCGCCCGACCTCCTCCAGCAGATCCTCGGGGATGCTGACGTCCTTGGTCGCGCGCCAGGACGGCACCACGACCTCGAAGACGCCGCCGTCCATGCGCATGCCGAAGCCCAGGTGCTCCAGGATGGTCCGGGTGCGCTCCGCGGGCACGTCCATGCCCAGGCGCCGGGACACGAAGGCCGGATCCAGGCGCATGCGCAGCGGTTCCTGGTTGAACGACGCGACGTCGGCGGGCTGCGTCGCGGGTTTCGCACCCGGGCTGGTCGCGCCCAGCATCTGCGCGAACAGGGCCATCGCCTGGGGGGGCAGGTTCGGGTCCAGCGACTTTTCGAAGCGGGTCGAGGAATCGGTGCGCGCCGCGTGGCGGACCGCCGCCCGACGGATCCGCCCCGGATGGAAGGTCGCGCACTCCAGCAGGACGTCGGTGGTGTCGTCCGCGATGCCGCTGTGCTCGCCGCCCATCACGCCGGCCAGGGCCACCGGACGCTCGGCATCGGCGATGACCAGGTCCTCGTTTGTCAGCTTCAGTTCCCGCCCGTCCAGCAACCGGAAGGGCTCGCCCTCCGACGCGCGCCGCACCACGATGCGGCCGCCCGTCAGCGTGCGGCGGTCGAAGGCGTGCACGGGCTCGCCCAGGGCCATCATCACGTAGTTCGTGATGTCGACGACGTTGTTGATGGGCCGCAGGCCGACCGCCCGCAGGCGGTGCCGCACGTAGAACGGCGACGGCGCGATCGTCACGCCGGAATAGGCCATCGCCATGTAGCGCGGGCAGTCCGCGGCGTCGTCTACCTGGACCGCGACCGCCGGGCCCTCGCCCACCGGGAACGTGTCCGCCAGGGGCTTCAGGGGCAGGCCCAGCATCGCGGCGATCTCGCGGGCCAGTCCGTGGTGGCCCCAGAGGTCCGGCCGATGGTTCAGGGACTTGTTGTCCACCTCGAAGACCCAGTCCTCGACGGGCAGGACGTCGGGCAGGGACGCGCCCAACGGCGCATCGTCGGCCAGCAGCATCACGCCCGAGTGGTCGTCGGACAGCCCCATCTCGCGCTCGGACAGCAGGACGACCGCCGACGCGACGCCGCGGATTTCGGCCGCCTTGACCTCGACGCCGCCGGGCAGGACCGTCCCCGGCAGGGCCACGGGCACCCGGGCGCCCACGGCCAGGTTCGGCGCGCCCGACACGCCATGGGCGGTCCGGCCGTCGCCCAGGTCGATGTCCACGACCTTCAGCTTGTCGGCGTTGGGATGCTGTTCCAGCGCGGCGATGCGGCCCACCAGGACGCCCCGCAGGCCCTGGCCGACGGGCTCGACGCCTTCCAGTTCCGCCACCGTCATGGTGAACCGGTCGGCCACCTCCGCCACCGGCACGCCCGACAGGTCCACCCAGTCCGAAAGCCAGTTCCACGAGAACTTCATGGTTCACCTTGCGGCAGGGCCGGCAGCCCCGCCGTGCAACGTCAGAACTGCCGCACGAAGCGCAGGTCGCCCGCCATCAGCCACCGGATGTCGTCGATGCCGTACCGCATCATCACCAGGCGCGACAGGCCCAGGCCGAACGCCCAGCCCTCCCACTCCGCCGGGTCCAGCCCGCCCGCCCGGATGACGTTCGGGTTCACCAGGCCGCACGGGAGCAGCTCGACCCAGCCCGACCGCTTGCACACGGGGCAGCCGGAACCGCCGCACACCATGCACCGCAGGTCCAGCTCGAACCCCGGCTCCACGAACGGGAAGAACCCGGGACGCAGCCGCACTTCCACCTTCCGGCGGAACACGCCTTCCAGCAGGGTCATCATCGACGACAGCATGTTCGCGATGGACACCGAGCGGTCGATCATCAGGCCTTCGACCTGGTGGAACGTGTGTTCGTGCGACGCGTCGGTCGATTCGCACCGGTACACGCGCCCCGGGAAGATGGCGCGGAACGGCGGGGTCAGTTCGCGCATGGCCCGCACCTGGCCGGGCGACGTATGCGTCCGCAGCACGTTGCCGTCGGGCAGGTAGAACGTGTCCTGGGTGTCGCGGGCCGGGTGGTCCGCCGGGATGTTCAGGTGGTCGAAGTTGTAGGTCTCGCGCTCGGCTTCCGGGTAGTCCAGGATGTGGAAGCCCATCCGCTCGAACACGTCCTCGACCTCGTCGACGATGCGCGTCAGCGGGTGCAGGCGGCCGGCCGCGACGGGCATGCCGGGCAGCGACGGGTCGATGCGCTCGTCGGCGGCCCGGGCGTCGGCCTCGGCCCGCGTGACTTCGCCCCGGCGGATCTCGACGGCTTCCTCGATGGCCTGCTTCAAGGCGTTCAGGGCCTGCCCACGCGCCTTCCGATCCTCGGCGGGCAGCCCGCCCAGTTCCTTCAGCAGCGACGTCAGCCGGCCCTTCTTGCCCAGCCAGCGGACTTCGATGTCCTTCAAAAGTCCAACGGTCGAGGTCGCGGCGATCTCGCCGAGGGCCTCGCGCAACAGCTCGTCCATCCCGGGATTCCCCGCGTCCAAGACCGCGGTTTTGTAGCACCCTGGCGGCCTTTTGTCGAGCGGAGGCGCGGCGCTCCCGGTCCCCGTCCGGGAGTCCAGATGTGCCCATGGACACGGGATTTGAGTGCGCCCGGACGCCTGCGGTCGTTGACCTGCCCCGCCCTTCGGGCCAGAATCCCCTTGCCCGTTCGTGCCCGGGGGGAGAATTCGATGCGCAAGGTCTTCGAGGACGCAGACGCCGCCGTGGCCGACATTCCCGACGGCGCGACGATCGCCGTGGGGGGATTCGGCCTGTGCGGCAATCCGGAAAACCTCATCCGGGCCCTGCACCGGAAGGGTGTGAAGGACCTGTCGATCATCAGCAACAACTGCGGCGTGGACGGTGAGGGCCTGGGAATCCTGCTGGAGGCGGGGCAGGTCCGGCGGATCACCGCGTCCTACGTCGGCGAAAACAAGCACTTCGAGCAGTTGTACCTGTCCGGGGAACTGGAAGTGGACCTGATGCCCCAGGGGTCGCTGGCGGAAGCGATGCGGGCCGGCGGCGCGGGCATCCCGGCGTTCTACACCCCGGCGGGCGTGGGCACGCTGCGGGCCGAGGGGCGCGAAACGCGCGTCATCGACGGCCGCGAGTACCTGCTGGAACGGGGCATCACGGCGGACTTCGCCCTGGTGAAGGCCTTCCGGGGCGACACCTACGGGAACCTCGTGTACCGCCGCACCGCGCGGAACTTCAACCCGATGGTCGCCACCTGCGGACGCACGACCATCGCCGAGGTCGAGGAACTGGTCGCGCCGGGGACGATCGACCCGGACGCGGTCCACACGGCGGGGATCTTCGTGAAACGCATCCTTCTGGGCAGCGGCTACAAGAAGCCCATCGAAAAGCGCACGACCCGCCCGCGGGAATCGTCGACCGAAGGGAGGTGATCCGATGCTGACGAGGGAACAGATCGCACGGCGGGCCGCACGGGAAATCCGCGACGGCGACACCGTGAACCTGGGCATCGGGCTGCCGACCCTGGTGGCCAACTACGTCCCCGCCGGGATCGACGTGGTCTTCCACAGCGAGAACGGCATGCTGGGCGTCGGGCCCTTCCCCTACGAAGGCGAGGAGGACCCGGACCTGATCAACGCCGGCAAGCAGACCGTCACCGAACTGCCCGGCGCGTCGTACTTCAGCAGCGCGGATTCCTTCGCCATGATCCGGGGCGGCCACGTGGACATGACGTTCCTGGGCGCCATGGAGGTGTCGCGGTTCGGCGATCTGGCGAACTGGATGATCCCCGGCAAGATGGTCAAGGGCATGGGCGGCGCGATGGACCTGGTGGCCGGCGCCCGGCGCGTGATCGTGATCATGGAGCACACCGCGAAGGGCGCGCCGAAGATCCTGGAGGCCTGCGTCCTGCCCCTGACGGGCCGCCGCTGCGTGCACCGGATCATCACCGATCTGGCCGTGCTGGACGTCGGCGAAACGGGCCTGACCCTGATCGAGGTCGCGCCCGGACACACCGTGGACGAGGTCCGCGGGGCGACGGGCTGCCCGTTCGAGGTGGCCGCCGATCTGAAGGACATCCCGCTCTGACGCCCGTTTCCCCGGGAGGACCATGCGCCAGGAACTTGCAGAGGCATCCAGGGCTGCCCGCGCCCTGCCCTTCGACGCGGTCGTCATCCTCCTGTCGATCCCGTTGATCATCACGACCTTCTGGTACTTCGGTCGCTCGGACTTCTACGAGGCGCACCTGGCGGCGCTGGTGCCGGCCGACTGGCCCCTGGCGCGCCTGTACCCCTTCTTCTACTTCGCCCTGTCCGCGTTCGTGCTGCGGACCCTGGTCCCCATGGTGCTGGCCCGGTTCGTCCTGAAACGCCCCCTGCGGGACTTCGGGTTCGCACCGCCGTCGCGCTTCGAGTGGGCCTGGGTCTACGTGGTGCTGTTCGCGGCGGTGCTGCCCTTCATCTGGTACGCCTCGACCCTGGGCTCGTTCCAGGAGCGCTACCCCTTCTGCGGCAACGCGATCCTGGTGGACGGGAAGATCCCGGTGCTGGACTTCCTGGTGTACCAGATGTTCTACGGGCTGGTGTTCGTGTCCGGCGAGTCCTACTGGCGCGGGTTCGTGACCTTCGGACTGCAGCGCCACATCGGCGATCTGGCGATCCTGGTCATGGTGACGCCGTACTGCATGACGCACTACGGCAAGCCCGCGCCCGAGGTCTACGCGTCGATCCTGACCGGCGTGGTCCTGGGTTTTCTTGCGTTGCGGCACCGGTCGTTCTGGCTGGGCGTGGCCGTGCACTGGGCCGCGGCCATCAGCATGGACGTTCTGGCGATCGGCAAGCGCGGCCTGCAGTTCGTCCTGTAGGATCCGGGCAGCAGACGGGGTCGCCCATGGCCCATTCAAAGGAGTCCACGTGAGGATCATGGCCATCGATCCCGGCACCGCGCGTCACGGCGTGGCAGCCTCCGACACACTGGGGATGATCGCGACCCCCCTGCCCTTCCTGCCCGCATCGGGCAAGGGTGGCGGCATCGACGCCCTGGTGGCCGCCGCCGTGGCGATGGAGGCCTCGCTGATCCTGGTGGGCTACCCCCTGAACATGGACGGGACGGTCGGGCCCCGGGCCAAGGCCGCCGAGCGCCTGGCCGAGGAACTGCGCCAGCGGATCCCGGTGGAGGTGCGCCTGTCCGACGAGCGCCTGTCCAGCGTGGAGGCCCACGAACTGCTGCGCGAGGCGGGCCGCGACGTCCGGAAGCAGAAGGGGCTGCTGGACTCGGCCGCGGCCGCCGTGATGCTGCAGCGCTACCTGGACCGGAACGGATGACCGGCGAACCCGCCATCGCCATCGCGGCCCTGCGGAAGGAGTACGTGCCTTCCCTGACGTTCGGCCGCCTGCTGACCCTGCACTGGACCCGGGAACCCGTCGTCGCCATCGAGCACCTGGACCTGGCGGCCCAGGCCGGGAAGATCACGGCAATCGTGGGCCCCAACGGCGCCGGCAAGACGACGCTGCTGAAACTGGTGGGCGGCCTGCTGCTGCCCACGTCCGGTTCGCTGCGGGTGCTGGGGATGGACACCACCGACCGCCCCGAGGACGTCCGCGCCGCCGTGGGCTACTGCATGACCGAGGGGCGCAGTTTCTTCCTGCGGTTGTCGGGCCGCGAAAACCTGCGGTTCTTCGCCGCGCTGCACGGCCTGTCGGGACCCAAACGCGACGACCGGGTGTCGGGGTTGCTGCACACGATGGAACTGACCGAGGTCGCGGATCGGCAGGTCCTGTCCTACAGCGACGGCATGAAGCAGCGCCTGGCCCTGGCCCGGGCCCTGCTGGGCGCCCCGCGCGTGCTGCTGCTGGACGAGATCAGCCGGGGGCTGGATCCCCGCCTGCGGGAAAAGGTGCTGCGCCACGTCCGGGACCTGGCCGCCGTGGAGGGCGTGACGGTCCTGATGGCCTCGCACAACCTGGACGAAGTGAAGGCCCTGGCCCATCGCGTGCTGGTCATGGACCAGGGCCGCACCCTGGCGGACGGAACCTACGACGACGTCGCGCCGGCCGTCGCCGCCGTGTTCGCGGAACGCGAAATGGGAACGGAAATGGGGACAGACACCAATTTCCGGGGGAAATTGGTGTCTGTCCCCATTTCCCCCGCGGGAGGTGGCCATTGACCGCCCGCGCGTTCGCCATCCGGGCCGCCGCCTTTCTGCGCCGGGACTTCCTGTTCCGGTGGTCCTACAAGTTCAGTTTCCTGTACGACATCGGCGCGCTGTTCTCGTCGCTGATCGCGCTGTTCTTTACGGACCGCATGCTGGCCGATGCCCCGCCGCGCTCGGTCGCGGCCTACGGCACCGACTACTTCACGTTCGCGCTGGTGGGCATCGCCTTCCTGGACTACATGTGGGTGTCCATGCGGTCCTTCGCCCAGCAGGTGCGCTTCGCCCAGTTCACCGGGACGCTGGAAGCCATGCTGGCCACGCCCACGCATCCCTTCACGGTGATCCTGTGCCAGGCCGCCTGGCCCTACCTGTGGACCACGATCCGCGCCGCGCTGTACCTGGTGCTGGGCGCCTGCGTGTTCGGGGCGGACCTGTCCAACGTCAACATCGCCTCGGCGGCGCTGTTCCTGGTGCTGATGGTCGTGACCTTCGCGGGCATCGGCCTGACCTCGGCCGCGGTCACGCTGTACCTGAAGCAGTCGGACCCCGTCACCGCGCTGGTGGGCGGCGTTTCCTTCCTGTTCGGCGGGATCGTGTACCCGGTGGAAAGCCTGCCCGGCATCCTGCAGGACGTCGCCTGGACCCTGCCCATGACCCACGCGGTGGAAGGCCTGCGCCGCGCCTTCCTGTCCGGCGCGACCCCGATGGACCTGTGGGATCACGCGGTCGTCCTGGTCGCCTGGGCGGCCGTTTCCTTCGTCCTGGCATTCGTCGCCTTGCGGCAGGTGATGAAGGCGCTGTCCCGGGAAGGGTCGTTCGGGGCGTACTGACCTCCCTCCATCAAGGCGGCGACTCCCGGCGCAGGCCACGCCCCGACCGCGCGGTTGACCCCTCTCCTCTTTGCCGGGATACTGCCCCTCTGAATGGATCTTGTCCGAGGGATGTCGGCAGACGTGGGAGTGGTTTGATGAAGAATATCCACCTGGTTCCGGCGATCGCCCTGGGTGCCTTGATGGTGGCTTCGGGCTGCGCGGGGGACGACGGCGGCGAGGGTCCGGCGCCGCTGGGCCTGCGTGTTTCGGGAAGTGTCGGCGCCGGGTACCGGGTGGCGTCGGCGACCCGCATCGGCGGCCTTTCCCGCGTGGCATCCTGGCTGGGCCTGGGCAGCCCGGCATTCGCCGACGGGACGGAACCCACGGTGGACCGGGTGGTGGCCCTGAAGGTGGAACGTGGTTCCCTGACGGCGGCCAGCCTGGTCCAGGGGCACGAGGCCACGGTTGATGCCGACGGGACCTTCGTCCTGGACCTGGAAAAGAGATTCGACTGGCTCCTGGTCCTGGTGAACTCCAAGGCCACGGGCCCGGACCGGTTCATCGGCTCGGTGCAGATCGACGCCGGGACCGGCGGCAGCGAGGGCCTGCTGGAAGTCCCGGTCAGCGTGGCGCAGGTCGATCGGGTGGACCTGGGAGCGCTGTCCCGGAAGCCGACCGGCAAGGACACCGGCGACGCGGTGGCCTCGGAGGTGGTGGTTCCCCAGGACTTCGGCATGACGGTGCAGCAGTTGCAGGCCCTGTCACGGACGGACGACGTGTTCCGGAATGCCCGGAACATCCTGGTGAACCACGATGCGGCCACGGGAACCTGGTACACGGTCATGCCGGGGTTCGCCTGGAGCAACCCGTCGGCAGTCACGCCGGGCTTCACGTCGCCGACGGCGTCCCGGTTCGAGGGGTATGCCTTCCAGATGGACACGAACTCCCCTTCGGTGACCGTCGAGGCCCTGTGCGGGGAAGGGGACTCCCGGATCGTCGCGGGGCTGTTCCCGCCGGTCGATGTCGCGATGAACGAGCCGCCCTCCACCGTCTACGGCCCGTCGCACGGGATGACGAACGACCAGGTCACGGCCTGCACGACGGAGGGAGCCTTCACGAGGGCGGTGGACCGGGACTTCTTCGCGCAGAGGAACGGGGCCGGGTCGGACCAGTACCTGTCCTACGGTTTCTCGGGCGCCCGGTTCCCCTATCCGATCGCCCAGGGCGACTGGGTGTGGAAGGAGAACGGGCAGACCCGGGCCGTGTTCGACCTGTCGGTCGCGGCGCCCATGGCGGCGGGCGGCTTGCAGGCGGGATACGTGCCTTCCATCCGTCTGGCCCCGGAAGGGGACGGGCGGGTTCCATCGGTCGATGTCCGCTGGTCCTACTGGGACGAATCCACGGAGTCCTATGTCGACGTGGGTCCCGCGGAACTCGATGTCCTGCGGCATTCCCTGGGCGCGGTGGAAGTCGCGCTGTACGAAAAGGGACACGACACGGACACGACCGAAAAGATCGTGTTCGATCCGGCCATCGAAGCCGCGATCGGTCCAAAGGACGCCTGGTACTACGGTGTGGAACCCCCCGTGGGCGGAAAGCGTCTGGAGAAGGTGATGCTGTTCTGCGAGGTCGGCGGCATCGGCCGGGTCGTGTCCTTCACCGGCTTCCCGTGAAGGCAGCCCCGGCCCCGCATCGAAACCCGCGTCTTCCGCGCCCGAACCAGGAACATCAGGACGCGGGACGCTAGATTTCCCACGGCGTCAGGATTTCCGCCGCACCCTCGGTGATCAAAATCGTGTGCTCGAAGTGCGCGGCGGGCTTGCCGTCGTTGGTGACCACGGTCCAGCCGTCCCGCTTCACCTTCACCTGGTGGGACCCCAGCGTGATCATCGGCTCGATGGCCAGCGTCATGCCCGCGCGCAGGCCGGGACCGGTGCCGGGCGTGCCGTAGTTGGGGATCGGCGGGTCCTCGTGCAGGTTCCGCCCCACGCCGTGCCCGCAGAACTCGCGCACGACGCCGAAGCCCTCGGCCATGGCGTGCTGCTGGACGGCGAAGGACACGTCCCCCAGCTTCTTGCCGGGACGCGCCACCTCGATGGCCGCCATCAGGCCCCGGCGGGTCGCGTCCAGCAGGCGCTGGACCTCGGGGTCCGCCTTGCCCGCCACGACCGATATCGCGGCGTCGGCGATCCACCCTTTCAAGGTCACGCCGCAGTCGATGCTGACCAGGTCCCCGTCCTTCAGGACGCGGTCCGACGGGATCCCGTGGATGACCTGCTCGTTGACCGAAATGCAGGTGGCGGCCGGGTAAGGCGGAGCATAGGACACCATCCCCGGCTGGCCCTTGAAGGTCGCCAGGGCGCCGGCCTCGCGGATGCGCCGATCGGCCACGGCCTCGATGTCCGCCGTGGTGATGCCCGGGCGCACCATGCGGGCCAGTTCGGACAGCACGGCCGCCAGGATCTTCCCGGCTTCGCGCATGCGGACGACTTCGGGCTCGGTCTTCAGGACGATCATCGGGCACCCCGTTCGGACCGGGTGGTACACTACCTCCACCGAGCCCGACCCGCAAGGCGGGCACCCCGCGAGGAGCGGCAATGGCCACCCCTGAACTCCATCCCGCGCGTTTCTGGGACACCGCGTCCGGCGGCGCCGTCCGGTGCCACCTGTGCCCGCACCAGTGCGAGGTTCCCGACGGCGGGTCGGGGCAATGCGGAGCCCGGGCGAACCGCGGCGGAAGGCTGTGGTCGCGGGTCTATGGCAACGTCGTCGCCCTGCACGTGGACCCGGTGGAAAAAAAGCCGCTGTACCACTTCCTGCCGGGCACGGCGATCCTGTCCGCCGGGACGACGGGCTGCAACCTGCGCTGCCTGTTCTGCCAGAACTGGAACCTGTCACGGGCCGACTCGGGAACCCCGCCCGACGTCCACGTCGTGTCGCCGAAGCACCTCGTCGAGGCGGCCGCGGCGTCGAACTGCCCGTCTATCGCCTTCACTTACAACGAGCCGACGATCCAGGCCGAGTACGTCATGGACGTCTCGGAAGCGACCCACGCGGCGGGCCTTCGGACCGTGATGGTCACGAACGGCTACATCACGCGCCGGGCGATCGACGAGGTCTACCGGCACATCGACGCGGCCAACGTGGACCTGAAGGCGTTCGACGACGCGTTCTACCGCCGGGAGTGCGATGGATCCCTGGCGCCCGTCCTGGCGACGCTGGA
>CAINDP010000140.1 GCA_903847405.1 uncultured Myxococcales bacterium | reverse complement strand
CAGGCTGCTCATCAGCCCGATCACCTTGTAGGGCGACACGGCCAGCGACAGCCCCGGGGACAGGTCCGTCGTGTTCGACTTGGACAGCAGGCCGCTGGTGCTCAACCCGCCCTGGTTCAGGGAGTTCTGCAGCGCCGTCAACGGGCTGACCCGGTACGTGGTCCCCCGCTGGAAGTCCAGGGACAGGGCGAACTGGAAATACCGGTTGCCCCAGGGCTTGGCCACGAACCCCACGCCGTAGTCGTACCCCAGCGACAGCGGGTAGTAGAGGGCCGAATCGGCGTTGACGCCCACGATGGCGCTGGCCGCCGCCCGCACCCGCAGGGCGAAGGACGCCGGACCGGCCGAGCCCATGCCGACCTGCAGATCCAGTCCCTGCTGGGTCGCCAGGACCTTCAACTGCACGTCCTGCGCGGTCCCGTCGCCGTTGTCGATGGCCGCGTCGATCCGGCCATACCCGAACGCCGTGGACGATCCGAAGTGGGTGCTGGTGAAAGGATCCGGGACCACCTGGGACGGCAGGAAGTAGTGGCCGTTCAAGGCCCGCTGGTTCGTCAAATCGCCCCAGTGATACCCGTCCGCGGCCGAGGGTGGCGGGGCGGCGGCAGCACGGGCCGCGGCGGGCAGGAGGACGGCGGCGGCCACCAGGGCCAAAGCCCGGGCGCGCCACGCGAGAACGTTCCGTTTCGTGGACATGGGGCGTCTCCGTTGCTGCTCGCCTTGCAGGATACGTCGGAAGGCGGGGGGTGGAAACCAACGGTTCGAACGGCCTTGGTGGAACGCGGGGAACCGCTGCAAAAGGACCGGCACGCCGGTTCAATCCCCCGGCGTCTCCCCGCGCTCGGCCCAGCGGTCGCGCTGACGGTACAGGGTGCGGCGGTTGATGCCCAGGATCCGGGCGGCCCGCTCCTTGTTCCCCACGGTCTGCTGCAGCACGTGCAGGATGTACCGGCGCTCGACCTCGCGCAACGGCGGCATGGGCCCGGACGTCGGCCACGGCGCGACCAGCGAATCGCCGGGAACCTGGGACGGCAGGTCGTCCTCGTCGATGACGTCGGCGTGGGTCAGGACCACCAGGCGCTCGATGATGTTTTCCAGTTCGCGGACGTTGCCTTCCCAGGGGCGGCTGACCAGGGCGTCCATGGCCCGGGGGGTCAGGCGCCGCGGCTCCTGGCCCGTCCGGGCGGCGAAGGCCTTCAGGAAGTGGTCCACCAGCATCGGGATGTCCTCGACCCGCTCCGCCAGAGGCGGCACCCGGATCGGGATGACGCTGAGGCGGTAGTACAGGTCCTCCCGGAACGTGCCCTCGCGGACGGCGGCCTTCAGATCGCGGTGCGTGGCGGCGATGACCCGGCAGTCCACGGAGGACGTCTTCGACGAGCCCACCGGCCGCACCTCGCGATCCTGCAGGACCCGCAGCAGCTTGGCCTGCAGGGCCATGCCCAGGTCGCCGATCTCGTCCAGGAACAGGGTGCCGCCCGACGCCTCGGCGAACAGGCCCCTGCGGGCGGTGTACGCCCCGGTAAACGCGCCGCGGGTGTGGCCGAACAGTTCGGACTCCAGCAGCCCTTCGGGAATGGCGCTGCAGTTCACCGGCACGAAGGGGCCGTGGCCGCGGCGCCCGCCAAAGTGGATGGCCCGGGCGACCAGCTCCTTTCCGGTCCCGGAATCGCCCAGGATCAGGACGTTGCTCATCGAGTCGGCGACCAGTTCCACCAGGCGGAAGACCTCCCGCATGGCCTTGCTGCGCCCGATCATCTGCTGCAGGCCGAAGCGGTCGCCCACCTCGCGACGCAGGCGGCGGTTTTCCAGGACCAGCCGGCGCTGGTCCACGGCCTTGGCCACCAGCGCTTCCATTTCGCGCATCTTGAAGGGCTTCGTGACGAAGTAGAACGCGCCGGCCTTCATGGCCTCGATGGCGCGGTCGATGGACCCGAAGGCCGTGACGATGATGACCGGGACGTCGGGCCGGTCGGTCCGCATCCCCTGCAGGAGGTCCATGCCGTCGCCGTCCCGCATGCGCAGGTCGGTCACGACCACGTCGAAGTCGCCGTTGCGGACCTTCTCCAGGCCCTCCAGGCCACCCCGGGCGCCGTCGGCCTCGTAGCCGGCGCGCCCCAGGAAGTCGACCAGCAGTTCGCACATCTCCTGCTCGTCGTCCACCACCAGCACGGCAGGCTTTCGCTCGCCCTCGGCCATTCGCACGCCTCCTGTCCCGGGGTCCCGGGCCCTGGATCCGCAACGGCCGGAGTCTACCATGCACCGTGGCGAATTGTCCCGGTCGCCCCCGAATCGCCGGGTGCAGGGCGACCGTGCTACGCTGCGCCGGCGAAGCGTTTCGAGGAGGATCCGTGGACCGGCCCGAGGAACCCGAGGACCCTGTGACCGAGAGCGCTGCCGGCAACTCCCCGGGGACGGCGACGGCCCGGCACGCGGCCCGACTGGACCAGCGGCGCCGGGAAATCCAGGGCGTCCTGTCGGAGGCGCTGGTGGTCGCGGTCGGGCCCGAGGACGTGGCCCGGGCGGCGGTGGATGCCGTCGGGCGCATGGGCTCCCCGCGGGTCGCCGTGCTGGTCAACGACACGGTGCCCGAGGGACGCAGCGGGGGCAGCACCCCCGAGCGCCCCAGGGTCCTGGCGTCCGCGGGCTTCGACCCGGCGGCGCTGGACGGCCTGGCGAACCTGGACGAGGTCCGCGACTGTCTGGCGGGCCCGGCGGGACCGTCCCCCACCGCGGTGGTGCCCCAGGAGGACCTGGGTGGCGGCGTGCTGGCGCTGTTCCGGTTGCGGGGACGGACGACCGACCTGGGATGCCTGGCCGTCGGCGCCCTGGGCGCTGCCAGCCGCGACGAGGCCTACTGGGACCTCCTGTCAATCGTCGCGAACTGGACGGGCGTCGCCCTGGAGCGCGCCCTGCTGTACCGCCGCCTGGAAGTCGCCTTCAGCGAGGCCCGGGACGCCCAGCGGCGCCTGCTGAACGCCGAAAAGCAGTCGGCCATCGGACGTCTGGCCGCGGGACTGGCCCACGAGATCGGCACCCCCCTGAACGTCATTTCCGGCCGGGCCGAAATGCTGCAGGAGGAACTGGTCGGCAATCCCAAGGCGACGCAGGCCCTGCAGACCATCGTCACGCAGATCGACCGGATCACCGGCCTGGTCGGCGAACTGCTGGACTTCGCCCGCGAGCACACGCCGGCCCGGGGCCTGGTGTCGCTGGCCCCCATCGTGTCGGCCGTCGTCGAGCTGCTGGAGCGTTCCTTCCAGAAATCCCGCATCGAGGTGCGGACCGACATCCCCCGGGATCTGCCCCAGGTGCGGGTGAACCGGAACCAGATGCAGCAGGTGTTCCTGAACCTGCTGATCAACAGCGTCGACGCGATCGTGATGGATCCGGAGCGGGCCGCGAAGGGCCTGGGTCACATCCTGGTCCACGTCGAGGCCATGTCCCGGAACCTGGTGCAGGTGCGGATCGAGGACGACGGCCACGGGATCGAGCCCGCCCACCTGGACAAGGTCTTCGACCCCTTCTTCAGCACCAAGCCCGTGGGGCAGGGGACGGGACTGGGACTGGCGGTGGTCTACGGGATCGTCACGGAACATGGCGGGACCGTGGACATCCAGAGCCGTTGGACCCGCGGCACGACCGTGACCTTCACGCTGCCGGCGGGGGCGGACTAGCCCGTCCCCCGATTGCCCTACAACTTCGGAACGCCCACGGTGAACAGCAGTCCCTTGAGGTCGGTGTCGGTGAACCGGACGCCCGCCCCCACGAAGAAGTCGCGCCCGCGGTAGTTCATCGCGTCGTCGATGCCGGCGGCCACGTAGAACACGTTGAACAGGGTGTACAGCACGCTGCCCTTGATCCGCGGGTACTTGTCGCCCGTGAAGTCGAACGCGTCCGCGCTGAACTTCAGTGCGTCCTTGAAGAACTCGAAGTCCATGCCGACGCCGCCGGTGTTTTCGATCAGGCCGAAACGGCCCGTCCAGAACGCGAACCGCCGGGCGTACTCCATCGTGAACTTCAACTGGTCGGCCTTCGTTTCCGTGATCTGCTCGGTCACCGCCCCCGGCACGCGCGGGTCGTTGGTCAGGGTCAGGCGGTTGGTCCGGGTGGTCTTGCCGCGCGGGTCGAACACCAGTTCGATCAGGTAGTACTTGTTCGGGTCGGGCTGCAGGCGCAGGGTCAGGTAGTTTTTCAGCGCCCGCTGGTAGATGTTGAATTCCGTCCGGAAGCCGATCTGGGTCCGCAGGCGCGACACCGACTGCACCAGGCCGCCGACGTCGTCCACGACGCCCTCGACCTTCCGCACGATGGCGTCGTCGTTCACCAAGGCCCCGATGGTGCCCTGGCCGCCGTCGATCTTCTTCGCGATGTTGGCCACGGACTGCGTCGCATCCTGCAGGTTCGCCAGCGATGCGTTCAGCCGCGTCAGGGACTCGTCGATCCGCGTCACGCGCTGGTCGGATCCGGGGCCGGTCATCGCGTCCCGCAGTTCGCGCGTGATGACCTCGATGTTCTTGATGGACGCCTCCAGGCTTTCCGCCGAGGCGGCGCTGATCCGGGCGGCGTCGCGGGTCAGGTGCTCGACGTTCATGGCGATCCGGTCCAGGCGCCCGCCCTGGTCGCCGGTGGTCTGGCGCTCGACGAACGTGCGCACATCGACGGCGGCCTTCGCGATGGCGTCCGCGGACTTCGCGACGTCCTCCAGCACGCGGTCGATGCGGGCCGTCCCGGCGGGGCCGCCCATCGTGCTGGCCATGGATCGGGTCACGACCTCGATGTTGTCGACGACCTGCCCCAGTTTGGCGAAGGTGTCCCCGGACTTTTCCAGGCGGTTGGCGATGGCCATCAGCCCGGCCTCGCCCACGACGTTCGGGATGGCGTCGCCGTCCGCCAGGGTGGCGCCGGCGGCACCGGGCGTGATTTCCAGGTAGTAGTCGCCCAGCATCGTCGCGGCGCGGCGGGTGATGGTGGCCGCGTGGACCATCCGCCCGTCGGGCCCGGGCATCCCGGAGTACAGGACGATGTCCCCCCGCAGGCGGATCAGCACGCGGGCCTTGGTGGTCCCCCCGGGCAGCGTCACCAGTTCGATCGACTCCATGGTGCCGACCGGGATGCCCGATACGGTGACACGGCTGTAGGACGCCAGGCCTGAAACGTCGTCGAAGTCCGCGTGGACCCGGTACCCGTCGCCCTTGCCCACGACGGGCTTCTGCACCGTCCCGAAGAGGGCGACGAAGACGCCCACCGCGGCGACGGCCACCAGGCCGACCATCAAGGGCGCACGGATGCGCTTGAACGTCATCGGGCCTCCTCCAGCTTCAGCGGGCCGGTGCCCGACAGGTAGATGAATCGTCGCACGGTTTCGTTGCGGCTCTGGCGGACCTCTTCGGAAGTGCCCTGAACCTCGACCCGTCCGTTGAACAGCATCGCCACCTTGTCCGCCATGCGGAAGGTGGACGCCATGTCGTGGCTGATGACCAGGGACGTGATCTTCAGGGTCTGCCGCGCCGTCAGGATCATGTCCTCGACGTTTTCGCACATGATCGGATCCAGGCCGGTCATGGGCTCGTCGTAGATCACGATCCGCGGGTCCAGGATGGTGGCCCGGGCCAGGCCCACGCGCTTGCGCATGCCGCCCGACAGTTCCGACGGGAACTTTTCCTCGACGTTGGTCAGGCCCAGTTGCTGCAGGCGCTCGACCGCGGCGTCGCGCATCTGGCGCTGGGTGAGGCGGGAATGCTCCACCAGCGGGAAGGTGACGTTTTCCAGCACGGACATGCTGTCGAACAACGCGGACTGCTGGAACAGCATGCCGAACTTGCGGCGGACCGCGGTCATCTGCCGTTCGGGCAGGTGCGTGATCTCCTGGCCGTCCACCTCGATCGTCCCCGCGTCCGGCCGCAGCAGGCCGATGACGTGCTTGACCAGGACGGACTTGCCGCAGCCCGACGGGCCGATCACCACGGTGATGCCCCCCTCCTCGACGTCCAGATCCACGCCTTTCAGCACCGCGTTGTCGTCAAACGACTTGCGGAGCCCGCGGATGCTGACGATGGGGGCGGCCACGCATTCCCTCGACCGTTCGAAGTGCCCGCCATTCTAGCGCGCCGTCCCCCGGGGGGCCAACGTGGGGCGGAAGCGGACGAAAAAGGGTGACTGTCCCACTTTCCACGATGGCGGCGTGAGCGTGCGGAAAAGGGTGACTGTCCCACTTTCCACGATGGTGGCGTGAGCGTGGACGTTCGTCCTGTCTGCTTGAACCGATGGCGTGTGGGGGCGATGGTGAAGGCGCTGCGCGGGGCCGGTTCTAGCGCTTGCTGTACTGGAAGCGCTTGCGGGCACCGGGCTGACCGTACTTTTTGCGCTCCTTGGCGCGCGGATCGCGGGTGAGCAGGCCGGCCTTCTTGATCGGGCTGCGCCACTCGTCCGTGTTCATCGCCGACAGGCAGCGGGCGATGCCGTGGCGGACCGCGCCGGCCTGGCCCGTTTCGCCACCGCCACGAACCGTGGCAACGACGTCGAACGTTTCGGCCAACTCGAGCAGGGTCAACGGCTGCCGGACCATGATCACATGGTTCGGACGGCAGAAGTAGGTCGAAACCTCACGGCCGTTCACGGTGATCTTGCCGGTGCCGGGCACCAGCTTGACGCGCGCGGCAGCCTGCTTCCGACGACCGGTAGCCAGGGGGGACGGGTTCACTGCTTCCGACATGACGTCCTCGCTCAAACCTTGGAGATATCCAGGACCTCAGGCTTCTGGGCTTCGTGCGGATGCGCGGCGCCGGGGTAGACCTTCAGCTTGCGCAGCATGGCACGACCCAGCGGGCCCTTGGGCAGCATGCCCTTGACGGCCTTCCAGATCATGAATTCGGGCTTGGTCTCCATCATCTGGCGCAGGGTGCGCTGACGAAGGTGGCCGATGTACGTGGTGTGCCAGCGCCACAGCTGGCCGTCCAGCTTGTTGCCCGTCAACATCGCCTTGGAGGCGTTGATGACGATCACGAAGTCGCCCACGTCGGCGTGCGGAGTGTACTCCGGCTTGGTCTTGCCGCGCAGGACCATCGCGATACGGGCAGCCGCGCGACCCAGGGCCACGCCGTCCATATCGACGGTGTACCAGCGCTTGGTCACGTCAGTCGTCGAGAAACTGTCGGTGCAATGTGTCGCCATGGTCCCTGACCTCGCGTTCCAAACAACAGGGCGGACTTTGTACCCGAAACCTGAAACGGAGTCAAGCCTTGGTCGTCGAGTCGACAAAACCTTTCTTCGCGGAGGGGATCGGCAGGCCCTCCAGAACGGCCACGGCCGTCTCGTACCGGTCGAACGGCGGCATGATGTACAGGCCCTGGACCCGGGGCAGGAACAGCAGGGCCGTCTCGCGCGCGATCCGGATACCTTCCTCGCGTGCGGACGGTCCCGAACCGGCCACCCGCATGCGTTCGCGGATGGACGGGGGGATCGACATCCCGGGAACCTCGTTGTGCAGGAACTCGGCGTTCCGGAACGACGCCAGCGGCAGCAGGCCCAGCACGATCGGCACCCCGATGCCCGCGGCGCGGTCCAGGAACCGGGTCATGACCTCGGCGTCGAACACCGGCTGGGTCATCACGTACTCGGCGCCCGCGTCCACCTTGCGGTGCAGGCGATCCACCTCGCGGGTGATGTCCTGCGCCCCCGGCTCGGCCCCGCACCCCTTCACGAAGGCCGTCGGCGCCTTCATCCGGCGGCCCGAAGGCTCGATGCCGCGGTTCAGGTTGCCTACCAGCCGCAGCAGCCCCACGGAGTCCAGGTCGTACACCGTCGTGGCGTTCGGGTAGTCGCCCAGCTTGGCCGGGTCGCCGGTGACGATCAGCAGATCGTGAAGGCCCAGCGAGTGGGCCCCCAGCAGATCCGACTGCAGCCCCAGCAGGTTCCGGTCGCGGCAGGTCACGTGGAGGATCGGTTCGATCCCGACCTCCCGCTGCAGCAGCACGCCCAGCGCCAGCGGCGACATGCGGACGGTCGCCCGGGGCCCGTCGGCGATGTTGACGAACCGGACGCCCGCCGCCTTCAGCAGCCGCGCGCCCTCGATGGCCTTGGTCGGGTCGATGCCCGGAGGCGGGTCCACCTCGACGCTGACCACGAACCCTTCGGCCAGGGCGCTCCCCAGGGCCGACCGCTGCGCCAGGGGCATCGCCACCGGCACCTCGGACAGGCCCACGTCTTCCAATGGTGCCGCCGCGGCCACCTGGATGCGCCCCCCGCTGACCATGCGCACCTCGGCCGCGATCTGCCGGATGTGCTCGGGCGTCGTGCCGCAGCAGCCGCCCACGGCCCGCACGCCGTTTGCGATGTTCCGCTTGGCGTACTCGCCGAAGTACTCGGGGGTCGCCATGTACAGCACGCGGCCGTCGACGCGCCGGGGGGATCCCGCGTTGGGCTGGATCAGCACGGGCCGCCCGGCGACCTGCATCCGGATGCCGACGTCGGACAGCACCGACGGCCCCTCGCCGCAGTTCGCGCCGACCACGTCCGCCCCGCTGCGGGCCAGCAGCATCGCCGCCTGCTCGGGCGTCAGGCCGTCGCCGGTCAGGCGATCCGAATCGAAGATCATCGTGGCGAACAGCGGCCCCGCTCCCAGGGCCCGGACCGTTTCCAGGGCGACCTGCATTTCGAGGGGGCTGCGGAAGGTTTCCAGCACGATGGCGTCCACGCCGGCGTCCAGCAGCGCCACGGCGGTTTCGCGCAGGGCCTCCCGGATGGGATCCAGCGTCGACGGGTCGCCCGGATCCGCGATCAGCCCCGTCGGACCCATCGACCCGGCCACCCAGGCCTTGTCGCCGGCCACGCCCCGGGCGATTCGCACCCCCGCCGTCACGATGTCCCCGACCTTCCCCTCCAGGCCGAACCGCGCCAGGCGCGCCGCGTTCGCCCCGAAGGTGTTCGCCAGCAGCACCATCGCACCGGCCGCCAGGTAGTCCTGGTGCACCTTTTCGACCATGTCCGGACGCGACAGGTTCAGTTCGTCGAAGTTGCGGTTGATGAACACGCCGCGGCTGTACAGCAGGGTGCCCATGGCGCCGTCGAAGACGATCGGGGACTCGGCGAGCCGCTCCAGAATCGGGCTGGACATCGTTCCTCCGGACGGCCTTCGGGCGCACGAAATATAGGGGACGCGCGGGTAAGGGTCAATCGACCGGGGCGACTGGGGTACAATCCAGGCCATGACGACGGACGCCGACAAGGCCCCTGCCTCAACCATTGGAATCACGCTGGGCGACCCCGCCGGCGTGGGCCCGGATCTGGTCGACATCGCCCTCGCCCGGGTGCCCGAGGCCCGCCCCGTGCGCCTGTACGGTCCCGACGGGCTGGTCGAACGGCTGGCCCGGGTCCATCCCGGGTGCGTCGCCGTCCCCACGTCTTCAGGACTGGACGGCGTGGTGTCCGGGCGCTACACCGCGGCCTCGGGCCGGGCCAGCTTCCTGGCGCTGCAGGCGGCGGCGGCCGACCTCGCCGACAGCCGCCTGGGCGCCCTGGTCACCGGTCCCATCGACAAGCATTCCCTTTCGGACGCGGGCGTCAGCCACGCCGGCCAGACCGAGTTCGTGGCCGAGGCCTGCGGCGTCCGCCGGTTCGCCATGATGCTGGCCGGGCCCCGCCTGCGCGTGGTCCTGGTCACGACGCACCTGGCCTTGCGGGACGTCCCCGCCGCCATCACGCAGGACGCCGTCTTCGACGCGGCCTGGCTGGCGGCCGACCACCTGTCCCGGTTCGAGGCCGTCGCCGCCCCTCGCATCGGGGTGCTGGGCCTGAATCCCCACGCCTCGGACGGCGGCCGCTTCGGGGACGAGGAGGCCCTGGTGATCGCCCCGGCCGTGGCCCGCCTGCGGGAGGCCGGAATCGACGCATCGGGCCCGCTGCCCGCCGACACGGCCTTCCACCGGGCGGTCGAGGGCGCCTTCGACGCGGTGGTGGCGATGTACCACGACCAGGGGCTCGGGCCCCTGAAACTGCTGCACTTCACGTCGGCGATCAACGTCACCCTGGGCTTGCCCCGCCCCCGCTGCGCCCCGGATCACGGACCCGCGTTCGACCTCGCCGGCACCGGTCGGGCCGACCCGGGAAGCCTGGTGGAAGCCCTGCGTTTCGCGGCCCGCTGCCGGTGACCCCCCACCTGCCCCCCTGGACCCGGAGCGCCCCCGTCCCAAATCCCCCTTGACAGTGCACCCGGATATAGTGGATACGATTTCCATTCGTCTCGTCCGACGGCCTGCGGCGATGGGCCCTGGCCGAACTCTTTTCCAGAGGAGGCGCCGTGAAGATCCT
>CAINDP010000139.1 GCA_903847405.1 uncultured Myxococcales bacterium | reverse complement strand
TCCACCTGGCGGGCCCCCTCCAGGACGCCCGTCAGCGAGTTGGCCACGGCCAGCCCCAGGTCGTCGTGGCAGTGGACCGACAGCACGATCCCGTCGATGCCCCGGACGTGCTGCTTCAGGTACCGCAGCGTCTGGGCATAGGTGGACGGCAGCGCATAGCCGACCGTGTCCGGCACGTTGATCGTGGTCGCCCCGGCCTCGATGGCCCGCTCGACGATTTCGGCCAGGAAGTCCAGTTCGGTCCGGGCCGCGTCCTCCGCCGAAAACTCGACGTCGTCGAAGCGCTCCCGGGCCCGTTTCACCCCGTCCACCGAGCGGCGCAGGATTTCGTCCCGGGCCATCTTCAGCTTGAATTCCCGGTGGATCGGGCTGGTGGCCAGGAACACGTGGCACCGGCGCCGGGGCGCGTCCTTCAGCGCCTCCCAATTGGCCGCGATGTCCCCGTCATGGCACCGGGCCAGGCTGGCGATGATCGGACCCTCGATCTGCCGGGCGACCGCCTGGATGGCCGCCATGTCCCCCGGCGACGCCGCCGCGAACCCGGCCTCGATGACGTCCACGCCCAGGTCCCGCAGCGCCCGGGCCACCTGCAGCTTCTGCCCCATGTTCATGCTGGCGCCCGGGGATTGCTCCCCGTCGCGCAGGGTCGTATCGAAAATGACGACGTTGTCGGTCGGCTCCATCCGGCACCCTCGGCAAACACGGACTTTCACGGTAGCCGATAATGACGTCCGGTGCCAGGGAACGGGCCACGCGAGGCCGTGCGGCGGGTTCCACCGTGTCCGAGAGCACGCGGGGGGACGAACGCCGGGGGATGAGGCCGGCGCCGGGTCGGACCCTAGTCCCCCCCCGTCCGGATCATGACGCGCAGGCTGCACCCGTTCACCTTGTATCCCCCCGTGCCGTCACTGGCCAGTTCGTTCCCGCTGAAGAACCCCTGGGTGTAGTTCGCGGTGCCGTAGGAGTTGCCGTTCGAGGTGACCCCCACGTGGGTATTCCAGTAGTACGCGCGGATCACCGTCTGGGTGTACCAGTCGTCGGGCGCGATGTACCAGCCCGAAGGAACCCTCCAGTAGTCGGTGGTGCACCCGGCCGTGGTGCTGTTGTATGAACCGCAATCGATCGTGGCCCAGTACCAGCCATAGGCCCAGACATACGTGGAACCGGAGTTGAACGGATTGCACGTCCCGACGACCGACACGCAACCGGTGCCCGAGCAGGTCGCGCTGCCGCCGCAGGCGTTGCCGCAACTGCCGCAGTTGGAATTGTTGTTCACCAGGTACGTTTCGCAGCCGTCCACCGCGCCGCTGTAGCAGTCGCCATAGTTGCCGTTGCAGGTGTACCCGCAACTGCCGCTGGAGCAGTAGCGGGACGCGTTGCTGCGGGCGGGGCACACGTTCGCGCACGTGCCGCAGTTGTTGAGGTCGTCCCACTTGTAGACCTCGCAGCCGTCGGCCGCGCTGCCGTTGCAGTCCAGGTGGTTCGCGTCGCACGTGTACCCGCAGGTGCCGTTGCTGCACGTCGTCGTGGCGCCCGCCCGGGCGGGGCAGACGATCCCGCAGCCGCCGCAACTGTTGACGCTCGTCAGCGTGTTCGCCTCGCACCCGTCGGCCGCGCTGCCGTTGCAGTCCCTGTAGGCGCCGCTGCACGTGAAGCCGCACGCGCCGCCCGTGCAGGACGTGGTGGCGTTCGCCCGGGCCGGGCAGACCGTGCCGCAGGCGCTGCAGTTGGCGGTGCTGGTCGCCGTATCGATTTCGCACCCGTCGGCGACGGTCCCGTTGCAGTCCCGGTAGGTCCCCGTGCACGTGAAGCCGCAGGACGATCCCGAGCACACCGGCGTGGAATTGGCACGGACCGGGCAGACCGTGCCGCAGGCGGCGCAGTTCGCCGCGTCGGTCGCGCTGTTCACCTCGCACCCGTCGGTCCCAAGGTCATTGCAGTCCCGGAACGTGCCGTTGCAGGTGAACCCGCAGGAACCGGACGCGCAGGTCGTGGTCGCGTTGCTCCGGGCGGGGCAGGCGTTGCTGCACGTTCCGCAGTTGGACAGGTCC
>CAINDP010000138.1 GCA_903847405.1 uncultured Myxococcales bacterium | reverse complement strand
GGCGCCAGGGTGTAGGCCGCGTCCCCGAAGTGCTTCTGCAGTCGCTCGGGCGTCAGGCCCTCACCCCGGGCGGGCTGGGACGCAACGGGCATCTCCAGTTCGCTGTGCAGCCGTCCCCGGGACACGGTCGCCCGGATCCGGTCGGGCTGGATATCGACCGCCTCGAACCGCGGGGCCGGGGGCTGGCCCTCGACGACCGAGCCTGGAACACGGTGTTCGACGCGGTCGTAGCGGACCCGCACGCCGTCGGACGAATGGATCGCGACGCGCAGCACGCGCCGGCGGACCTCCACAGGGACCTCGACGTTCCGTCCCGCAGGCAGACGCATGGCGGGCCGGCGTTGCTCGTCGAACAGTTCGCGGATGCCCAGGGGCAGGAATTCGCGCCCCTCGCCTCCACGCTCGGGGGTGAGTTCCAGCAGCAACCCGTCCCGGATGTTCAGGTCCACGGGTGTCCGGAAGCACAGCATCTGGCCATCGGGCGTCGTCCGGGTCCGCACCTCGCCCACGTCGCAGCCCCGGTGCCCCGGCGCGTCGGTATCGACCTGCTCGGCCGCATCGGTGCGCCCGTGGAAGAAGCCGCCGGTCCGGGGCCGCGAGAACAGGACCGACACGTCGCGGTGGAAGGCGTCCAGTTCGTCCGGGGTCAGGCCGGGCAGCGGCCGGTCCAGGGCCTTCCGCAGGGCCGCGACCACGCATCCGACCCACGCGGGCGACTTCATGCGCCCCTCGATCTTGAACGCCGCCACGCCCAGGTCCACCAGGGCGGCGACGTCGCCCACCAGGTCCAGGTCCTTCATGCTGAAGGGATGGCCCACGTTCCGTCCGGACTCGTCCGTGTACGGCAGTCGGCACGCCTGCGAGCATGCGCCGAAGTTTCCCGAACGGCCGGTGGTCGCCTCGCCCAGCAGGCACAGCCCCGACACCGCAAAGCACTGGGCGCCGAAGACGAAGACCTCCAGTTCCAGGTCCGGCAGGGCCTCCCGGATCCGGGCGATGTCGTCGCGGCTGCATTCCCGGGCCAGGATCACGCGCCGGCACCCCAGGTCCGCGGCCCGCCGGGCCGTTTCGACCGAATGGACGCCGGCCTGGGTGCTGGCGTGGACCGCGAGGCCCGGGAACCGATCCCGGCACAGCCGCATCAGCGCCGGATCCCGCAGGATGACGGCATCGACGCCGCACGCATCGCACAGGGCCAGCACCCGCGCCGCTTCTTCGCGATCCTCGGGCCGCAGCGGCACGTTCAGGGGGACGTACAGCTTTCCGCCGAATCCGTGAACGAACTCGACCACGCCGGGCAGTTGGGTCTCGGCAAGGTTCGCGGATCGGGCCCGGGCGTTCAGGCTCCCCACGCCGGCATAGACCGCGTCCGCGCCGTGTCCCAGGGCGACCTCGATGGCCTCCAGGCTGCCTCCGGGCGCAAGGATCTCGGGCCTTCCCTGGAACCTGTCCCCGACACCCATCACCGAACCCCCTGCGTCGCCCCGGATGGCGCGGGATTGTCCCGGATCCAGGCGGCCCCGGCAAGCCGACCCTTCCCGAAGTGGCGGAAATAGGGTATCAACCTGCTTCCGTTTGCCTGGGTACAGGAGGTGTCCATGCAGCACGACGCGATCGCAGTCGTCGACTTCGGCGGGCAGTACGCCCACCTCATCGCCACGAAGGTTCGCCGTCTTCGCGTGCTGGCGGAAATCCGCCAGCCCGACGACCCCATCGAGAAGTTCGAGGGCTTCAAGGGAATCATCCTGTCGGGCAGCCCGGCCCTGGCGTCCCAGGGCGAGGATGACGACTTCACCAAGGCCATCTTCGACCTGCCCGTCCCGATCCTGGGCTTCTGCTTCGGCCACCAGGAAATCGCCAAGCACTACGGCGGCACGGTCATCCATGGCGGCCGCGAGTGGGGCCGGGCCGACATGCGCATCGTCCGCGAACACCCGTTGTTCAAGGGCTGTGGTCCTGTCGAGCAGGTCTTCATGAGCCACTTCGACTCGGTCGTGTCGGTCGGGCCGGACTTCGAGGAACTGGGCTACACGACGCTGGGCGAGGGCGGCAAGTCGCATCGCTTCGCGGCGATCGGGTCCGACAAGCTGCGGCGCTACGGCTTCCAGTACCACGCCGAGGTGGACGACACGGTCCACGGCGGCGAGATGATCGCAAACTTCGTCCTGGACATCTGCGGCTGCAAGCCGTCGTGGACCATGGAGCAGTACCTCGAGGAGTCGATCGAGGCCGTCCGGAAACAGGTGGGCGACAACTCGGTCTTCCTGCTGGCCTCGGGCGGCGTGGACTCCACGGTGGCCGCGAAGCTGTTCGGCCTGGCCATCGGCGCCGATCGCCTGCACCTGCTGCACGTGGACAACGGCTTGATGCGCAAGGGCGAAAGCGCCGCGGTCATCACGATGTACCAGGAAATGGGCCTGGGGAAGAACCTGCACTTCATCGACGCGACCGACGACTTCCTGGGCGCGCTGGCCGGCGTCGTCGAACCCGAGCGCAAGCGCCGCATCATCGGCGACACCTTCGTGTCGGTCTTCGAGCGCGAAGCGAAGCGCCTGGGCATCGAGGGCCACCTGCTGGGCCAGGGGACCATCTATCCCGACACCATCGAATCCGGCGCCACCAAGCGGGCGGACACCATCAAGACGCACCACAACCGGGTGCCGATCATCGAAGCCATGATCCAGGCCGGGAAGGTCGTCGAGCCCCTGGCGGAACTGTACAAGGTCGAAGTCCGGGAACTGGGCGAGCGGCTGGGCATCCACCACGAGGCCCTGTGGCGCCATCCCTTCCCGGGGCCGGGCCTGGGCGTGCGGGTCCTGTGCTCGAACGGCACGGCCGACCGGGCCGGCATCGAAGTGCTGCAGGCCCAGGTACAGGCCCTGGCGGCGCCCTTCGGCCTGGACGCGCGGGTGCTGCCCATCAAGTCCGTGGGCGTGAAGGCGGACCTGCGGTCCTACGAGCACCCGGTCGTGCTGACCGGCAACCTGTCGTGGGATCGTCTGCAGGAGGCCGTCGGCTCGATCCTCAAGCAGGTCCAGGGCATCAACCGGTGCCTGTGGAACCTGGGACCCCAGACCTACGGCGACGCGCAGCCCCTGCCGGCCACCATGACGAAGGATCGGCTGGACCTGTGCCGGGAGGCCGACGCCATCGTCATGGACGGCCTGCGGCGCCACGGCATCTACGACCAGGTGTGGCAGTGCCCGACGGCCCTGGTTCCCCTGTCGGTGGACGGCCGGGGGCAGGAGTTGATCGTGGTGCGTCCGATCCAGTCCGAGCGTGCGATGACGGCCACCGCAGCGAACCTGCCCGCGGCGCTGGTCGCCGAGTTGCGCAGGGACCTGCTGGTTCTGCCAGGGGTTTCAGGCTTGGCCTACGACCTCACCTCGAAGCCGCCGGGCACGATTGAGTGGGAATGAGAGGACAGGGGGGCAGCCTTCAGGCTGCCCCCCTGCCTCCCATTCCCACTGAGTACAGGGGACAGCCTTCAGGCTGTCCCCCCTCGCAATCACGTCCGACAGCCACTGCAGCCTTCAGGCTGCCCCCCTGCCTCCCATTCCCACTCAGTACAGGGGACAGCCTTCAGGCTGTCCCCCCTCGCAATCACGTCCGACAGCCACTGCAGCCTACCAAGGGGACAGCCTTCAGGCTGCGATGGTGGGGGACAGCCTTCAGGCTGTCCCCCTGGCCAATGTTGCCTGCCGCGGGGACAGCCTTGCCTTTGGGGGACAGCCTTCAGGCTGTCCCCCCGTTCTTGTTGGGGCCAGGCAATTTTACCGTTGAGGTCTGTTCTGTCGCGGGGGGACAGCCTGAAGGCTGTCCCCTGGGCTGCTGGGCTCACTGACGTGACGTAGATACGAAAAAGGCGACCTTTCGGTCGCCTTCTCCGTGCCTACGTCACGTCAGTGAGCCCAGAAGGAATCGAACCTTCAACCTCCGGATTAAGAGTCCGCTGCTCTACCAATTGAGCTATGGGCCCAGTGCCGAAAGGCAGGGCAGATGGTAGGGCAAGACGCGATTCTTGTCCAGCCTTTCGATGCGGAACTTTAAAACAGGGCGAACAGACAAGACTTTTTCGGCCCCGAAAACCGTTCTTCCCGGGTTTCTCAGGCCGATTCCGTCAGCCGTTCGCAGAAGGACCACAACGCCTCGGCCTCCTCGGGGGTCTCCCGGGTCCCCGGCAGCCAGTACTCGCGACGGGCCTCCCGGTCGAACCAGAAGTGCCCGGCGACGCCCTTCAGGCGGTTGGCCGTCGCCAGCCATACGATCGTGTCGGCGCCCTCGGCCGCTTCCCGGAGGAACGGGCCCATCACCCGGTGGAACCGCGGCAGGGACGTCTTCACGGCCCCGGTGTCCACCCAGCCGGGGTGCATCGCGTTGGACGTGACGGTCGTGCCCCGCAGGCGCCCTGCCCACAGGCGGGACAGCACGACCTGCATGCGCTTGGTTTCCGCGTACGCGGCGACGCCGTCGTAGGGCCGTGTCCGCCACTCGGGGTCGGCAAGGGACAGGCGCCGGGAGTACATGCCCCCCGAGGACACCCAGATCACGCGGCCGTCGGGCGCCGCCTGCAGGCGCGGCAGCATCAGGCGGGTCAGCAGGAACGGGCCCAGCACGTGCGTGGCCAGCGTCGTCTCGTGCCCCTGCGGGGACTCCTGGCGCACGTCCGGCAGGACCCCCGCGTTGTGGACCAGGATGTCGATCCGGGGCGTGTCGAGGCGGCCGGCCAGATCCCGGATCGCGTCGAGGTCCGACACGTCCAGGTGCTCCGCCCGCACGTTCGGGTTGCCGGTCTCCTGCCGCAGGGCCTCCACGGCCGCCTCCACGCGGGCCGGATTCCTGCCCAGCAGGCGCACCTCCGCCCCCCGGCACGCCAGGGCCGCGGCGGCGGCCCTCCCGATGCCGGAGTGCCCGCCGGTCACCAGGGCGACGCGGCCCGTCAGGTCCACGTCCAGGTCGCCCGGGACGAAGCCCCGGGCATGCCGGCGGAATCCGCCCCGGCCGAAGGAACCCGCGACCGTCGGGTCCATCACCGCACCGACGACGCGATCGCGGGCCGCACCCAGGCGCCCCCGCCGGTTCGGGGGTGTGAAATCGGGGCCTGTCATGGGACCTCCACCGAGGATGTGCGGTGCGTCCCGATCTTGACAGAGTGGGTCCGGAAGGCAAGGCTGGGGGGCGATGTCTCCGGTCCCAGGATGGGCCGCGCGGTCGGGGAGTACCCGCCGCCGGTCGGGAAGTCCCGAATGGAAATCCGATCCCTGCCGATGTTCGTCCGCACGCGTTCCCGCACCCTGGGGCCGAAGCCCGCCCTGCGGCGCGTGGCCGGCGGGGCAGACCAGTCCTGGACCTGGGCCGACACCTGGGCCCACGCTCGAACGCTGGCCCTTGCCCTGCTGGACGACGGGCTGGCCGAGGGCGAACCGGTGATCCTCTGGGCCGGCGAGGAACCCGAGGCGCTGTTCGCCGAGGTCGGGCTGCAGGCCGCCGGAGCGCTGGCGGTCTGCGTCCCCCTGGGTTGCACCGCGGCCGGGGTGTCGGCCGTGGCTTCGGCCCTGGGGGCCCGGCGCCTGCTGGCGTTCGGGCCGACACGCGAGGCGATGGACGACGTTCTGCGCGCCCAGCCGGGGCTGCAGGCGCGCTTCCTGCCCCGGGCGCAGCCCGCTCCGGTCGGCGACGGGGCCCGCCTGGACCCCTGGTCCGACGATCCTCGGCTGGAGGAGCGGCTGGGTCGCCGGGGACCCGATTCCCTGGCCCTGGCCCTGGTGTCCCTGGACGCCCAGGGCATCGTCCAGGGCCGCATCCTGACCCAGGGGAACCTCCTGGGCGTCGGCCTGGCCGTGGCGGCTGCCCTGGGGGCAGGCGAGGACGACGCGTGGTGGGTGGCGGGCCCCTGGCGTGGCGCCTTTCCCCGGACCGCCGGTGTGGCGGCGGCCTGGCTGTCGGGCGGGGAACTGATCCTGGCCCCGGACATCCAGGCGTCCCTCCAGGTCCTGTGGCGCGCGGGTCCCACGATCGCCGTGCTCCCGGCAACCGTCGCCGCGTCGCTGGCCCGGCAGGCCGCCGACGAGGTGGAGCAGGCCCAGGGCATCCCGGGGCGGATGTCGCGGTGGATGTTCCGCCACAGCCTGCGGGAGGGGCCCCGGGGCCTCCTGGAGCGGGGACTGGCGGCCCTGGCCGCAGCCACCGGGGCGGCGACACCGTCGGAGGTCGTGGGCGGACGGCTGACCCGCGTCCTGACGGACGGAGCAGGGCCTGCGCCGGAATCCGTCGGGCTGTTCCGGGCTCTGGGCGTATCCACCTGGACGGCGGTCGGGAACGACGTGACCGCCGGGGTGGCCACGCTGGAACGGCTGCCTGCGGCCGGCGGACCGGCCCCCGTGGTGCCGGGTACCTGCGTCCGCCGGGAGGCCGATGGCGAGGTGTCGGTCCAGGGCGTCGCCGCCGCGCCGCCGCTCAGCGTGCTGCGCGCGCCGCAGGAACTGCCTGCGGATCGGTTCTACCGGACCGGCCTGCTGGGGCACGTGGCCGGGGACGGGGTGACCTGGGACGATCTTTGACGTCCCTTCCTGCCGGCCCTATCCTGTCGCCTGGAAACCGAATCCTCAGGAGGACATCATGTGCGACTGCGACGAGTGCCGAGCCCAGGCTCATCAGCATCATCACCACGATCACCGGGGCTGGGACCATGGGCCGGACCGCGGTCCGCCCCCGGACCGGTCCCCGTGCGACTGCGATTGCGGGTGCCACGAGGACGACGAAGGCGACGATCCGACCGATTTCGGGTTCGAGCGCAAGTTCGTCAGCAATGCCGAGATGCTGGAAGCCTACGAGTGGTACCTGAAGGAACTGCTGAACGAGGCGCAGGGCGTCCGCGAAGCCATCGCCGAACTGAAGGCCGAGATGGCCCAGATCGACGAGGACGAAGAGGCGATGGCGAGTGCCGAGGCCGCGCCCAAGAAGGCCCGCCGCGGCAAGAAGTCCGCCACGTAGAAGGCTTCGCCCCCGCCCCCGGTCAACCCGCCAGGAAACGTCCCGGTTCCACCGCCCTGGCGATGCCCCCATCCACCGTGCCGCCTGCCACCAGGGCCGCTGCCAGTTCGCCCACCGCGGCGCTGCCGGTCATGCCATGGCCGCCCAGGCCCGCCACCCAGTAGAAGCCCGACAGGCGCGGATCCGGCCCGATGACGAACCGTCCGTCCGCCGCCAGGGTCCGCAGGCCCGCCCACCAGGTCTGGATCGGGAGGTTCGCCAGGGGCGGGCACCGGGCCGCCAACCGCTCCGCCAGCAGTTCCAGGACGGCCGGATCGCGGGGCGTGGGGCCCGCCGGACAGGGGGTCTGGTCGCAGGGCGACAGCATCAGGCCCCCCACCTCGGGGCGGAAGTACCAGTCATCGGTCAGGTGCCACGTCAGGGGCCAGGACGTGTCCACCCAGGCCTGCGGAGGGGTCACGACGAGGTGGCGCCGATAGGGGGTCAGGGGGAGGGGGGCCAGCCCGGCCAGGGTGGCGATTTCCCCGGCCCAGGCGCCCGCGGCATCCACCAGGACACGGCAGGCGGTCCGTCCCTGCGGCGTCCGGACGGCGGCGACACGTCCTGCCTCGACCTCGACGCCCGTCACCGGGCATCCCGTCACCAGGCGCGCCCCGCCGCGCTTCGCCGCGCGCAGGTATCGCCACAGCAGTGCAGAAATGTCGATCACGCCGTCCCCGGGGGTCCAGATGGCGTGGTCGAAGTGGGCCGCCGCCAGCAGTGGCACCCGGGCGGTCGCCTGGTCCCGATCGACGATCCGGCAGTCCAGCCCCGCCGTCGCGGCGGCCCGTGCCGCATCCAGGACCGGCGTGCCCCGTTCGCCCTCGGTCAGCAGCAGCGACCCGTTCCACCGGGCCTCGACCGGGTCGGCCCAGTCCCCGTGGCGGATTTCGGTCGCGCTGGCCCGCAGCAGTGCGCCGGTCACCGGGTCCGTCGCCACCTGGCGGATCATCGAGGCGTTGAGGCCGCTGGCCGCGGCGCCGAACTGGTCCGCCGCTTCCAGGACCAGGATGTCGGTGATGCCGCGGTGGGCCAGGAAGCAGGCGGTCGCCGCGCCGGCGAAACCGCCTCCGACGACCACGACGTCCACGCGGTCGGGAAGGGTCTGTTCCACGGGATTCCCTTCGGCTCCGTGCCTGGGACGGGGGTTCGCGCTCTACCAGTCCTCCAGGAACCGGTCCGAGTACACGGCCTCCAGGCGCGCCTTGTGGCGCCGTTCCTCGGCCACCAGCCCTTCCAGCAGGGCCTCGATCTCGGTCCCAGCGTACAGGGAGGCCCACGCGGAGTACAGGTCGATGGCCGACTGCTCCATGCGGATCGCGTGAATCAGCACGTCCTGGGGCGTGCTTTCCGGACCGATGGGCGCGGTGATGAGGTAGTCCGACAGGTGCAGATCCGGCGGCACTTCGCCCTTCGCCAGCGACTCGTAGTCCTCGCGGGCCTGCAGTTGCAGGAACATCGCCTCGTGCTCGACCTCTTCCCGGCCCAGCTCCTCCAGCAGCTCCTTCGCCCCGGGCATCGACACCAGCGTCGCCGCCTGGGTGTAGAACTCCCGGCCGTGCTGCTCCATCCGGATGGCCAGTTCCAGGATCTCCTTCGCCGTCACACTGTTCGCCATCGCGACCCTCCGCTCACCCGGTCCATCCCTACACGATTCCGCCTTGCTCCGTCAACCGGGACCCCCCTCTCCACCCTCGTCTGCAACGGTTCCGCCGTCGTTCCGTCGTTCGCTTGACCCAGTCGCCGCCGCCGAACACAATTCCCGCCAGGAGGCACCCATGGCGTTGACGTCCGATAGCCAGTTCCTGCCCAAGTGGATCGCGTGGGAAACGACCCAACGCTGCAACCTGAACTGCATCCATTGCAGGTGCTCCTCGGACGATTCCTCGCCCGAGGGGACCTTCACCACGGAAAAGGGCAAGGCGCTGATCGACGACATCGCGTCCTTCGTCCAGCCCGTCCTGGTGCTGTCCGGCGGCGAGCCCCTGATGCGCAAGGACATCTTCGAACTGGCGACCTACGGGACCTCGAAGGGGTTCCGGATGTGCATGGCGACCAACGGCACGCTGGTCACCGACGAGGTCTGCCTGCAGATGAAGGCGGCCGGCATCCGCATGGTCTCCCTGTCGCTGGACGGCCCGAACGCCGCGATCCACGACGACTTCCGCCGCATGCCCGGCGCCTTCGAGGGCACGATCCGCGCCGCGCACCTGTTCAAGGAGCACGGCATCCCGTTCCTGTGCAACTCCTCGTTCACCAAGCGCAACCAGGCGTACATCGGCGACACCTTCCGCGTTGCCAAGGACCTGGGCGCGACGGCCTGGTACATGTTCATGATCGTCCCCACGGGCCGCGGTCAGGACCTGTTCAAGGAACTGATCGACCCCGAGCACTACGACATGATCCTCGAATGGCACTACGAGCAGGAAAAACGCGAAAAGGACATCCTGATGCGGCCCACGTGCGCCCCGCACTACTATCGCGTGGTTCCCCAGTTGTCGGCCCGGGACGGCTCGCGGTTCAAGCGCCGGGACCTGACGTTTTCCACCGGTGCCGGGAAGGGCTGCGTCGCCGGCCAGACGATCTGTCTGATCGACGCCTTCGGGAACGTCCGCCCCTGTTCCTACATGGAGCAGGTGGCGGGCAACGTGTTTGAGCAGCCCTTCCGCACGATCTGGGAGGACGCGCCGCTCCTGAAGTCCATGCGCGATTTCGAGGGCTACCACGGCCGATGCGGCGTCTGCGAATTCAAGAAGGTATGCGGCGGCTGCCGGGCCCGGGCCTACGCCATGACCGGCGACGTGCTGGACGAGGAACCGTTCTGCAGTTACGTGCCCCTGAAGATGCGCAAGAAGGTGTCCGCCCCGGCTTCCTGACCTACCGCGTCAGCCACCGGTTCGACCGCACCGTGAACGCCGCCACCGGGTAGATCCACTGCAGGGTCAGCAGCGAAAAGATCGCGTACAGAACGCCCCAGCAGGCCTCCAGGCTTCGCTCGCTGCGGGCCACCGCGGCCACGGGCAGCAGGGACAGCGATAGGGCGCCCGCGATCGCCGGGATCAGGACCCCCGGCGACACGACCACCGCGATCCACGACAGGGGCAGCAGGTACAGCCGCAGCGGGATCTGCAGGATCAGCGTCATGGCGTCGATCACGGCGGGCCAGTTCCGCGGGCGGGCCAGCAGTCGCGGGGCGAACGACAGGTACCGAAGGCTTTCGCGAACGTTGCTGCGGGCCCAGCGCAGGTACATGCGGGACAGGCCCATGTAGGTCTCGGGCACGCGGGTGTGCGCCACCGCGGTGGACTGGTAGACGGTCCCCAGCCCGCTGGACAGGATGTGGTTCGTCAGCGCGTGGTCGTCCCCGTTGCGGCACTCCCGGCCCAGGAACCGCTCGTCCTGCCAGGCCGGTAGGTACTCCCGGATGGCGTCGGTTCGATAGGCCGTGAAGGCGCCCGGGCACACGAACACGCTGCGCAGTCGCGACTGGTAGGCCCGCACGAAGTCGAACCCGTACCGGTAGCGAACCCCCAGCATCCGCGTCAACAGGTTCCCGTCCCGGTTCAGCACCTCGATGCGGCCCGCCACGGCGCCCAGGCCCGGGTTCCGGAGGGGCGTCACCAGGGCCCGCAGGGAAGCGGGCGGCAGGACCGTGTCCGAGTCCACCGTCACGACCACGGGCGACTGCACGTGCGTGAATGCCCCGCAGAGGGCGTGGCGCTTGCCCCGGTTCCGTGGAAACGCGATTACCGTCACCCGGTCCGGCGCCTCGGCCGCCGCGGCGCGCAGCCACGCCAGGGTGTCGTCGCCGGAGCCGTCATCGACCGCCACGACCTTCAGGCGGTCGGCAGGATAGTCGGAGGCGAGGATCGAACGCAGGCAGTCCCGCGTGCGCGCCCCTTCGTTGAACGCGGGAACCAGCACGGTCACCGCCGGCAGGTCCCGGTCCGCATCGGCGGGCGCCGCCCGGTAGCCCAGCCACAGGGCCACCCTCCAGGTCGTCGACACCATCACCAGCAGGCCCATCACGGTCCCGGGCCACAGGACCCAGGGCAAGGTCGGCCCCAGCAGGTCGCGCGCAATCGACATCCGCGAGGGGCCGAGGTCCAAGGTGAACGCCAGCACACCCGCGGCCACGGCGGTGAACAGCAGAACGACCTGGACCCAGGGCAGGGTCCCTATCCGCCGAAATGCCGAGATGGGGTGTGCGGGACCGGACAGGACGCTCCCGGCGGGATGGCCTGGCATGCCTTCGATCCTTGCCGGCACCGACATCTGCGTGCTCCAGCCTTCCTGTTCCGCCGGCCGGTTCCCCGGTCCCGGCATGCCCTGGTTCGTGGCTCGGACCGCTTGGACGGACTCCACCGGCGAGAATTCTTGGCCGGATGCTGGTGGGAAATCAAGGGAGGGGGACGCTACTGGCAGAAGCCCCCGACGCAGGTCTGGGGAGCGTGGCAGTCGGCGGGACCGCTGCACAGGCGGCACTTGCCATCCAGCGGATCGCAGACGCCGGTCACGCAGTCACTGTCCATGGCGCACTTCGAGGCCACGTTGCACGGCGGGCACACGGCGCCACCGCACTTGAGGTCGGTTTCCGTCACGCCCTTGGTGGCCTTGAGCGGGTCGTAGCACTGCGCAGGAACCGTCGTCGTGGCGCCGAAGCCGAGGTCGATGGTGCCCGTCACGCCGACGACACGACCCACGGGGGAGCCCTGGCCGACGATGATCTGCTGGGAACGGGCGTCATTCAGGGTCGGGACCGCAGTGGCCGCGACTGCGGTGACGACGCCACCGCTGGCGAAGACCAGGTCCGCCGAGGTGACCATGTAGCCCTTGCACTCGGACAGGCGGCCCGCGGTGCAGCAGAAGTGCATCAGGCAGGAGAGGCCGGCGCCGCAGTCCGAGTTCTCGTTGCAGGGATCGTTGAACACGCCGTTGTCGAGGCACGCCGTGGTCGTCTGGTTCGCAGGATCGGGGTCGCAGTGCGCCGTGGTGGTTTCGCAGATGGTGTTCTCTTCGCAGCAGCACGCCGGGTTGTCGGGCGGGCAGCAGTTCGGATCGTCACCCACGACGCCGTAGCACAACGCGCAGGACGTCACGCCCTTCTCGCAGAGGGGCTTGTTGCAGTTCAGCGGGCAGCGGCTGTCGACGACTTCGCCGAAGTACGTGATGCCCGGGACCGGGTGGTCTGCGTCGGTGGAGCCCTTGCAGATGTAAGGCGCGAAGTTGTTCGGGCAGGAGTTGGAGACCATGGCGGTGCACTGCGTGTCGTCCTCGCGAACGATGTTGCCGGTGCACGTGAACATGCTGCCTTCGACCTCCCAGAAATCCCAACGCGCCGGGTCCAGGATGTCCGGGTCATGGATGTTGTACAGCGCCGGCGGCGGGTTGCAGGTGTTCGTCCAGTTGCGGCCATGGCAGTTCAGCGGGTCGTTGCAGTCCGGAGCGTTCGCCTGGCAGTACGTGGACATGCCGGGGGTGGCCTCCTGCAGGCAGCACTCGCCGCCGTTGCAGCAGACGTTGTTGTGGCAGTAGCCGCCGGTCTTGCCGGCGTACGGCGCCGCCAGCCAGTTCTTGTTCAGGCAGTCCGGCCCGCGGTTGCACATACCGCCGTTCGGGATCGGGCCCGTGCAGGACTTGTTCCGCCAGTCACCCGCCGGGAAGGCGCAGATGGGAGTGCCGTTCGCGTACAGGATCGGGTCGCCGTTGCCGTCCACGCAGGATTCCGCGGCGCAGCGGGCCAGGTAGATGCACTTGGTGTCGTCCTGGCAGCAGCAGGACGGGTTTTCGACCGGGCAGTCGAAGCCGGCCGCGTTGCAGTTGGGTTCCGTGGCGCCACCGGAGCAGTTCACGGTTCCCGTCGGGCCCACCACGTTGCTGTCGGTCAACAGGCAACTGGTGAAGCAGGTCGGCGCCGTCGGGCCGGTCCGCGGAACGCCGCCGACCGGGGTGGTGGCGGTGCAGATGGCGCCCTTCTCGGTCGGCGTGAAGCACTCCGGCATGTCGTAGAACGTGTTGATCAGGGTGCAGTCCCGCTTGTTGTCCTGGCAACCGCAGTCGTCGCGGATCTGCTGGGGCTCGCACTCCAGGGAGGCGTTGCAGTACGGATCGATACGGCTGCCGATGCACTGGTCCTGGGTGCCGCAGGTCTTCGTGGTCCAATCCTTGAGGATCACGTTGTTGAAGGTGTCCTGACCCAGGGCGTTCTTGCAGGTCGCACCGGCCACGAAGCTGCCGGCGGTCGGGCAGCAGAGCTTGCCGGGGAGGCAGCAGAAGCCGTTCTCGCCGCAGAAGTCGTCCAGGCACTCCAGGTCGCGGCCGCAGACGCCGCCCTTCGGACGGTCCGGCACGCACTCCTTCTTGTGGGTGACCGCATCGGTCTCTTCGCAGTGATTGAACACGCCGGGGTAGTCCGGCGCGTGCTTGCAATCGGAGTCCGTGGTGCACTCCAGCTTGCACGGAACCGGCGTCTGCAGCAGATCGCCGTTGCAGTACACGTCCACGTACCGGCCGCAGTAGTACGCGGTGGCGGCGGACGTGCAGGCCGTGTCGTCACGTGCCGGGTTCGCGAAGTCCCGGAAGCAGTCGTGGTCGACGTCGCTGCAGTTCGGGAACACGCGCCGACCCTCGCAGGGGGCGAAGCCGGGCTCGTTGTTGTGGCAGTAGGCCAACTGGTCCACGCCGCAGACGGTCTTGGCCGATTCGAACAGGGTGGTTTCGATCGGCAGGGCGCCGGCGTCCAGGTTCCACTGGTTGACGTGGGCGGGGAAGGCGCCGGGGCAGCAGGTGGGATTGGTTCCCAGGCTGTTGTCGCAGCAGTAGTTCCCGTCGCAGTAGTCGCTGAGGCAGCTCTCGGAATTGAGGTTCAGGCAGCCGTCACCGTTCTGCCGCAGCAGTTCCATGTTGATGACGAAGCTGTACGGACCGTAGTTGAACAGGTTGTTCGCGACGGCCAGGCGGCTGGAAATGAGGTCCAGGCCGGCGGGCACGGGGTCGCTGACGGTGTCCACGGCCAGGTAGTACGTGCCCTCCATCAGCGGCAGGTTGAAGTATTCGGCCTGGCCGCTGGCCGGGTCGAAGGAATTGCTGCCGTTGATGATCGCGGAATCGCAGGTTCCGGCGGCCCCGCCCTTCAGGATCAGGGCCAGGTTGCGGATCGGCTGGGCCAGGGTGACCTTGACGCGGGTCGGCTTGTCCAGCACCAGCTTGTACCAGCGCTCGGGACCTTCGGTCTTGCCGAAGCCGGAGTTGGACAGGACGTTGACGCTGCACTTGGTCGTGTCGCCGGTGATCGACCGGATGTCCGGGTCGGGGCCCAGGAAGGCGGGCGTCAGGTCGATCGCGTCCTCGCAGCGGTGGCCGCGGTTCAGGGCCGAATTGTCGTTGGTGCCCTTGATGGCCAGGGTCCAGTCGTGCAGGACGCCGCTGTTGGTCACGCCGTAGTCGCAGACTTCCAGGGTCCACTTCCCGGTGGTGCCACGGGCCAGTTCGCCGTTGAAGGAGCACATCGGGCCGCCGGCGATGTTCCGGCCGTCGGTGAACGTGCCCGGCACGTTGTGCAGGGTGGGCACGTCGAACGACAGGTCGAAGGTGTCCGCGAAGCCGGCGTTGGGTCCGCCGATCATGTTCCAGATCGGGTGGGTGTAGCCCTGGGGGTCCTTCAGGGACACGAACAGGTCGCCCAGGTAGCTGTGGGACACGCGGACCTTGGCCTCCAGGGACTGGACGTAGGTCGGCGCGTAGGAGGCCGGGATCACGATTTCGCTGGTGGTGCACTCGTGGACACGGGGGAAGTCGATGATCGGCAGGCTCAGCAGCGGGGAGGAGAAGGTCGCGCAACCCGCCGCGGCGTCGCAGGTCTTCACGCACAGGCCGTTCTTCTGATCGAAGGGCTGACCCTCGACGGGGGCGCCACCCAGGCAGGAGTCCAGGGCGCCGCACATGTCGTCGCCGGCGTCATAGCGATGACGGCCGCCGCAAACCACGCCGGGGCAGGTCTGGAGCCAGGTGTGGGTGCAGACGCCGGAATGGCATCCGTCGGTGGTGCACTCGTTGCCGTCCGTGGTGCAGGACGGGGTGGCCGGGTAGTCCGCCTTGGCCGTGCGCTGGCAGGTGGCGAGGCCGCCGCCCAGTTCACCGCAGGCGGCCGTGTTGCAGTCGTCCACGTAGGAACTGCAGTCGCGGGTCGCATGGCCACCGACGAGGATGCAGTTGTCGAAGGGACCGCAGTCGGTGTCGATGCAGGCGCCGGCGTTGCAATGCTCGAGGTCGCAGCCCAGGCCGTTGCTGTCGCAGGGCTTGGTGTTGGGCTCGGGCACGAAGGTGCAGCCCGAATCCGGCGCCGTTCCGACGCACGTCCGGGTACCGCAGGTCTCGTTCATCCCGTTGGGCAGCGCCAGGGGCGAGCAGTCCCGGACCTCGCCGCCCAGGCAGGTGCCGTTGAGGCAGTAGTCGCCGAGGGTGCAGAACTGGTTGTCGTTGCAGGGCATGAAGTTCGCCGAGGCGAACGTGTCCAGGCACAGCCCGGTTGCCGGCTCGCAGGCCTTCGCCTGGCAGGGATCCGTGGTCACGCACAGGAGGTCCTTCCGCGGGTGGCCCACCAGGTCCAGTTCGCAGAACTTGCTGGCGTTGCAGAACCAGGTGTCGCCGTTGCACTTGTTGCCGTCGTCAGCGCAGTCGCCATCGACGCGGCAGGGGCAGATGCCGTAGTTGGTGCCGCTGGCGCAGTCGCCGCTCAGGCAGGAATCCGCGCCGTTGCAGGCTTCGCCGTCGTTGCAGAAACTGCCGTTGGCCAGGTCGCGCACCGCGCACTGCTTGAGGGCTTCGGAGGCGACCGGGTCGCACCAGCCTTCCGTGCAGGTGCCGTTGAGGATCGCGCAATCCTTCGGCCCGCCGGCGACGCAACCGCCGGTGGCGTTGCACTGGTCGCCGTCCGTGCAGAACAGGCCGTCCTCGCACGTCGTGCCGATGGTCTTGAAGGAAAGGGTGGCCACCGTCGGGCATTCGCCGGTTGCGGCGATGCACTGCGGCGTCTGGACGCAGTCCGCGTTCATCCCGACGGGCAGGGCCGGCAGGGCGCAGGTCTTGAAGGTATGCAGGCAGACGCCGGCTTCGCCAGGCGCCGCCGACCGGCAGGTATCGGTCGAGCAGGCGTTGTTGTCCGAGCAGTCGGCGTCGAAGAAGCACTCCGCCTCCTGGGTGTACAGGGTGGCGCGGCGCAGCGTACCCGTGTTGCCCGGGACCACGTCGAACATCGTCAGGTTCCAGGCGCCGGCGATCGGCAGGCGACGGAAGTCGTCCAGGGTGCCGGGGCCGTTCACCAGGTCGAAGTTGTACACGTCATGGAAGCCCGTTTCCTCGCCGAGGGCCTTCTTCCGGACGTCACGGAGGGTGACGCAGGTGCCCAGGTGGCAGAGGCGCGCCCGGAGGTCTTCCACCGAGGGGTGGTCGGCCGCGACGCGGACCTTGATGTGGTCGATCGGGGTCGTGCCGGTCAGGGTGAAGGTCTGGGTGACGCCGGTGCCCGCGTCGTGGTCGGGGATCGCCACGGCCAGCGGCAGGTTCAGTTCATGGGGCGTGCCCGGGACCGGCGCGCAACGGCAGTCCGATTCGCCGGCGCAGGTGGCCGTCTGGCCGAGGTTCAGGCAGGCCTGGTCCGCGAGGCAGTCGTCGTGCTTCACGCAGGCGCAACTGGCGCCGGGGGTGGCGACGAAGGAGCAGGCGCCCGTGCCCATGGCGGTCTGGGTGCCGGCGGTGCAGACGTCGCGGGTGCAGACGTTGTCGTCGTTGCACAGGGGCGTGTACTGGCAGATCTTGACGCCCGGAACCGCGGTCGCGACGCACGCCACGGCGGAGGCGCAGGGATCGTCGATGCACTCGGAAGCGACGGTGCAGGTGACCGGGCGCTGCTTGGTGTACAGGTGCCATTCCGTGATCGAGCCGCCGGCGAACGACGGCAGCGTGTCCTGGGCCGTGAGGGTCCACGCGCCCTGGAGGCGCTCGCCCAGGAACCGGGACAGGGGCTGGTCCGACGGGACGCCGACGTCGTACGTCGCGTAGACGTTCTGGACCGCGTCCAGCGGGTCAGCAGGCTTCAACCGGACGGGAGTGCCGCTGGGGCTGGTCAACGTCAACTGGATGTCGCCGCGGTACAGGTGGGGCACCATCGCCTTGACCTGGAGGCCTTCCAGGATGCCCGACGTCGTGACCGTCGTCGTGCAGGCGGCGGAGGCGGGGGCCGCGGGGTCCACGTCCGAGTCGCCGAAGAAGTTGCCGCAGCCCGTGGCGATGCCGGCTTCCGCGTCGAAGCGGGTCGTGAAGGGGATCGCGACGCAGTAGCCCAGGGCGACGTTGCAGGCTTCGTTGATGCTGCACGCCGGCTGGCCGTTCCGTTCAATCTGGACGTCGTTCTTGCAGGGCGTGCAGGACGTCATGCCGGCGGGCAGCGAGTAGCCGCACAGGCGCCGACCGTCGATGTCCATCGGGAGGCACGTGTCGGCAGTGCAGACTTCGTCGTCCTGGCACTGGGCGGCCGAGAGGCAGTCCGGGTACCCGATTTCCAGGAAGTCCAGGTACCGGCCCATCAGGTTCAGCAGTGTCGACTGGCTGGCCTGCTCGACCAGTCCGCCGAAGGAGACCGACGAGCCGATGGTGCGGTAGAACGGGCCCGCCGGGGCGGCCGGCGTGCTTTCGAAGGAGATCGTCGTCGCGAAGGCCGTCGCGCCGGCGTTCTTCATGATTTCGCGGCTGCCCGAGCCGGGCCGGTGGACCAGGCGATCGATGTACGAGTTGTACTGCGGGCTGCTCTGAACGAAATCGTAGGCATACCCGTTCAGGAAGTTGCCGCCGGCCAGGGGGCCGTCCAGGACGGCCAGGCCGCCCGAGGTGGCGTCGATCTTGAAGTAGTCGTGCAGATCGACGAACGGGGGCAGCAGCGTGTAGTAGGGCTGCGCGCCGGGCCGGTTCGACGTGTAGAAGAAGTCGCCGCCTTCCAGGTACATGCGGCCGCCCTCGTCCATGTACTTCGTGAGTTTGCTTTCCTCGGCCGGCGTGACGACGTGGTAGTTGCCGGCCACGCCCAGAACGGCGAAGACGCCGCGGAAGCGCTTGAGGTTCTGGTCCGTCAGGATGTCCAGGTTGGCCACGATCTGGGCCTGGCGGAACTTGTTGCCGTTCCGGGCATCGCGGGTGCTCATGATCGTGTTGGCGATGGCCTTGGCGGCCGGCGCGTCGCGACCGTTGGGCGACCACACCAGGTAGCCGTCCTCGATCAGGACCGTGACGTCGAAATTGGTCTGGGTTTCGAAGGGGCTGTGGAGCGGCGTGAGCGGGCCGGTGGGGGTTTCGTCCCGGGACACGAGAGCCGCACGGTAGGCGCCGGCGGCCTGGACCGCGCAATCGGGTGCCGCGTCGTCGGCGCAGCAGTCGGCCTTCACGTCCAGGGCGCACACGTAGTACCCGGTGCCGATCGTCGGGCTGCCGCAGATGGACTGGACCGTCGGACCGAAGGTCTGGCAACCGGTCTCACCGAACCCGGGGACGGGCCGGATGACGGAGGTCTGGTCCATCGGCGCGCCGTCGATGTAGGCCGAGGGGTAACCGAAGAAGTTCCAGGTGCCCGGGGTGCCGTCGGGGTCGTGCATGCACATGTAGATCCGGTACCAGTCGCAACTGCCGGCGGTCACAGCGGGGACGTCTTCAGGGTATTCCGCGGTCTGTTCCAGCACCGAGTCGCTGAGGTTGCAGCCCGGGGCGCCGTTGCAGCGGTACAGCAGGGACTTGGTCATGCGGGAGGGGAGGCCGGCCGCGACCACCACGTCGTCCACTTCCAGGGAGTCCATGTTGGCCGTGCCGGCCAGCGAGGTCTTGGTGTCGATCATGAAGCCGATGCGGAGGCTCTGCGAGAACCTGAACGCCGGGTCCAACTGCTCCGAATGCAACTCGTAGGGGAGGTCCACCTTGGTTCCGAGGTCCGACGGGGCTCCGGGAAGTTTCGTGGACCAGAGTTCCTGGTACGCGCCCAGGGTCGTGAAATCGTTGTTGGCGGAGGCGCGGACCGAAATCCACACGGCCTGCCCGGGATTCTTGTGGTGGTAGGCCATCCTCCACTGGACGGTCGTGTTCTGGGTCGTGTTGAAACCGTCGTTCTTCGAGGTCAAGGCGTCCAGTTCGGGTGCGATGGCGACGGTCTTGACCAGGACCGCGGTCGGGGTCCAGTTGAACATCAGGTGCCCGTCGGGACCCAGGTCGCCGAAGCCGGAGGCGAACGACCAGTTGCGGTCGGTGCGCGTCCCGTAATCGCGCATCTGCCAGTTGATGTCCGCGAACGTCGTGTTGTTCGCGAACGGCTGCAGGTAGGGCAGGCCCAGGGCGCAGTTCGCGACGTAGGGCTGGATGCAGTAGAAGTTGCCCGTCAGCGTGTCCTTGACGCACTGGTCGGTGGTGCAGGGCTTGTGGTTCGGGCGATCCGCGACTTCGCACTGGCTGTCGTCCCAGCAGCAGCGATCGACCTTCCAGAACGGGCGGCACGCGTTGCTGATGCACTTGTCGTCGGTGCAGGGGTTGCCGTCGTTGCAGTCGCCGTCCAGGAGGCAGCACCCGGTGATCGGGCGGAACACGCACGCATGGGTGGTTCCGTCGCAGTTGTCGAAGGTGCAGGGCTTGTCGTCGTTGCAGTCCGAGGGACTGGTGCAGCAGGCCGGCGCCGGGATGGTGACGGTGTTGCACTTGTGCGCTTCAACCGCGCCGCAGGTGGTGGCCGAGCAGAAGCCCTTGCTGGGGCAATCGGAGTCGACGATGCAGCAGTCGGTGCCCAGGGTGAACTGGCACTGGTTGAACAGGCAGTAGTCGGTGGTGCAGGCGATGTTGTCGTTGCAGTCCGCGCTTTCCTTGCAGCAGTTGGCCTTCCGGCCGTTGTCGCACTTGTGGGTGGCGGGATCGCAGAAGGGCACCAGGCAGGGGTCGTTGCTGTCCGCGCAGTCGAACTTGGACAGGCAGCAGGACGTGTCGCCGACGTAGGTGCAGAGGCTCTTCTCGCAGACCTGGAAGGTGCAGACGTTGCCGTCGTCGGCGCAGGTGGCGTCCGTGACCACCGCGTAGTTGTCGTTCTTGACCTGGGGGGTGCCCAGCGGGTTGGTGGACAGCGAGAAGTTGGCGTTCATGACGCCGACCTGGTCGAACAGGACCGCGTTGTCCTTGTAGGGATGCTTCAATTCGATCGATCCGCCGGTGGCGGGGATCGTGTTGCCCACGTAACTGACGGTGTCGACCGTCACGAGGACGGGGGTCGGGTCGGCGGACATCTTCTGCAGGGTGATGGACGCGTCGTCGGCCGCGAGGACGAACCCGACGGGCCAGGGGCCCCAACTGCAGCCGGCTTCTTCCTCGCTGCACAGGACGACGTAGCTGAGGGGGTCGATGTTCAGGTTGGCGGACTCGGGGATCGTGAAGGTGGTGGTCCCGTTCCCGATGACCCAATCCTTCAACTGGATCGTCGCGGCGGTCGGGTTGTAGATTTCGATCCACTGCAGGACGCCCACCGGGTAGACCATGAACTCGTTGATCACGAGGTCATTGACCGGCTGGGTGCAGGCCTGGGTCGCCGCCGACTGGCGCTTGGCAGCGGCGCTGGCCGGAGTGTCGGGAAGCCCGGTCGTCGGGAGGTCCGGCAGGTCCAGCCCGAGGTCGAGCCCGAGGTCAGCCGGCGTGTCTTCGCCGCCCGCACCCGGGTCCACCACGGCGTCCTTGTCGTCGGACGAACTGGAACACCCCTGCGCCATGAGGAAGGCTGCGCAGACGAAAACCAGCGTCCCGAGATAACGACTGCGGAGCTTCATGGCGCCTCCTTGACTGCTAGTGACACTCAAACCCGCAAACATTTCACACTCCAAAGCGTCGAACGGCCGGTCCGTCCCAGATCCTTCCAAGTCTTCCGGGCGGTTGTGCGCAAACGGGGCGCGCGCCACGGCCGGAGGGCAAGAAAACCGAGTTGGATACCTGCAACTTGCGTACCAAGAACGTCGCCCGTTGAAAGGGGTTCTTCGGTGCGGCATGAGGAGGGTGTTCGTGATGTGGAAGGCGTTGTATCTAAAGGGGGATGCGGCTAGGATGCCAAGTTCTGGGTGCCGGCGACCGGGACATTCCGGGCGCCGAGGACTGCGCGCCGGGGAAAAGGATGCGCAACGAATGGCGGGGAGGGTGGAGAGGACGGCGAGGGCTCGCCGCCCCCGCGTGTGCGTGAGTGTTAATCATGGTTCTTGACCCGTTTCCGGGGCGCGTGCTAGGTTTCCGCAATCCTTGGCAAGAATGGTGGTTTTGATGCTTTGCCCCGCTCCTGCCGTCCGGTGTGCGTGCCTGGTGCTGCTGGTGTCGCTCCTGCCGGCCGCGGCGAGCGCTGCGGGAATCGAGGTCGGTCCTCAGGGCGTGCACGCCGTGGGCCGCGGCGGGGCCTTCGTCGTGGGCGCCGACGACCCGTCGGCGATCTGGTGGAACCCGTCGCGCCTGTCGCTGCTGCGCGGCACTCGGCTGCTCTACAACCACAACATCCCCAGCCTGAAACTGGGCTTTGATCGGAACCCGGCGCAGAAGTGCAAGGGGGGGCCGGGCGAGTCCCCCTGCGTTCCGGTGGGCACGCCGACCGAATACGCGACGGCCGACCAGCAGAACGGCGTCTTCCCGCTGGGGGTCAGCCTCGGCTTGACGTCGGATTTCGGCCTGAAGGACTGGGGGTTCGGCCTGGGACTCCAGGGGCCGTCGGCCTACGGCAACGTGGCGTACTCGAACAACCCGTCGAAGGGCGATCCGAATTCCATCTCGGCAGCCCGCTACTCGATCAGCAGCATGGAAACGGCCCTGGTCTTCGTGTCGGGTGCGGTCGCATGGAAGTACAAGCAGTGGTTCGGCCTGGGCGTCAGTTTGCAGTACGTGGCCGTCCCGTACCTGAAGTACTCGCTGGACATCATCGGGCCGGCCAGCGCATCGACCCAGAACAGTCCCGACAAGACCATCAATGATCTGCGCGTGGATCTGAACGTGTCGGACTGGAAGAAGTTCTCGGCGGTCGTCGGCGGGTGGGTTCGGCCCCTGCCGTACCTTGAACTGGGCGTGTCCGCCCGCGTCATTCCGGTCAATATCGAGGCGAAGGGGGACCTCACGATCTCGGGCACGGAAAACTCCCTCTATTCGAAAATGGTCCCGGTGACCGTCCCGGGCCGCATCTCGTTCACCTACCCGGTGGACGTGAAGGTCGGCGGCCGGTACGTCCACATGAAGTCGGACCGGGAACTGTTCGACATCGAGGCGGACTTCGTCTGGGAGCAGTGGTCGGCCCTGGACGCGTTCCGCGTCAAGTTCGACAAGGAGGACGTCGAGGCGCTGGGGACACGGCTGATCCTGAAGAAGATCACCCTGCCCCGGAACCTGAAGGATACGTACAGCGTGCGCCTGGGCGGCACGTACAATCCCATCGCCGATCACCTGTGGGTGCGCCTGGGCTGCTGGTGGGAGTCCGGCGCCCAGCCCACGAACACGACGATCATCGACCTGCCCTCGTGGGACCGCTACGGAATCGGCGCGGGCATCTCGGGGGCCTACCGGGGCGTGGAAATCGGCCTCTCGTACGCGCACGTGTTCCAGATGTCGCGGACCGTCGCCGCTGGAACCGGTAGGATCAAGCAGCAGATCCTGGATTTCACGGGCAACGTCAAGGACGGCTACGCCCTGAACGAAGGCAAGTACAACTCGTCGATCGACATCATCAGCCTGGGCATCACGATCGAATGGGAGGAACTGGTCCACGGGAAGAAGCCCGGCGTGCCGGCCGCTCCCGCCTCCGCTCCCGCCGCCCTGTAGCCTCCCGACGAAATCCTATAAGCGATAAAGGTCGGTACGACGGTCGGCGAGGATGTCGTTGCCGCCGGCGAGGCGCTTGTCATCGGCCCGGGTCGGGTCGAACTCCACGACGTCCCAGGCGGGTCGATCGGGCGGCCCTTCGGACAGGACGACGCCATCGGGCCCGATGATGCGGCTGCGGCCGATGAACGTGGCGTGCATCCCGGCCCGCTCCTCGGTCCCGACGCGGTCGCAGGTCACCGTGAACACGCCGTTTTCCAGCGCCCGCGTGACCATGGCGTCGGGGCAGTGGGGCAGGACCAGGTTCGATGGGTGGGCGATGACCTGGGCGCCGGCCAGGGCCAGGGTCCGGGCCGTTTCGGGGAAGCGCCAGTCGAAGCAGATCATGATCCCGACGCGCGCGCCGGCCAGATCCACCACGGGAAACGGCAGGTCGCCCGGGGTGGACCACCGCCGTTCATCGCCGAAGACGTGGGCCTTCCGGTAGTGTGCCCGCAGGCCGGTCCCGTCCACGGCGACCGCGGCGTTGAACAGCCGTCCGTCGGGCGCACGTTCGGCGACGCCCGCCACGAAGGCGCATCCGGCCCGGCCGGCCAGAGCGATCAGTCCGGACACCGTGGGACCGTCCGGTACCGCCTCGCACAGCCGAAGGGCCTCGTCCCGGTCGGCGAACACGTAGCCCGTGGCGAACAACTCCGGCAGGACCCAGAGGTCCGCCGCACGGCCTGCCGCGACCGCCGCGTCGATCACCGCCGCGACCGCCGCGAGGTTGGCTGCCGGCTCACCGAAGGTCGGCAGGGTCTGGATCCAGCCCGCGCGCATGACGCCCTCCCATGGGGAAACGGGGACGGGGAAATGGGGACAGCCTCCGATTTCCGCCTGGGGATGATACCGCCAAACAGGCGGGCGATTCGGACCGCGCGACCGGTTCGCGCCCATCATCAGTACGGGCGCGGCGCAACGGGCCCGGTGCGTTGACGGCCCGGCGGCATGCGCCCAGAATTCCCACCATGGACAATCCCAGGATCCAGGCTTCCCCGTTGCGGCCCCTGCGTTTCGTCACGGCGACTGCCCTCTTCGACGGGCACGACGCGTCCATCCACGTGGTGCGACGCCTGCTGCAGGACGAGGGCGTGGAGGTGGTGCACCTGGGCCACAACCGCTCGGTCGCCGAGGTCGTCGAGGCGGTGATCCAGGAGGACGCCGACGGGGTGTGCGTTTCGTCCTACCAGGGCGGGCACCTGGAGTTCTTTTCGTACCTCGTGGCCAGCCTGCGGGAACAGGGCGCCACCCGCGTGAAGGTGTTCGGCGGCGGGGGCGGGACCATCACCGACGAGGAGGCGGAGGCCCTGCACCGCATGGGGGTGGAGCGGATCTACTCGGTCGAGGACGGCCGTCGCCTGGGCCCGAGGGGCATGATCGGCGACCTGCTGGAACGGTGCGGCCCACCGGCGGACGCCGAATCGGGCCCCCTGCCCGAAGGCCTGGCGCGCCGGGTTCCGCGGGACGTGGCGCGCGTGCTGACCCGGGTCGAAACCCTGGCATCCAGGGTCGCAGACCAGGCGGAACTTGTGGGGCTGCGTGCCGACCTGGATCGGCTGCTGCCGTTCCCGCCTCCGCCGGTGCTGGGCATCACCGGGACCGGGGGCGCCGGCAAGTCGTCCCTGGAGGACGAACTGATCCGCCGTTTCCTGGACCGCTTTCCGGAGCGCTCGGTCGCGCTGCTGGCCGTGGACCCCACGCGACGGCGGACCGGCGGCGCGCTGCTGGGCGATCGCATCCGCCTGAACGCCGCCCGGGGGCCGCGGTCCTTCGTGCGCTCCGTGGCGACCCGTCGCGCCCACCTGGCCACCGCCGGGGCGGTGCCGGACATGCTGCGGGTGCTGAGGGCCGGGGGGTTCGACCTGGTGATCCTGGAAACCGCCGGGATCGGCCAGGGCGACAGCGAGGTCGTGGACCTGTGCGACCTGTCCCTGTACGTGATGACCCCCGAATTCGGCGCGCCCACCCAGTTGGAAAAGATCGACATGCTGGATTTTGCGGATCTGGTCGTCGTGAACAAGGCGGACCGGCGCGGCGCGGCCGACGCCCTGCGCGACGTCCGCAAGCAGGTCCGTCGGAACCGCCTGGCGTTCGACGCTCCGGACGAGGCGCTGCCGGTGTTCGCCACCCGGGCCAGCCGCTTTGCCGACGATGGCGTGGACCGCCTGTTCGAGGCCCTGTGCCGGCTGCTGGCGACGAAGACCGGGCGGGACTGGGCGCCCGGTCCCCTTCCGGCCCGGGCTGCCGAGGTACCGGTGGTCGTGCCGCCCCGGCGCGAGCGCTACCTGGCCGAGGTGGCGGCCGCCTGCCGTTCCTGGCGGCGGACGGTGGAGGCCCAGGCCGGGATCGCGTCGCGGGCCGATGGCCTGGAGCGCGCGCTGGAGACGCTGGACGACCGGTCGGCCGATGCGTTGCCGGGCGATCCGGGGGACGCTGCGCAGGCTGCAACCGATCGTGAAGGCGCCTGCCGCGTCCTGCAGGCGCAGCAACGGGCGGCGCTGCAGCGCCTTCTCCCGGAATTTCGCGAAGGCCTGGCCTCCTGGGATGCCGACGCGTCGAACTACGCCGCGGACGAGTTCACCTACCGCGTCCGGGGGAAGGACGTCCGGGTCCCCGCGTCCGCCACCACGCTTTCGGGCACCCGCATCCCGAAGGTCGCCCTGCCGTCCCCGCGGGACTGGGGCGATCGCGTGCGGTTCCTGGGGACCGAAAACGTCCCGGGCCGGTTCCCGTTCACGGCGGGAGCCTTCCCATTGAAACGCACGCGCGAGGATCCTACGCGCATGTTCGCGGGCGAGGGCACCGCCGAACGGACCAACCGCCGGTTCCACTACGTCAGCCGGGGTCGGCCCGCGGCGCGCCTGTCCACGGCCATCGATTCGCCGACGCTGTACGGCGAGGACCCGGACCTGCGGCCCGACGTATACGGCAAGGTCGGCAATTCCGGGGTCAGCATCTGCACGTTGGACGACATGAAGCGCCTGTACTCGGGCTTCGACCTGTGCGCCCCCAGCACCAGCGTGTCGATGACGATCAACGGGCCGGCCCCGATCGCCCTGGCCTTCTTCTTCCACACGGCCATCGACCAGGCCGTAGAGCGCCACCTGAGGGCCGAGGGCCGCCTGGACCAGGCGCTGGATGCGGCCCATCGGCGCCACCCTGGCCCGCTGCCGACCTATCGCGGCGAACTGCCCGAGGGGCACGACGGGACTGGCCTGGCCTTGCTGGGCCTGTCCGGCGCGGACCTGGTCCCGGCCGAACAGTACGCCCGGATCCGCGCCGAGGTCCTGGCGAACGTCCGCGGCACGGTCCAGGCGGACATCCTGAAGGAGGACCAGGCCCAGAACACGTGCATCTTCAGCACCGAATTCGCCCTGAAGATGATGGGCGACGTGCAGGCGTTCTTCTGCGGCGAGGGGGTTCGGAACTTCTACTCGGTCAGCATCAGCGGCTACCACATCGCCGAGGCCGGCGCGAACCCCGTCACGCAACTGGCCTTCACCCTGGCCAACGGCTTCACCTACGTGGAGTACTACCGGTCCCGGGGCCTGGCCGTGGACGATTTCGCGCCGAACCTGTCGTTCTTCTTCAGCAACGGCATGGACGCCGAGTACGCCGTCATCGGGCGCGTGGCCCGACGGATCTGGGCGGTGGCCCTGAGGGACCTCTACGGCGCGGGGGAGCGGGCGCAGCAACTGAAGTACCACATCCAGACCTCGGGCCGCTCCCTGCACGCCCGGGAGGTCGAGTTCAACGACGTCCGGACCACGCTGCAGGCCCTGTACGCGGTGTTCGACAACTGCCAGAGCCTGCACACGAACGCCTATGACGAGGCCGTGACGACCCCCACCGAGGAGTCGGTGCGTCGCGCGCTGGCGATCCAGTTGATCCTGCAGCGGGAGTTCGGGCTGTCGGCCAACGAGAACCCGTGGCAGGGGTCGAACGTCATCGAGCGCCTGACGGACCTGGTCGAGGAGGCCGTGCTGGCGGAGTTCGACCGCCTGTCCGAGCGGGGCGGCGTGCTGGGCGCCATGGAAACGCGGTACCAGCGGGGCCGCATCCAGGACGAAAGCCTGCACTACGAAACCCTGAAGCACAGCGGCGAACTGCCCATCGTGGGCGTGAACACTTTCCTGGATCCCGCGCGGGAGGCTGCGGCGGGCACGGTGTCCCACCTGATCCGCTCGACCGACGAGGAAAAGCGATCGCAGGTGGACCAGGTGCAGGCGTTCCAGGACCGTCACCGGGACGCGTCGGGCGGCGCGCTGGAGCGCCTCCGGGCGGCGGCCGTCAGCGGTGCGAACGTGTTCGATGCGATCCTCGATGCGGCGGCGTGCTGTACTCTGGGGCAGATCACCCGCGCCCTGTACGCGGTCGGCGGGGAGTACCGGCGCAACCTGTAGGAGCCCGGCGCCGGAAATCGGTGTCTGTCCCCATTTTTCCGGAGGATCGAATGGACGCGGTCGGCCCGTACCTGTCCGAGGTCGCGATGCGGACGGCCGTGCAGTTGCTGGTGTTGCTGGGGCCCGCGCTGATCCTGGGCCTGGCGATGCACGTCCTGGCGGGCTTCGTCGAATCCCGGGCCCTGGCCGTCCTGGGGCGAACGGCGTACCTGGCACTGTTCGGATGGCTGGGGACGGCGGTCCACGAAACCGGCCACGCGATGTTCTGTCCCCTGTTCGGGCATCGGATCACCGCGTTCCGGCCCTTTTCGCCCGATCCGCACTCCGACGTGCTGGGATACGTCGAGCACGAATGGAACCGCCGCAGCCTGTGGGCCCGCCTGGGGAACTTCTTCATCGGGATCGGCCCGGTCATCCTGGGCACCCTGGTGCTCTACGTGGCGTCCCTGATCCTGCTGGGTTCCGACGTCCTGGGCCGGGTGCCGCAGGTGCAGTTGGGCGAGGGCCAGGCGGCATCCCTTTCCACCGTCGGGGCCCTGGGGTCGAGCGTCCTGGGCATGGTGATGTCCACCCTGGGGGGCGTGTTCCGCGCCGAGAACCTGGGGCACTGGCAGTTCTGGGTGTTTCTGTACCTCGCCTTCGCGGTGGGCACGGGGATCCGCCTGAGCCCGTCGGACCTGAAGGGCGCGGCGTCGGGGTTCCTGGTCCTGGTCCTCGGCCTGCTGCTGGTGAACCTGGCCACGGCCTGGGCCGCCGGCGTGATCGATCCGCTGCTGCGCGTCCTGGCGCCGATCCTGGGGATCTTCCTGGGCGTGATGACCTTCGCCCTGACGCTTTCGATCGTCTTCGCGTTGCCGATCTGGGGGCTTTCGAAACTGGTGTCGCGGGGGGCGGGCTAGGAGCGGGCCGTCACTTGTGGCATTCGCCGCACTTGGTCGGAGCCTTGGAGTCGGCCTTGTCCTTCTTGGCCTTGTCGTGGCAGCCCTTGCAGGTCTTGTGGAAGGAGTCCTTGATCGAGGGCGTCGCGCCGTCGGCGTCCTTCTTGTGGCACTCGCCGCAGGCGACCGTCTTGCCGTCCTTGGCCTTGTGATGGCAGGTCGCGCAGGGAATCTTCGCGTCGACGTGCATCTTGTGGTCCAGGGAAACGGCGCTCTTGGTGCCCTTGTACTTCGACAGGTCGGCCTTGTCCGGGGCGCCCGCCGCGAAAGCGACTGTCGCCATCAGGAACAGGGCACCGGTCACGACGCCCACGAACACCTTCCAAGACTTCTGAACCATGATTCCCTCCATCTGGGGGTACGAGACCCCGCGAGTGTGCCCAACCCGGGGGGATGCTGTCAACGATGAATCGTCGCGCTCCAGCCCCCGCCGGCGACCCCTTGGACGACCGATCGCGGCGGTTATTCGAGTGCCCCTTGGCCCGGCACGGTCCTGGGGCTAGGATTGCGCGTCCCGGGGGCGGCGGAGGACCGAGTGGGTGTGCGGGCGAATGTGGCGGGTTGGGTCGTGCTGGTCGCGATCGGGGCCTGGGACGTCGCGGGGTGTGCCTCCGCGACCCGCTCCCCGGCGATCGTGACCGACGCATTCGGGGACCTGTCGGCCGAAACGGGCGGTCCGGACCTGCTCCCGGAGGATGCGGTCGATGAACCGGGGCCGTCCGATGCCGGGACCGATCCGGGGTTCGTCCCCGTGGACCCGATGCTGGCCCTGCACCTGCAGTCCCTGCTGGACGAGTACCTCCAGTTCAGCGGCGAGACCAACGCCGCCCTGACGGTGCAGTTGGCCGGGGCCCGGCGCTGGTCGGGGGTCGCAGGCGTCCAGGTCCTCCAGACCGGGGAAGCGATGCCGGCGGGGGCGGCCTTCCGGGTGGGCAGCAGCACGAAGCCGGTGATGGCCGCGCTGATCCTGCTGTTGGCCGAAGCGGGCGTCCTGTCCATCGACGACCCGCTGGGGAAGTGGGTGAAGGGCTACGACGCCTGGAAGGACATCACGATCCGCCAGTTGCTGGGCATGCGCAGCGGCATCCAGGACTACCTGGTCGATCAGTCCATGTGGCTGGACATCCTTTCGTCGCCCGACAAGCCCATGGCCCCCGATCGGCTGCTGTCCTACGTGTCGAAACTGCCCCTCGCGTTCCCGCCCGACAGCCAGTGCCTGTACTCCAACACGAACTACATCCTGGTCGGGATGGTCATCGAGGCCGTGACGGGGCGCGCGGTGGCGGACGAGATCCGCGATCGTGTCGCCGCCCCGCTGGGCCTGGCGCACACCTACCTGGACATGGGGGGTGCTGCGGATCCGCTGCTGGCCCATGGCTACATGGACCCGCGACCGGCGTTCGCGGACCTGGGGGTCCCGCCGGAACTGGTCGGCGTGATTCCCCCCGAGATGTTCGTCAGCGACCACCTCCTGGACTGCGCCAACCTGTTCCATCCGTCGGTGGCCTGGACCGCGGGCGGCCTGGTGACGACCACGGACGACATGGTGCGGTTCCTGCGGGCCGTGGTCCGCGGGGAACTGCTGTCGCGGGCCTCGTTGGACGCGATGATGCAGTTCCCGCCGTGCACCATCCTGGGCGACGCGGCGGACTACGGGCTGGGCATGACGCGGTTCGAAACGCCGGCGGGCCAGGGCTTCGGCCACGGCGGGTTGATCTATGGATACTCGGCCAATTCGGTGGACGTGCCGTCGGCGGACCTGACCTTCAGCCATATGAACGGCGCCTACCCGACCCAGTTTGCCGGGTTCGAGTCCGAGGTGTTCCGGTTGCAGGCGTCGCCGCCCACCGAGTCCCCCGCGACCTGCCGTCCGCCCACGGGGTTTTTCGCGGGTGGCCAGGCCCGGCGCATGGAGATCCGGTTCCGGGGACTCCTGAACGCGGCCGGGACCGCCGCTCCGTCCGCCGCGGTCGCCAACGAAAGCGTGTGGGACGGGGAGACCCGGTACCCGCTGTACGGAACCTTCACGTCCGCCGCGCTGAAGAAGGACGGCTTCTCGACGCGCGTCGAGGTGAACTCGTTCGGTCCGCCGCGGGGCGCCGGGATGCTGGCGACCCAGGCGCTGGTCAGCATCGACGCGACCGTCGTTGCACGGCTGAGGGAGGGCGTCGAGGTCGTCATCGACGCCAGCCAGCCCTACGCGGTCCTGGCGGCTGCGCTGGACTTCTGGGGCGACGCGGCGACGGGCACCGCCGACCGGTACTGCATCGTCGCCGTGCCCGACACGACCCAGCCGTCGCGCCTGGCCGGCTGCCGGACGGCCGGGGTTCCCGTCGAGGGCGAACTGCTGAAACTGTTCGGGTCGGTGCCGATGACGTGGGACGCCACCGCGATCCAGGCCTACCTGGCGCCCATCCAGGTGCCCGCGTGTTCGTGCCTGCTGGTGGCGCCGGATCAGTGGGGACCGTGTCCGCAGGAGGCGTCGCGACATTCTGCCGCGCTGCCGCCAGCCCTGTTCCCGGGCCGGGTGCCCGTGCCGTTCCGCGTGGAGGCTCCGCCTGCGGGGCTTCGTCTGCGTCCGCCAGTTCGGCCGATCCTCTGACGGCTATTCGTATCGAAGCGCTTCGATGGGGTCCAGGCGGGAAGCCTTCCAGGCGGGATACAGGCCGAATCCGATCCCGATCGCGGCCGAGAACCCGACGGCCAGGACGATGATGTCCCCGCGGATCAGCAGGGGCCACTGGAAACTGGCCGCGAGTCGCTCGGCGACCAGGATGCCCAGGCCGATGCCGATCAGGCCGCCCATCACCGCCAGCGTCAGGGCCTCGACCAGGAACTGCGCCAGGATGTTCCGGGGCTTGGCGCCGATCGCCATGCGCACCCCGATTTCGCGGGTGCGTTCGGTCACGCTGACCAGCAGGATGTTCATGATGCCGATGCCGCCCACCAGCAGCGACACGGCCGCCACCGCCGCCAGGAGGGTCGTCATGACCTGCGTGCCCTGCTGGCTGGCGCCGGCCAGTTCGCTGAGGTTGCGGATCGAAAAGTCGTTTTCGATGCCTTCCTGAAGGTGGTGCCGGTCCCGCAGCAGGTCCTCCATGTCCCTCTGGGCCCGGGAGGTCGTCCTGGCGGACGTCGCGCCCACGAACACGACGCCCGGGATGTACTGGGCCAGCCCGCCCTGGATCTTGGCCCGGAACGTGGTTACCGGCATGACGATCGCGTCGTCGTAGTCCTGGCCCATCGGCGACTGCCCCTTGGTCGTCAGCAGGCCGACGATCAGGAAGGGCGAGCCCCGGACGCGTACGGTCCGGCCCACCGGGTCCACCCCCGCGCCGTACAGTTTTTCGGCCACCGTGGTGCCCATCACCAGGACCTTCGCCCCCGCGTCGGCGTCGGCTTGCGAGAACAGCGTGCCCTTGTCGATGGGCCAGTTGCGGATGGCGAAGTAGTCCAGGGAGGTGCCCACGATCGAGGTCGTCCAGTTCTGCTCGTCGCTCTGGATCGACGCGGCCGTCTGGCATACCGGCGCCGCGTACTTCACGGACGAGACCTCCGTCCGGATCGACGCCAGGTCGCCCCAGGTCAGCGTCGGCATCGAACCGGCGCCGCCGCGCATGCCGCCGCCCTGGGACGAGCCCGACATGACGATCAGCAGGTTCGTGCCCATGGCGTCGAAGGCCTGGGCGACCTTGACCTTTGCGCCCTCCCCGATGGCGACCATGGCGATGACGGCGGACACGCCGATGACGATGCCCAGCATGGTCAGGCCGGATCGCGTCTTGTTGCGCAGCAGGGCCCGCAACGCGACCTTGAACGTCACCCAGGGGTTCATGGGGCACCTCCCGCGACGGCGTCGTCCTCGACGATGGCCGGCGGCGGCACGGCGGTCAGCGGGACCTGTTCGTGGTCGTCCACCACCCGGCCGTCGCGCATGACGACGACCCGCGTGGCGTACGCGGCGATGTCCGGCTCGTGGGTCACCACGACCACCGTGATCCCGGATCGGCCCAGGTCCTGGAACAGGGCCATGATTTCGACGCTGGTGCGCGAATCCAGGTTCCCCGTCGGCTCGTCGGCCAGCAGGATCCGCGGCCGGTTGACCAGGGCCCGGGCGATCGCGACGCGCTGCTGCTGGCCGCCCGACAACTGGTTCGGGTGGTGGTTGGCCCGGTCCGCCAGCCCGACCCTGCCCAGGGACTCCAGCGCCCGCTCCCGGCGGACCTTCGTGGAGGCGCCCGCGTACAGCAGCGGCAGTTCGACGTTTTCCTTGGCGCTGGTCCGGGACAGCAGGTTGAACGACTGGAACACGAAGCCCATCGTGCCGTTGCGCACTTCCGCCAGCTCGTTGCGGGACAGGCGGGACACGTCCCGGCCCTCCAGGAAGTACGCCCCGGCGGTGGGCCGGTCCAGGCACCCCAGCAGGTTCATCAGCGTGGACTTTCCGGACCCCGAGGCGCCCATGACCGCGACGAACTCGCCGGCGCGGATGGTCAGCGACACGCCGCGCAGGGCGTGGACTTCCATGCCGTCGCCCAGGCTGTACACCTTTTTGACGCCCTCCAGGCGGAGGAGGACGGTGGGTTCGGCGGGCTGCTCCCCGGTCGCCATGGTCCCTCCTAGAACGGCCGCATGCGCGGGGCCGCATTGCTGGGCGTGCTGCTCCCGCCGATGAGGTCCGACACCAGTTTTTCGCCCGGCTGCACCGCCCCCTCGACGACCTCGGTGAGGGTCCCGTCGGTGATGCCCACGCGCACCGTGACCGGCTCGGGCGTCCCCTCGCGGAGCACCCAGACCATCCGTCGATCGGGAGCCGTGTCGGACTTCATCGCTGCCGGAATCTGCTTCTGCAGGTCGGCGGAGGGCCGGAAGCGCAGGGCGGCGTTCGGCACCCGCGCGACATCCTGGCGTTCGGCGACCACCACCGTTACGCTGGCGGTCATCCCGGGCTTCAGTTTCAGTTCGGGGTTGTCCACGTCGATGACCGCGTCGTAGGTCACGACGTTCTGCAGGGTCTGGGGCGCGAAGCGGACCTCGTGGATCGTCCCGGAAAAGCGCTGGGTCGGCCACGCGTCCACGGTGAAGGTCGCGGTCATTTCGGGCTTCAGTTTGCCCACGTCGGCCTCGGACACGTTGCAGTGGACCTGCATCTTGCGCAGGTCCTCGGCGATCGTGAACAGGGTGGGCGCCTGGAACGCTGCCGCCACGGTCTGGCCGACGTCCACGTTCCGCGAAATGACCACGCCGTCGATGGGAGACACGATGGTCGTGTAGGCCAGGTTGACCTCGGCCTGCTTCATCGAGGCCCGGGCCTGTGCCAGCGTCGCCTGGGCCGACTGGACGGCCGCCTTCGTCGCGTCGGCGTTCGCCCGGGCGGTGTCCACGTCGGCTTCGGACACGAACTTCTTCGGCAGCAGCGCCTTGGCCCGCTCGAACTGCCGGGCGGCGTCCTCGGCCGTCACCTTCGCCCGGACGACGTTCGCCTGGGCGGCCAGAAGGTTCGCGCGCTTCTGTTCCAGGTCGCCCTGGATCATCTGGGGATCGATCCGGGCGACGACCTGCCCCTTCTTCACGGGCGAATTGAAGTCGGCCAGCAGTTCCTGCACGCGCCCCGACACCTGCGTTCCGACGACGACCGTCACGGTCGCGGCCAGGGCGCCCGTGGCGGTGACGCGGGCCAGGACGGGTCCCTTCGAGGCTTCCACCGTTTCGTACTGCGATCCGGGCGCCGGTGCCGCCGTCCGGCCAAAGACCAGCCAGGCCCCGACCCCGACGACCGCGAGGACCGCGATCCCGATCCACACGCGTTTCATGGAACCCTCCCTTCCGGCGGCACGTCCTCGGGATGCGCCCCGACTCCGAACCGCCGTTCCTCCATTTCCTTGCGCCGTTTGTCGAAACGGACCCGCTGGTCCGGGGTCAGGAAGACCTTGAGCTCCACGGCCATCTCGTCGAACACCGGCTTCAGCCGGGGCCAGGACGTCTGCATCGCCTCCTGGAGGCGCGGGTGATAGCGGTCCAGGATGACCCGGACCTGCTGCTGCTGTTCCGCGCTCAGGTCCAGATCGGCAAGAGGGGGAGGCATCCGGTGGGACTCGAATCCCCCGTCGCCCGCCCGGCAAGCCCGGTGGAGGTGCGCGAGGCCCGCCCCGGCCAGTCCCCCCGCGGCGAAGGTCGTGGCGAGAACCGCGACGGCCAGCCATCGGGTGCGGCGGGTTGTCGGCCCGGTCGAAACGTTCATGGGTTCACCTCTCCACGGTATCCAGGAGGTCCAGCGCCTGGGACTGGCCGGCCCAGGCCCAGTCGACGACTGCCAGCGCGACCTCCGCCCGCTCCGTGTGCGGGGCTTCCGCCGCGGGCTCGACGAACAGCAGCACCGGCACCGCGACCAGGGCCAGGACCGCCGCCAGGGCCAGGGCCGGCCGCTTCCATCCCGCCAGCAGGTCCATCACGGAGGGCCTGCCGGCAGTTGCCCGGCGTGCTGCCATGCCCCGGGTCGCCACCGAATCGACGATCCGGTTCCAGCGGTCGGCGTCCACGGAGGGGTCCAGGGCACTGAAGTCCAGTCGTTCCTCATCCATCGGACCCTCCCTCGGGCGCCGTCCGGGACAGGCGCTCCCTCAGCAACCGGTGCGCGGCGAACAGGTGCTGGCGCGACATGCCTTCGGACAGGCCCAGGGCCGCACCGATCTCGGCGTGCCGCCAGCCTTCCAGGTCATGCAGCAGGACCACCTCCCGCTGGCGCTCGGCAAGGGTCGCCAGACCCGCCAGAAGGCGGTCCGCGGCCTCGCGCCGCTCGGAATCCTCCACCGGGTCCGGGCCGCGCATCCCCTCGGCCAGGGAGTCGTCGTCCCACGGGACCGCCCGCCGGGCCGGCAGGGCATTCCGGAGGTTCTTCGAGCGGTTCCGGACGATGGTCATCAGCCACCCGGCGAACCGGTCGGGCTCCCGGCAGTCCTCGATGCGCTCGATCGCCACCACGAAGGCCTCCTGGGCCACGTCCTCGGCATCGTGCCGGTTGCCCAGCACGGCCAGCGCCACCACGTAGGCGGCACGAAGGTACCGGGCCGCCAGCACCGAGGCCGCCTGGCGGTCGCCGTCGCGCATCCTTTCGACCAGCGATGCGTCGCCGGCGGGTGCGTCCTCGTGTGCAGTCTTGTCCATCCAGGGCATCCGCACGGTTGGCGCGACCTCCGTAGCCATGACAGTCGGGGATGGCGGATCGTTAGTGGACGCCTTGAACGGACCCTGCTAACGAATCGCCTGCGTGGACTGTCCCCGTTTCGAGTCCCGGTGTCCAGCGGCATCGGGCCGGTTCCGAGCACGGGAGGAGGTTTCATGGAACTCCAGGTATCGACGCGGCCCTTCGCGGCCCTGGCCTTCGCCGCGGTCCTGGTGGCGGCCCCGGTCGTGCGGGCCCAGGACGACGTCCTGACCCTCGACCAGGCCATCCGGATCGCGCTGGAATCGAACCCGGCGGTGGCGTCGTCGGTGGCGTCCCACGCGGCGGCGGGCTACGGCGTGGACGCCGCGGTCACGGGGTTCCTGCCCCAGGTGACGGCCTCGGTCGGATACAGGCGGGCCACGCAGAACAGCGCGACGCCGGACTACACCGCCAACGGGACGGTCCAGGCCGCCACGACGCGAACCTCGGGAACGTCCTACGACAACTACTCGGCGTCCCTGGGCCTGCAGCAGACGATCTGGGACTTCGGGCGCACGCTGGGGCCCTACGACGCGGCCAGGGCGCAGAACCGGGCGGCCGAGGCGACCGTGCGATCGACCATCGAGGACACGTGGCTGCAGGTCGGCCAGGCCTACTTCCAGGCCATCGCGGCCCGACAGACCGTCGAGGCCGCCCAGGAGTCGAAACGGCAGATGACGGAACACCTGGCGGCCGCCCAGGGCCGGGTGGACGCCGGCCTGCGGCCGCGCATCGACGTGACCCGGGCCCAGGCCGACCTGGCCAGCGCCGACCTGGCCCTGGTGGTTGCGGTCAACGGGGAGCGGACGGCGCAGATCGCCCTGGGAACGGCCATGGGAAAGCCCGGGCTGGGCCGGGTCGTGCTGGTCCGTCCCGCATCCTCGGAACCGCCCGGCGCCGAGGATCTGGAGGCGTCGACCCGCGAGGCGATGGCCGGGCGGCCGGAACTGCTGCGGCTGAAGGAGCAGATCAAGGCGGCCGAAGCCCAGGTCGCCGCGGCCCGGGGAGGCTTCTTCCCGACCCTGGGGGCCAACGCGGGGCTGACATACACGGGGTTCAAGGTCCAGGACCTGGCGTGGAACTGGTACGTCGGGGCTTCGTTGAACTGGGGGCTGGTGTCCGGCATCGTGGCTGCCAACGCCACCGCGAAGGAATCCCAGGCGAACGTGCGGGCCCTGAAGGCGAACCTCGTCGGCCTGGAGAACTCCATCCGCGCCGAGGTCGAAAACGCGGAAGTCGGCTGGCGGGAGGCCCGGGACAAGCAGGCCCCGGCCCAGGCGCTGCTGGCGGCCGCGCGGGAGACGCTGGACCTGGCGGAGGCGCGCTATGCCATCGGGTCCGGGAACGTGACCGAGGTGGCGGACGCCCAGGCGACGATGGTGCAGGCCCGGACCAGCGTCATCCAGGCCGAACTGGAAATCGAGGTTGCGCGGTTGAAGTTGCTGCGCTCGCTGGGTCGCCTCCACCCGGGGACGTAGGCGGGGGCGAGGGGGCCTTGCGGCCGGATCAGGCCGGTTCTTCGGCGCGTCGTTTGGCCACGACCAGCACGTGGGCGTCCACCCGGTGGCGCAGGCGGTCCGCCGTGGAGCCCAGCAGTACGTCCTTGACGAACCCGTGACCGTGCGCCGCCAGGATCACCAGGTCCGCCCGGGTTTCCCCGATCATTCGTGCCAGTTCGGGCACCGGTCGCCCGGATCCCAGGTGGGTCGTGGCCTCGAACCCCATGGTCCGGAACTCCGCTGCCCAGGCCTCCAGGCGCGCCGCGTCCTGCTGGCTTTCCGCGTCCCCCGAGTCCGCGCCGTGGAATCCGGCCGGGGCGCTTTCCACCACGTGCATCAGGGCCACGGCGGGGCGGTTGCATCCCAGGAAGCGCACGGCTTCCCGGAGGACCTCGGCGTCACGACCGCTGAAGTCCAGCGCAATCGCCACGTTCCGGTACGGGGTCCCGACGGCGCCGGCCAGACCGGCCGCCACAACGCCTTCCGCGTGGATCCCGACGTCGGCGGCGACCTGGCGCTTGCGCCACCACCTGCGGACCCAGGGCCGCAGCCACACGTACAGCAGCAGCGCCATCAGGGCCGCCGCGACGGGGATCACCAGGGCCCGGATCCACATGGTTCCCTCCCCGGCCGACAACCCCGACAGGGTTTCGACCAGCAACCACCCGTTCAATGCCACGATGATCAGCGTCACCAGCCACGCCAGGACCCGCGTGATGCGGCCGATGGCGAACTGGCCCATGGCCGCGCGGTCCGACACGAAGTGGACCAGGGGAATGATCGCGAACGGCAACTGGGCGGACAGGATCACCTGCGACAGCACCAGCAGGGCTCCCGTGCTTTCCTCGCCGCTGACCAGGATGACCACGACGGCCGGGATCACGGCCAGCAGCCGCGTGATCAGGCGTCGCACCCAGGGCGGGATGCGGATGTTCAGGAAACCCTCCATCACGATCTGGCCCGCCATGGTGCCCGTGATGGTCGAGGACTGGCCGGCGGCCAGCAGGGCCACGGCGAAGATGACGGGGGCCCACGCGACGCCCAGGATCGGCTCCAGCAGGTGGCTGGCCTCCTGGATGCTGGTGATTTCGTGGTAGCCCGCCCGGAAGAAGACCGAGGCGGCGACGATCAGGATCGCCCCGTTGACCAGCAGTGCCATGTTCAGGGCGATTGCCGAGTCGATGACGTTGAACCGGATGGCGGTCCGCTTTTCGGCGGGCGAGGGCCCGATGTGGCGCGTCTGGACCAGGGAAGAGTGCAGGTACAGGTTGTGGGGCATGACGGTGGCGCCCAGCATGCCCATCGCCACGTACAGGGCGCCGGGCCCGGGCAGCGACGGGATCAGGCCTGTCGCCACGCTGCCCCATTCGGGCTGCACCAGCAGGACCTCGACCAGCAGGCCGCCGGCGATGATCGAAACCAGGCCGATGATGAAGGCCTCGACCTTCCGGATCCCGTACCGGCCCAGGACCAACAGCAGCAGCGTGTCCGCGGCCGTCAGGACCACGCCCCAGGCCAGGGGCAGCCCGAACAGCAACTGCAGCGCGATGGCCGATCCGAGCACCTCGGCCAGGTCGCATGCCGCGATGGCGATTTCGCACAGGACCCACAGCGCGCCGTTCACCAGGGGCGGATACTCGCGGCGGCAGGCCTGGGCCAGGTCCAGGCCGCGCACGACGCCCAGGCGGACCGACAGGCTCTGCAGCAGCAGGGCCATCAGGTTCGACATCACCAGGACCCAGAGCAGGGAGGTGTTGAAGGCCGACCCCGCCGCCAGGTCCGTCGCCCAGTTGCCGGGATCCATGTAGCCCACGGCCACCAGGTACGCGGGGCCGGCCACCGCGAAGATGCGCCGGAACACGTTCCCGTAGCGAGGCACCTGCACGCTCCCGTGCACCTCGGCCATCGACAGGTTCCTGCCCGGGGGGCCGGACATCGTCGTTTCCCCTCCTCCCGAGCGCGCAGGCGTCGGCGATGGGTTTCCGCAGGAAACTCTCGCCGGAGCCGAAGCCGACTCGGGACGATTCAATCGTTCCTTCCCCATGGGAGTACCACGGGGTCCGGGGGGGAGGCAAGGCGCGGGCCCGTGTGCCTTGAATCGGTTGCGATGCAGGGCTACGATGCCGGTCGCTCCTCTTCGGGCAGATTGGATGGCATTTCCCCGAGGGGACATCGGCGTCCGGCTCGCACGCACGACCGCCGACCGTTCGGCCTGCCTGGACCTTCGCCGGGAAGTCTTCATCGCCGAGCAGGGTGTTTCCGAGGCCGACGAGTGGGACGGCCTGGACGACGGGGCGCTGCATCTTCTGGCCGTCGAGGACGGCCGGCCCGTGGGCACGGCGCGGATGCGATGGATGCCGGGGGGCCAGGCGAAGGCGGAGCGGGTCGCCGTCGTTGCGACGCGGCGCCACTGCGGGGTCGGTCGCCTGTTGATGGAGGCCGTCGTGGCCCAGGCCGCGGCCGGCGGTGCGACGCGGGTCGTCCTGGGTGCCCAGGTGTCGGCGATCCCGTTCTACGAACGCCTGGGCTGGACCGCGGACGGCCCCGTGTTCGACGACGCCGGGATCCCGCACCGGCACATGCAATTGGCCTTGGATGCCCCCGGGGCGGCGCGCTCGGGGGAGAGTGAGGGCGGGGCCGTGTTCCCGCCGGGGAGAAGGACGTCATGACCGCGACCTCGTTCGAACTGGAGCGCTGCGACGGCCGTCGGATGCACTGTCTGCGCTGGTCGCCCGACGGGGACGTCCGGGGCGTCGTGCAGATTTCCCATGGGATGCAGGAGTACGCGGCCCGGTACGACGGGGTCGCCCGGGCCCTGGTCGACGCCGGGTACGCGGTCTACGCGGGCGATCATCGTGGCCATGGCGGGTCGGCGAAGGACGACCAGGACCTCGGTCGCCTGGGACCCGCCGGGTGGAAGGGCGTCCTGTGCGACCTGCACGGGCTGTCCGACGCGATCCGCGCGACGCATCCCAGCCAGCCCCTGTTCCTGCTGGGGCACTCCTGGGGGTCGTTCCTGGGGCAGGCGTATGCCCAGCAGTGGGGGCGCGAACTGAAGGGGCTGATCCTCAGCGGTTCGAACGGGGCCGATCCGCTGGTGGGCCCGGGCGTGCTGCTGGCGCGTCTGGTGGCGGCCCGGCAGGGCGCGGATCGGCGCGCCGTGCTGCTGGAGAAGCTGTCGGTGGGCAGCCTGAACAAGGCCTTCGAACCGGGCGCGACGGGCAAGGAGTGGCTGTCCCGGGATCCGGAGGCGGTCCGGCGGTACGTGGACGACCCGCGGTGCGGCTTCCCCTGTCCGAATTCCTTCTTCCTGGAACTGCTGCGCCTGCTCCGCGCGACGTGGAAGCGGTCCGCCGAGGCGCGCATCCCGAAGGAACTGCCCGTCCTGACGATCACCGGCACGGCGGATCCCGTGTCCCGGGGCGGTCGTGGCATCCGGGCGCTGGCCGCACGCTATCGCGGCCTGGGCATCGCCGACGTCACGGAAAGATACTACGAGGGGGCGCGTCACGAGGTCTTCAACGACCCCGCCCGGGACGAGGCCCTCCGCGACCTGATCGCCTGGCTGGACGCCCATCGGTGACGGCCGGCGCGGGCCCGTCGCCTTGGCGTTCCAGGCGGATTCCGGCTACGCTGGCGCGGTTCGTACCCACACGGAAACGAGGTTTCGACAATGACCTCCTCGGGGGGTGACGGGAACGACCGGGTCGTCGCCGGGTCCCTGGTGATCCTGGCGGCCCTGGGCATCGGCGCGGCGCTGTACTTCATGCGTCCCGTCCTGGTTCCCTTGACCCTGGCCCTCCTGCTGTCGTACCTCGTGTCGCCGCTGGTCGACCTGCTTCAGGTGCGCCTGCGCCTGCCCCGTGCGCTGGGCATCGTGGTCGCCCTGGTCCTGGCGGGGGGACTTGCCTTCGCCCTGGGCCTGCTGGTCGCGTCCTCGGTCAGCACGGTGGCCGACCGGGGTCCCCAGTACCAGGCCCGCCTGGTCGAGGTGATCGACGGGATCGTGCAGTATCTGCGCAGCCTGGGCCTCCCCATCGACGACACCCCGCTGCGGCAGCGCATCGAGGCGCTTCCGGTCACCGAGGTCCTCATGGGGACGCTGAACCAGGTGCTGTCGTCGGTGTCGACCTTCCTGCTGGTCCTGGTGTTCGTGCTGTTCCTGGTGGCCGGCCGCACGCCCAACGTCCACAAGACGGGCGTCTGGCGCGAGATCGACGATCGCGTCAACCGCTACCTGCTGGTCAAGCTGTTCACGTCCGCAGTGACCGGCATCCTGACCGGCGGCATCCTGTTCCTGCTGGGCCTGGACCTGGCGGTCGTGTTCGGGCTGCTGGCGTTCTTCATGAATTTCGTGCCGACCATCGGGGGGATCGCGTCGGTGCTGCTGCCGCTGCCGGTCGCCTATGTCCAGTTCGGGCCCTCGGCGACCACGCTGCTGGTCCTGCTGATCCCCGGGGGAATCCAGGCGATCCTGGGCACCTTCGTCGAGCCGCGCCTGACGGGCAAGGCCCTGGAACTGCATCCCGTGACCGTGCTGCTGAGCCTGATCTTCTGGGGCGTCCTGTGGGGCATCCCCGGGGCGTTCCTGGCCGCGCCCATCACCGCCGTGATCAAGATCGTGCTGGATCGCATCGAAACCACGCGCTTCGTGGGCGACCTGCTGGCCGGGCACCTGCCGGACGGGGGCGAACCTCCCGCCGAACCCTGATTCGCCTTCCCGTTCGATTCAACCGTCAGGTGGGCAGGAACTGCCCGACGAGGGCATAGAAGAGGCCCGCGAGGAAGGCGGACATCGGGATCGTCAGGATCCAGGCCCACACGATGCGCCCGGCCAGCATCCACCGCACCGCGCCCAGGCCGCTGGTCATGCCGACGCCGACGATGCCGCCCGTGATGGTGTGGGTGGTCGACACCGGGATGCCCAGGGCCGACACCGCCAGGATCGTCACGCCGCCGCCCGTTTCGGCGCAGAAGCCGTGCATCGGGTCCAGTTTGGTCAGCTTCATGCCCATCGTCCGGATGATCTTGTAGCCGCCGAACAGGGTCCCGAGGGCGATGAAGATGTGGCAGAGCAGCAGCAGCGAGAACGGCGGGTCCTGGGTGGACTGGAAGAAGCCGCCGGACACCAGCAGGGCGAAGAGGATGCCCAGCGTCTTCTGGGCGTCGTTGGTGCCGTGGCTGAACGAGTACACGGCCGCCGACACCAGTTGCAGTTTGCGGAACAGCCTGGAGGCGGTCCGGGGGCGCATCCTCTTGACCAGCAACAGGACGATCGACTGGACGGCCAGGGCCAGCAGCATGCCGACGACCGGCGAGATCACGATGAAGAGGGCGACCTTGATCAGGCCCTCCGGGACCAGCAGATCGAAGCCGCCGAACGCCACAGCAGCGCCTGCGTACCCGCCGATGAGGGCGTGGGACGAGGACGAGGGCAGCGCGAGCCACCAGGTGATGAGGTTCCACGAGATGGCGCCGAAGAGCCCCGACAGCACGACGGGGACCGTCACCATGTCGGTGTGGACCACGCCCTTGCCCACCGTCTTCGCCACGGCCACACCGAAGGTGAAGGCCGCGATGAAGTTGAAGAATGCCGCCCACGCCACGGCCCACTTGGGGTGCAGGACCCGCGTTGCGACCACGGTGGCGATGGAATTCGCGGCGTCATGGAACCCGTTGACGAAGTCGAAGGCCAGCGCCGTCACGAACGTGACCGCAATGAGCGGGTGATCGGCCAGGAACGACAGGATGCCCATCAGATGTGCTCCAGCGCGATCCCTTCGATGATCTCGGCCACGTCCTCGCAGTGGTCCGTGGCGTCCTCGACGATCTCGTAGATCTCCTTCAGTTTCATCACGGTCATGGGGTCGTTGGCGTGCTGGCGGAACAGTTCCGCCAGGCCCGAGCGGTGCAGGCCGTCGGCCTCGTTCTCCAGGCGCTGGACCTCGATGATCAGTTCCTTCATCCGGTCCATCTGCTTGAAGTCGCGCAGAAGGGCGACCAGGTCGACCAGTTTCTCCTGGGCCCGGACCAGGACCTTCGCCAGCTCGATCAGCTTGGCCGGGACCTTCCCGATGTCGTACATCTGCAGGCGCTGGGCCGCGGCCTCGATGCTGTCCACCACGTCATCCTGCTTGGTGATCAGCTTCATCGTTTCGTCGCGATCCAGCGGCGTGATGAAGGTGCGATGCAGCAGGTCGATGACCATGTGCGCGGTCGAGTCGCACTCGTGCTCCAGTTCCTCCGTGCGACGGATGCGTCCTTCGCCTTCGGGCCACTCGGTCAGCAGCAGGACCAGCGTGCGTCCCGCGTCCAGCGACAGGCTGGCGTGGCGGTTGAAGAGGTCGAAGAACCCGATCTCCTGCGGTCTCAACTTGTTGAACATGCTGCTCTCCTCGACGTGCGAGCGCATTGTACCCCCGGAATCGGGAGGATTTCATGGCGGCTCGGTGGCAATTCCGTGACGAACGGTTCAGGAACGGCAAGGGCGGGTTGCAGACGCGCGTCAGTGCCGTCTGATAGACTCGCGGGGGTTTTTCCGGAGGGCGCCATGGGACGGTGGACGTGCGCGATCGCGCTGGCGATCGTGGGTGCGGGGTTCGTCGCGTGCGGTAGCGGAAGCGCGACCGCGACCGACGAGGGTCGGGCGGACATGATCGACGTGGCGGACGTCGGCGATCCGGGGCCGGACGTCCCGAACCCGCAGGATCCGGGGACGGACCCGGCGGTCGGCGACCCGGGGGACGTGCCGGCGGAGGCCGGCGACGAGGGGCCCGGCGATCCCGGAACGCTGGAAATCCCGTACTTCCCGCCGAAACCGGCGACCCCGGCGAAGGACGAGCCCTACATCCAGGATTTCAACCACACGACGAACGAGGTGGACCCGCAGTTGAAGCCCCTGGTGGCCGTGATGGCGCGGACCGCGGGGCTCCCGGCGGGCGACGGGCCGCTGCAGGTGACGACCCGGGGCGTGGCGTGGAGCCTGGACGCCGGCACGTGGACGTTCAAGGGGCCGGCGGAGGGCGAAGCCGATCTGATTGGCGCGGCGGGCGGCTCCCGTTTCGTGGCGATGGCCAGTCCGTCGACCCTCTATCGCGTCGGCGAGGACGGGACGGTGACGAAGGATCCGGCCCCCGACGGCGTGACGATCCTGGGGCTGGATGGGGGGATGCTGACGATCCTGCGGACGGACGTCGGCGTCGCGGTCCTGACGTCCGACGAGCCCGTTTCGTGGCCGTCCGGCGGGGCGCCCGTGACGGCCGTGACGAACATCAACGGCCTGTTCTACCTGGGGCATCCGGACGGCACGGTGACGCTGCACGACCTGTTGCGGGATGGCGCGGCGGCGCCTGCCATCGCGACGCTGGGCCCGTCCGAAGGGCTGAAGGCGGGGCCCGTGCTCGCCTTCGTCGCGGGCGTGTCCCTGCCGCGTGCCATCGACCTCGTCGTGGTGTCCGGGGGCGGCATCGCGGGCCTGCGCGTGTTGGAGGGGGGCGGCAAGGTTGCCGAGCCGGTCGCGGATCCGCTGTTCGCGGCGGACCGGGTGCCCCTGGACGGGCCCCGGGCGGCGATGAGGGCGGGGGACGGCGGCTTCGTCGTGGCGACCTCGGGCGGCGCGTACCGGGTGGTGGATCGCGGCCAGGGGCCGGAATGGCGCGTGTACGGCGCCGAGCGGTGGCTGCCCAGCGAGGACGTTCGCGGCCTGTTCACCGACGCATCGTCCGACCTGGCGCCGCTGTACTTCGCCACGGCGGGCGGACTGGCGACGGTCACGGCCCAGCGCATGACCGTCGAGCAGAAGATGGTCGCCTACGTGGACCGCGTGGTCGCGCGCCACGATCGGGACGGCGCCGTGGCGGACAGCCACCTGACGCGCCGGGGCGACGTGACCTCGAACATCGCCTGGGATTCGGACAACGACGGATCGTGGTCGGCCTACTGGCTGATGAGCGAGTGCGCGCGCTGGAAGGTCACGGGCGACCTGGCGGCGAAGGCCCACTTCGACAAGACGCTGGACGCCATGCTGTTCCTGCGGACCGTCACGGGGACCGACTGGTTCATCGCCCGGGCCGTGATCCGCAAGGAAGGCTGCCTGCTGAACGATTGCGACAATCCCGACGACGGCCTGTGGTTCACGTCGGCCGACGGGAAGTGGTGGGTCAAGCGCGACACGTCGAACGACGAGATCATCGCCCACATCTCGATGCTGGCCTTCGCCCACGAGTTCTGTGCGGACGCGGACCAGCAGCAGCGCATCGCGACCCATATGTCGGGGTTGATGGGCGGCATCATCGACCACGGCTACCAGTTGTGGGACCCGATCACGATGGAGGTCACGACATACGGCCAGTTGGATCCGGAGTACGTCAACGTCTGGATCGGGGGCGCCTACGGGGACGGCGGGCTGCGGGCGGCGATCCTGCTGTCGGGCCTGACCACCACGTACTGGATGACCGGGGACGAGCGGTTCGCCGAGGCCAAGCGGTTCCTGATCGAGGAGAACGGGTACGCCGACGCCGCCGACACCGAAATCCTGCACGAGGTTCGCCCGCTGTCCAACGACAACGACGAGATGTCGTCCTGGGCCTGGTGGACGCTGCTGCGCTACGAAACCGACCCGGCGCTGCGGACCCGGTGGGAGAAGGGCTGGTCGGGCGTGTGGGACGTGAAGCTGAAGATGCAGCAGGCCGGCTGGTGGGGCGTGGCGCGGGCCGTCACGGGCTTCACCGACACGGATCTGGACGTCGACGTGCTGCGGTGGCTGCGCCTGGCGCCGGTGGACATGATCCGGTGGGACCAGCACAACAGCCACCGCAAGGACATCGTGCAGGTGCAGAAGCCCTTCGACGGCAAGGGCGGCGGGATGCGGACCGACGGCCGGCCGCTGCCCTACGACGAGCGGCGGACCGACCGCTTCAACACGGACCAGTACCGGCTGGACGGGGGCATGGGCGCGATGTACGAGCAGGACGGCGCAGAGGTGCTGATGGTCTACTGGAAGGCCCGGCTGTTCGGGTTGATCGAGCCGGTGAACTGACCGTCCCGTCCGGTCTCGGACTCCATCCGGAGGGCGGATTCCGTGGGCGGGGTTCTCGGAGTTCGCCTTGCGGGTGACCGAACCCGGTACACGTTCATTCCGACCACAAGGCCGACAAGGGCACGAGCCACAGTTTGTCGCCGAACGGAACCAACTGGTCGCCGGTGTATAGAACGATCCCGGCGATGAACCTGTCGCCAAGCTGATCGCGCAACTCCTGAAGTGCGGCGAAGTCCGACGTGCCAACGGTGGCGCTCGCCTTGACTTCCACCCCGCCCACCCTGCCGTCGGCCTTTTCCAGCAGAACATCCACTTCCGAGCCGGCAGCCGTGCGGAAATGGTAGAGAGCGGTGCGAGGGTCGGCCCAGGAAAGCTGCTTGCGAAGTTCGCCGACCACGAACGTCTCCAGCATCCGCCCCAGCAAGGAACGGTCGGCGGTCAGCCGTCGGGCGTCGGTGCCGACCAGGTGGGAGGCCAGTCCCGTATCCACAAGGTGCAGTTTGGAGGCCTTGACCAGACGTTTGCCCAGGTTGGGCGACCACGCCGGCAGGCGATGAACGAGGAATACGGTTTCCAACAAGGCCAGGTAGCGGGTCAACGTCGTGTGCGGCAATCCGGCGTCACGGCCTACGTCCGCGAGGTTCAACAACCCGGAGGTGCGGGCGGCCAGCAATTTCAGCAGGTTCGGCAAGGAATACAGACCATCCACCCGTGCCAGATCGCGTACGTCACGCTGCAGGATGGTGGAAATGTAGGAGGCAAACCAGGCCCCCCGACGATCGTCGTCGGCCCGCCTGACGGCTTCCGGGTAGCCGCCGCGGACCAATCGGGCGGGAAGATCGTCCTTCGCGGAAACCGGTTTCGCCTTGGCGAGCGTGCCGTCAAACAGACGAGTCACAAAACCTTCGCGGCGGCCGGCCAGTTCGCCGGCCGAGAACGGAAACAGCGGGATGATCTCCATGCGCCCGGCCAGCGATTCCGACAGGCGCGGAAGCGTCATGACGTTGGCCGAACCCGTGAGCAGGAAACTTCCGGGGCGCCGATCCTTGTCCACCGCCAGCTTGATGGCCGGAAACAAGTCCGGGGCCTTCTGGATTTCGTCAATCACGACCGGTCCGGTGAGGTTGCGGATGAAACCGGACGGGTCGCCGGCGGCCAATGCCATCGTGGCGGCATCGTCCAGTGTGAAATACTGGACGCCGGGCGCGGTTGCCAGTGCCTGTGCCAGAGTGGTCTTGCCCGTCTGCCGGGCGCCGTTGAGCAGTACGACCGGGGTGTCGGCCATCGCCCGGCGGACGGAATCCTGAATGTTGCGTTGAATCATGGTTGGATATTCACCGGTTCATGGTGAATTTGCAAGAAGGTGCGGCCGGGCCGCAGCCCCCTGGCAGCCCGTTGGGGAGTGAACGAACCGCTGAACCGACGAATCGAGCCCGCGACCTAGAAGATCCCCGGAACGATCCGCCACGGGACCTTCTTCTTGTAGGCATCCCAGTCCGCGCCGTACTTCGCCGCGCAGCGGGCCTCGTCCCGGAAGGAGCGGTGCGTCAGCAGGAACGTCAGGAAGGTCACGTAGAAGTAGGGCAGGTAGTTGTCGAAGCCCGCGGGGAGCGTCCAGGCCAGCGCCAGCAGGATTTCCGTCACGTAGTGGACGTGGCGCGCCAGGCCCCACCAGCCCGAGGCCAGCAGCAGCGACTGCCGCGGCGTGCCGTCGCCCGACGTCCAGTGCCCGACCAGCAGGACCGGCGGCTTGCCCCAGATGGTCGTCTTCCCATCGCTGTTCCGGACGCGCAGGCGCTGGGCGTCGGCATCGTAGTTCGCCCAGATCGCGAACCAGCCCAGGGCCAGGATCCCGACGGCGACCGGCCAGGGCAGGTCGTAGGCCTTCGGCACCAGGTAGATGGTCGCGACCGGGTAGATGCCGGGCAGCCAGGCCAGGATGCCCCAGCAGATATAGAAGCCGAACCGATCGTGCATGATGTCCATGGACCCGAAGTACCCGTCTTCCCAGACAAAGAACTTGAAGATGTAGGTCAGTTGCAGGACGGCCGACACGAGGATGGCCGTGCCGGGACGGCCCAGGGTCGGGTCGTTTGCCTGGGCGGCCACCATGCAGGCCACGATCACGGCCCAGCCCATCATGGCCAGGCGGCAGTTCACGTACTGCTTCAGGTTCAGGCGGCGGGACAGTTGGGGGTGCAGTTCGACGCCCCAGTAGAAGTCGAACAGGAAGTTGCCGGAGGTGCCCGCATCGGCCGACGACGGGGCGACCCGGCCCTTGATGTACAGGAAGATGCAGAAGGCGAAGGCGAACCAGACCAGCGTCGACAGCAAGGGCCCGAACTCGGCCCAGACGTTCGCCGGATCGAAGAGGCCCAGGGGCCACAGCACGCCGAAGAGGATGCCGAACGTGGCCACGAAGGCCGCGACGCCGTTCAGTTTGTATGAAGGCCGGTTGCCCATGGGGGTCACGGGGCCCTGGAACTCGCGGCCGGGCAGCAGGATCAACAGGATCGCCTCGAGCACCGCGAAGACGCCCAGGTAGGTGACCGACTTCAGGGAGGGCAGGGGCCATTCGGCCAGCAGGCGGTCGAAGGTGACCGTCTGGGCGAAGGCGAGGATGGACCCGTCGTACTTCGTCGCGATCAGCCAGGCCAGGACCGTCACGAACGGCGTGGTCGTCATCAGGAGCAGGGGGACAAGGCCCCGTCGGAGCAGGTTCTTCACGGCAACTCCTTCATCAAGCCATGAGGGCCGGCCAAGCGGTCCTGCGGTGCGCCGATTGTAGCGGCAACGCCTCGGTGTGCTATCCTTTTTGTCCCTTTCCGGGACGGCGTGCGATGAACGACGCCCTCCACAAGGTGCGGGACGACAGCGTGCGCCATCGCGTGGTGTCCATCCCCCGAACGGAGCAAGCGAATGAGCCCGAGCCCTGAAATGACCGCGATCCGGATGGGCCTGCCCAAGGGACGCATGCAGGACGGCGTGCTGGCGTTGATGTCCGAGGCCGGCATCCACGTCCACTTCGACAGCCGCGGCTACCGCCCGCAACTGACCCTGCCGGGGTTCGACGCGAAGATGCTGAAGCCCCAGAACATCGTGGAGATGCTGTCGGCCGGGTCCCGGGAACTGGGGTTCGCGGGCGCCGACTGGGTGGCCGAACTGCAGGCGGACGTGGTCGAACTGCTGGACACGGGGCTGGACCCGGTGAAACTGGTCGCGGCGGCGCCGGTACGGCTGCTGGTCAACGGCGCCCTGCCCGCCGGCCGGCACCTGGTCGTGGCGTCGGAGTATGAAACGATCGCCCGGAAGTGGATCGCGGACAAGGGCATCGACGCCCGGTTCGTGCGGTCCTACGGCGCGACCGAGGTCTTCCCCCCCGAGGACGCGGACTGCATCGTGGACAACACCGCGACGGGCTCCACGCTGCGGGCGAACGGCCTGGAAATCGTGGACGAACTGATGCGGTCCACCACGCGCCTGTACGCCCATCCGGGTGCCCTGGAGGATCCGGCGCGGCGGGCGGTCATCGAGGACTTCGTGATGCTGGTCCGGTCGGTGCTGGAGGCCCGGACGCGCGTCGTCGTCGAACTGAACGTGCCGCTGGACCGCCTGGAGGCCGTCGTGGCCATCCTGCCGGCCATGCGCGAACCCACCGTGTCGCCGCTGCACGGCTCGGCGGGCTACGCGGTCAAGGTCGCCGTTCCGCGGGTGGACCTGCCGCGGCTGATCCCGCGCATCAAGGCGGCGGGCGGGTGCGATATCGTCGTGACCGCGCCGTCGCAGATCGTGGCCTAGGAGATGCGCGTGGACGAGTTTTCCATCGAGTCGCCCGTGCCCGTGCCGATGCTGTCGGGCGCGACGGCCTACTCCCCCCCCAGGCATCCCGCGCCGGTGGACCTGCACCTGGACGGCAACGAGGGTGCGGCGCCCCCGGAGGCGCTGCTGGCCGCGCTGCAGGGCCTGGGGTCGGACCTCCTGCGCCGGTACCCCGACGCGCGCCCCCTGGAGCGGGAACTGGCGGCACGGTTCGGCGTGGACCCGGCGCGGGTCATCGTGACGGCCGGGGGCGATGACGGGCTGGAACGGGCCGTGCGGGCGGTGGTGGGGCCGGGGCGCACCCTGGTCCTGCCGGTCCCCTCCTTCGAGATGCTGGCGCGGTTCGCGGGCCTGGCCGGCGGCGACGTGATCGAGGTGCCCTGGGCCGCGGGCACGCCGTACCCGATCGACGCGGTGCTGGCGGTGACGGGCCCGACGACCGGCGCCGTGGCGGTCGTGTCGCCCAACAATCCGACCGGCGCCGTGGCGACCGCCGCCGAGGTGCTTCGCATCGCCCGGGCGTTGCCCCATGCGCTGATCCTGGCGGACCTGGCCTACGTGGAGTTCGCGGACGAGGATCCGACCCCGCAGTTGCTGGACCAGCCGAACGTGGCGGTGTTCCGGACCCTGTCCAAGGCGTGGGGCCTCGCGGGGCTGCGCGTGGGATATGCGATCGCGCCCGAGCGGGTCGCGGGCTGGATGCGGATCACGGGCCTGCCCTACCCGGTGGCGCGGCCGTCGCTGGCCCTGGCCGGGGCCCGCCTTTCGTCGGGCCTGTCGGCGGTGGACGGCTTCGTGGCGGAAGTGCGGCGTGAACGCGACAGCCTGACGGCCTTCCTCGTCCGGCTGGGCGCCCTGCCGTTCCCGTCGCAGGCAAACTTCGTCCTGGCCCGGTTCGCGGACGCGACCTGGGTGCGGGACGGGCTGGCCGGTCTGGGGATCGCGGTGCGGGCCTTCCCGGGCAGCGCGGACCTGAAGGACTGCCTGCGGATCACCTGTCCGGGGGACAAGGCGGCGTTCGACAGGCTGCAGCGGGCGCTGGCGTCGGTCCTGGACCCGGAGGCCCTGCTGTTCGACATGGACGGCGTTCTGGTGGACGTCGGCGAGTCCTACCGGGTGGCCATCGTGATTGCTGCGGCAGGGTTCGGCGTGACGCTGACGGCCGACGAGGTCGCGCAGGCCAAGCGGGCGCCCGGGTCGAACAACGACTGGGTCGTGACCCGTCGCCTGCTGGCGGAACGGGGCGTCGACGCGTCGCTGGAAGCCGTGAAGGAACGGTTCGAGGCGGCCTACCAGGGAACATCCACAACCCCGGGCCTGTGGACGCGCGAACGCCTGGCCGTGCCGCGCGAGGTGCTGGAGCGGCTGGCGATACGGATGCCGCTGGCGATCGTCACGGGGCGTCCGCGGGCGGATGCGGAACGATTCCTGCGCCATGCGGGCGTGGAAGGGCTGTTCCGGGCGATCGTCTGCATGGAGGACGCGCCCGCGAAACCCGATCCCGCCCCGGTGGAACTGGCTCTGCGGCGGCTGGGCGTCAGCCGGGCCTGGATGCTGGGCGACGCGCCGGACGACGTGCGGGCGGCCCGGGGTGCGGAGGTGGTGCCGGTGGGCGTCGTGATGCCGGGCGCCGATGCGGTCGATGCCGGGGCGGCGCTGCTGTCCGCGGGCGCGGCGCGTGTGCTGGCCGGCGTGTCCCTGGTGGAGGAGGTCCTTCCATGAACCGGCGCTTCGAACTGGTGCGCGACACGCGGGAGACGCGCATCCGTGCCGTCCTGGACCTGGACGGGACCGGCCGCGCGGCGATCGCCACGGGAATCGGCTTCCTGGACCACCTGCTGGAATCGCTGACCCGTCACGCCCGGTTCGATCTGGACCTGACCTGCGACGGCGATCTCCACGTGGACGACCACCACGTGGCCGAGGACTGCGCCCTGGTGATCGGTGGCGCCCTGGACGCCGCGCTGGGCGAACGGCGCGGCATCGCGCGGTTCGGCGAGGCCCACGCGCCGCTGGACGAGGCCCTGGCCCGTGCCGTGGTGGACCTGTCGGGGCGGCCGATGCCGATCATCGATCTCGGGTTGCGGCGGGAAGCCCTGGGCGACCTGTCAACCGAAATGGTGACGCACGTCCTGAAGTCCCTGGCGGTAGCGGGGCGCATGGCCCTGCACGTGGACGTCCTGCGGGGCGACAACGACCACCACCGTGCCGAGGCGGCCTTCAAGGCGACCGCGCTGGCCCTGCGTCGGGCGGTGGCGCGGGACGGGACCGACCAGATTCCTTCGACCAAGGGCGTGCTGTGAGCAATCCATCCCCCGACATCGCCGTCGTCGTGACCGGCGTGGCGAACCTGGCGTCGGTCCTGGCCGCGTGGCGCCGCCTGGGGGCCTCGCCGCGCGTCACCGAGGATCCGGACGAGGTGCGTCGCGCCGACCGCGTCGAGCTGCCGGGCGTGGGATCCTTCGGCGCGGCGATGGAGCGACTTCGGGCCACCGGCCTGGACGCCGCGCTGTCCGAGCGGGTGGCCGCGGGCCGGCCGACCCTGGCGATCTGCGTGGGGCTTCAGGTCCTGTGCGATGCCAGCGAGGAAAGCCCGGGCGTGACAGGCCTGGGCCTGGTCCCGGGAACGGTGGGCCGCTTCCCGGGCAGCGTCCGGGTGCCCCAGTTCGGCTGGAACGGCGTGGAAGCCCCGACGGGCGGCCCGGTCGAAAGCGGGTATGCCTATTTCGCGAACTCCTATCGCCTGCCCGTCGCCCCTGCGGGCTGGACGGCTGCGATGACCGACCACGGGGGCCCCTTCGTGTCGGCCCTGTGGCGCGGCGACGTGCTGGCGTGCCAGTACCACCCCGAACTGTCCGGGGCCTGGGGTCTTGGGATGCTGTCCCGCTGGCTGAAGGGCGAAGTCGTGCAGGGAGGTGCCCGGTGATCACCGCCCGCATCATCCCGTGCCTGGACGTGAGGGACGGCCGCATCGTCAAGGGCATCCGGTTCCAGGGGCTGCAGGACGCGGGGGACCCGGCCGAGCGGGCGGCGGCCTACGAGGCCCAGGGGGCCGACGAACTGGTCATCCTGGACGTGTCGGCGACGACCGAGGGGCGCAAGACCGCGGCCGAAACCGTGCGGCGCGTGCGCGACGTCCTGTCGATCCCGCTGACGGTGGGCGGCGGCGTGCGGTCGGTCGAGGATGCCCGGCGCCTCCTGGACGCCGGCGCGGACAAGGTGGCGGTGAACACCGCGGCCGTGCGGGATCCGTCCCTCATCACCGCGATCGCCGAGCGGTTCGGACGCCAGTGCGCCATCCTGGCCCTGGACGCCGCGGCGCGTCCGGGCGGGGGTTGGGAGGTCGTCGTGTCGTCCGGTGTTGAACGCACCGGCATGGACGCGATCGCCTGGGCGCGGGAGGCCGTGGCGCGCGGTGCCGGCGAGATCGTGCTGACCTCCTGGGACCGGGACGGCACCCGGCAGGGATACGATCTGGACCTGCTGGCGGCGGCGTCCTCCGCCGTGGCCGTGCCGATCGTGGCGTCCGGCGGCGTCAATTCGGCAGAGCACCTGCTGCAGGGACTGCGGGCCGGCGCCGACGCGGTGCTGGCGGCGTCCATCTTCCATTACGGCGAAACCACCGTGGGCGAGGTCAAGGCGTACCTCGCGGACCACGGCATCGAGGTGCGGCTGTGATCGTTCCTTCCATCGATCTGATGAATGGCCACGCGGTGCAGTTGGTCGGCGGTCGGGAACTGAAGATCGACGCGGGGGATCCCCGGCCGATCGCGGAAAAATTCCGTATTGCCGGCGAGATTGCGGTGATCGATCTGGACGCGGCCCTGGGGACCGGCTCGAACGAGGCGGTCATCCGGGACCTGCTGGCCATCGCGCCCTGCCGGGTGGGCGGCGGCATCCGGGACGTCGAAACCGCCCGCAAGTGGCTGGACGCCGGGGCGACGAAGGTCATCCTGGGCACCGCCGCGGTGCCGGAGATCCTGTTGCAGTTGCCCCGCGATCGCGTGATTGCGGCCGTGGACGCGGTGGACGGCGAGGTCGTGGTGAAGGGCTGGCGGGAGCGCACGGGGCGCGATGCCCTGGGGTGCCTGGCCGAACTGAAGGATCTGGTCAGCGGGTTCCTGGTGACGTTCGTGGAACTGGAAGGGCGCCTGGGCGGAACCGACCTGGACCGCGTGAAGGCCGTGCGGGATGCCGCGGGCGGCGTGCGGGTGACGGCTGCGGGCGGCATCACCACGACGGACGAGATCGCCGCCCTGGACCGCCTGGGCGTGGACGCGCAGGTGGGCATGGCGTTGTATTCGGGCAGGCTGGATCTGGCGGACGCCATCGGCGCGCCCCTGACCTCGGACCGTCCCGACGGGCTGCTGGCGACCGTGGTGTGCGACGAGCGGGGGGTGGCCCTGGGCCTGGCCTGGTCCGATCGCGACAGCCTCCGGGAGGCCGTGCGGACGGGTCGCGGCGTCTACCACTCGCGTACCCGGGGCCTGTGGGTGAAGGGCCTGACCTCGGGCGACCACCAGGACCTGCTGCGCGTCGATCTGGACTGCGACCGGGACGCGATGCGGTTCACCGTGCGCCAGCATGGCCGGGGCTTCTGCCACGTCGGCACGCGGACCTGCTTCGGCGAGGACGCGGGCATCGGGCCCCTGTACCGTACGCTGGCCGCCCGGGCCCAGGATGCGCCGGCCGGCTCCTACACGCGCCGTCTGCTGGACGACCCGGTGCTGCTGCGCGCGAAACTGGTCGAGGAGGCCGGCGAACTGGCCGACGCCACGACTCCCGCGGACGTGGCCTGGGAGGCTGCGGACGTGCTGTACTTCACCCTGGTGGCGATGGCCCGCACGGGCGTGCCGCCGTCCGAGGTCGAGGCGGTCCTGGACGCGCGGTCCCGCAAGGTCAGCCGCCGCAAGGGCGATGCCAAGCCGTGACAATTCTTCCGGAGGACAACATGGAATTCCAAGGCCTTCGGCGCCTGACGCCCGATACCGTGACCGCCCTCCGGCGTTCGCCCGTGGACCCGGCGACCCTGGAACTGGCCGCCGCGATCGTCAACGATGTTCGGGAGGGAGGCGAGGCGGCGCTCCGGTACCATGCCGAGCGCCTCGGGGACCTCGCTCCTGGCCGGCCCCTGATCCATTCCCGCGTGGATCTGCAGGCGGCGCTGGAGGCCCTGCCGCGGGCCGACCGCGAGGTCCTGGAGCGGACCGCCGATCGGGTGCGCATCTTCGCCGAGGCCCAGCGCGCGGCCCTTCGCGACGTGGACGTGCCGGTGCCCGGCGGGCGGGCGGGCCATACCGTGTCGCCCGTGAGCCGCGCCGGCTGCTATGCCCCGGGCGGCCGTTTCCCGCTGCCGTCGTCGGTCCTGATGACCGCCGTGACCGCCCGCGTCGCGGGCGTCGAACAGATCTGGGTCGCGTCGCCCCGCCCCGCGCCGGCGACCCTCGCCGCCGCCGCCGTGGCCGGTGCCGGGGCCCTTCTGGCCGTCGGCGGGGCCCAGGCGATCGCCGCGCTGGCGTACGGCGCGGGCGCCATTCCGCCGTGCGACGCCATCGTGGGCCCGGGCAATCGTTGGGTGACGGCGGCCAAGCAGCTCGTTTCCGGGCCGGTGGTCATCGACATGCTGGCGGGCCCCTCGGAACTGGTGGTCCTGGCCGACGGGACCGCCGATCCGGACGTGATCGCCGCGGACCTGATCGCCCAGGCCGAACACGACCCGGACGCCCTCCCGATCCTGGTCACCACCGAGGACGAGGCCTTCGTCCAGGCGGTCGACGACGCCCTTCGCCGCCGGCTCCAGGATCTGCCTACCGTGGGCACGGCCCTCCCGGCCCTGGGCAACGGGTTCGTCGTGATGGCCCCGGACCTCGACTCCGCCATCGACGTGTGCGACCGCCTGGCGCCCGAGCACCTGGAGGTCAAGACGGCCGACGCCGTCGCGGTGGGCGCCCGCCTGCGCCACTACGGGGCCCTCTTCGTGGGCGCGGCCTCGGCCGAGGTCTTCGGGGATTACGGCGCCGGCCCGAACCACGTCCTGCCGACCGGCGGCACGGCCCGGACCATGGGGGGCCTGTCGGTCCTGACGTTCCTGCGCGTCCGCACCTGGCTGCGGCTGGACGATCCCGAGCCGCTCCTGGACGACGCCGTCCGCCTGGCCCGGATGGAGGGCCTCGAAGGCCACGCCCGCGCCGCCGAAGCCCGCCGGCCGGGCGGGAAGACTTGATGGCAAAACGAAGCGACGACATGCGCTCCTACGGCGGCCAGGCGGCGGTGTACGACCGCGAGTACCAGTGCTACTACCTCGATGCCCGGCTCTACCAGGACCGGCTGCGATTCCACCGAATCCGGGGTCCCATCCTGGAACTGGGAGTCGGGACGGGCCGCGTGGCCCTCCTCCTGGCCGCGGCCGGATACGACGTCACGGGGATCGACCTGTCGAGCTCGATGCTGCGGCAGGCCCGCCGCAGTGCCCGACTGCTGGCGCCCGACATCGCCGCGCGCCTGCATTTCCGCAAGGCCGACATGACGACGTTCCGCCTTCCCACGCGCTTCGCCGCCATCCTGATCCCCTTCAGCACCTTCAACCTCGTGACCGACCCCGCAGCCCGGGCCGCCTGCCTGGCCCGGTGCCACGAGCACCTCGTGGAGGGCGGCTTCCTGTGGATGGACGCGCCCATCCCGCCGCCGTCCGGCCTCTCCGGCGTCCTCCCGGAACGGCGCTTCGTGACTACGATTCCCTTGTCCCAGTATGGCCGCGAGATGCGAAAGGAGACGTTCGATCGGCCGGACGTCGGCCGGGGCATCGACGACATCACCTACCGGTACAGCGAGGTTCGCATCCTGGACGGCGTGGTCCTGCGGACGTACGACGTGGTCTTCTCGATGGTGCGGCTGTCCCCGGACCAGGTCCAGGACGAGGTGGCCGCCGCCGGCTTCGACGTGATGGAGTGCTTCGGGGACTACATGGGCACACCGTTCGGACCCGACGCCGACCGCCTGGTGGTGGAGGCCGTCCGTCGGTGACGTCGCGGGTGCGGTTGCGGCTAGTTCCCGCGAACCACCTTCCGGACCCCCCGGGCGGTCAGCCAGGCATCCAGGCGATCGCCGGGCTCGCCCTGGACCACCACCACATCCTCTTCGGCCCGCGCTCCGCATCCCATGGCCTTGGCGACCTCGCGGCCCAGGCGCTCCAGGGCCTCCTGCGGCATCCCGAGACCCTCGATCCGCGTGACCGTCCGTCCCCCGTGGCCCTTGCGCTCGCGGCGCAGGACCACCTTCCCGCATGCGGACAGGTCCGTCACCCGGGCCTCGCCGTCCCCGCCGGCGACCGGGGGCGCCGGTCGAACCTTCGGCGCCGCCTCGCGCGGCGCATCGACCTTCGGCGCCTGGGGAGGCACCAGCCCGGCCTTCCTCAGCAGGTCTCCCAGCGACGTCCCGCCCCCGCGCGGAGCCTCCTGGTGGACCGTCACCCGCTTGCCGTCATCGCCTCGACCCATGGTCCCTCCTTCCGCCCGCGCCGGTCCTTCGTCACCCACGCGTGAACAGAATTTGACAATTCCGTGGCATTTTCATTACAAACGCGGGATGAATGTGCCGGAAAGCATTTCCGACTACCTCGTGATCCTGGCCCAGTTGCTGGGCGGGCTGGCCCTCTTCCTGTACGGGATGAAGGTCCTGTCCGGCGGCCTCCAGGCCCTGGCGGGCGTCAAGCTTCGGGGGCTCCTGGGCCGCCTGACGCGCAACCGGGTCGCGTCCTACGGCGCGGGCGGCGTGCTGGGCTTCCTGGTCCACTCGGGTCCCGCCATCGTCATGGTTGTGGGCTTCGTGGACGCGGGCCTCCTCACCCTGGGGGCCTCGATGCCCCTGGTGCTGGGCATCAACCTGGGCACCACGCTCTCGATGCAGATCTTCGCGTTTTCGATCGGCCCCCTGTGCCACGTCGCGATCGCCCTGGGACTCCTGCTGTTCCTCGCCGGCCGCCGGGACTGGGTGCGGAACGTCGGCTCCATGCTCGTGGGCTTCGGGTTGCTGTTCCTGGGCATGGAAACGATGTCGAAGTCCATCATCCCCCTGAAGGATGCCGGCGTCTTCATCGAGTTCCTGACCAGCACCGACGGCTCGACCGTGGTGGGCATCCTGACCGGCCTCGCGGTATCCACGCTGATCACCGCGATCATCCAGTCCAGCGGCGCCACCATCGGCATGCTGTTCGCCCTGGCGGCAGGCGGCGTGTTCACGGACATCCGGCAAATCTTCCCCCTCGTGCTCGGGGCCCACGTGGGCACCTGCATCACGGGCCTCTTCGGCAGCCTGGGGACGCACATCGAGGCGCGCCGCACCGCATACGCCCACCTGCTGTTCAACATCCTGGGCGCCCTGCTGGCGGCCGTGATGATGCCTGCATACGTCGAAGTGATCCATTGGATCGGCGGCGACCTGGTGCGCCAGATCGCCAACGCCCACACGCTGGTCCAGTTGGTCAGCGGCCTGCTGCTGCTGCCCCTTGCCGAGCCCTACGCGCGCCTGGTCCGCCGGGTCACCCCCAGCCGCTCGGGGCCGCCGCCGCGTTCGTACCTCGACGAAAACTACCTCGACACGCCCGAAATGGCCATCGTGGCGGTGATGCAGGAAACGCGGCGCATGGCCTCCCTGGCCCGCAAGATGTTCCGGCAGGGCATGGGCGCCCTGGTGGGACGTCGCCCCGACGCCGCGTCGATCGTGTCCCGCGAGGAGGCGTCGGTCGACCTCCTGAAGGACGCGATCAACGACTACCTGCTGCAGGTGGGCCGTCGCCGCCTGTCGCGCCGGCAGGCCGTCCTGCTGCAGTACCTCCAGCGCACGGCCGTGGACATCGAACGCATCGGCGACCACGCGGAGTCCCTGTTCGAGGTGCTGCACGACAAGGAGGATCGCCACGTCTGGTTCGACGACGAAAGCATGTCGCTGCTGGTCCAGCAGTACCAGCGCGTCGACGCGATCCTGGGCATGGTGGTCGAAAGCCTGAACCCCGGCCGGACCGACTTCGCCGAGTGTGCCCAGAAGGTCATGGAGGCCCGGGAAGCCTACCGGGCGGAAAGCCACGCGCTGCGGGACCGCTACCAGAACCGGGTCCTGGGCAGGCAGGACGACGCGATCCACGGCATCGTGTACGCGAACATCCTCAACATCATGGACCGCATCGTCCACCACTCGCGCAACATCGCCCGGGTCGAAAACCTGCCCCTGTTCCGGCTGAAGTTGTACAAGATCGAACGTCGCAGCGGTCGCGAGCGCCCCTCCGCGATCCCGGCCGTGAAGGGCCTGAAGGTGGACCCCAGCCTCTTCTGTACCGACGACATCGACCGCGACATCGGCCTTGCCGCCGAAGAACCCCTGCGCCTGCCCGAACAATCCCCCACGTGACGGCGCCTCCCGGTCCGTCATCCTTTCTGACGCACCGCGTCTTCCGCGTTACAATGCCCGCGGCCGCTCCGGCCCGTCGACACCTCGGAGGCCTCATGGACGTGCTTGACCTTCTGGCGCGGTTGGCCCGACGGACGATCGTCCGCCTGGACCGATCCCGGCTGCCGCGCCTGGACGGCGCCCTGCACCTGCCCTGCCTGCACAAGCCCGTCGAGGTCGTCCGGGACCGGTGGGGCGTGCCGCACCTGTACGCCCAGGATTCCCACGACCTGTTCGCGGCCCAGGGGTACGTCCACGCCCAGGACCGCCTGGCCCAGATGGAACTGGGCCGCCGGTTCGGCCACGGCCGGTTGTCCGAACTGCTGGGCCCCGGCGGTCTTCCCGCCGATCGGGCGTCGCGCGTCCTGGGGTTCAGCCGGACCGCGCTGAAGGACATCGCGATCGCGCCCCCGGACATCCTGGCCGTCTCGCAGTCCTATTGCGACGGCGTCAACGCCTTCCTGGCGGACCCGGCGTTCAAGGCGCCCGTCGAACTGTTCCTGGCCCGGTGGCGTCCGACGCCCTGGACGCCCCACGACTGCATGGCCTGGGGCCGCGTCATGTACTGGCAGTTGTGCCGCGGCTGGTCCAACGAGGTCGTCCGCGCCATGCTGGTGGACGCCGTGGGTCCCCAGGCCGCGGCCGAACTGGAAATCGGCCCCATGCCCGGCGAAATCCCGACCCTGCCGGACGGCATCGAGGTGCGCGGGATCGACCCCGCCGGCATGGTTCCCGGTTCGGGCCCCGTCGCCGCCCGGGGCATGGGCAGCAATGCCTGGGCCCTGTCCCCCCAGCGCACGACCACGGGCGGCGCGATCCTGGCCAACGACATGCACATGCCGTTGATGCTGCCGTCGTTCTGGTACGAAAACCACCTGGTGGGCGGCGGCTTCGAGGTCACGGGCGTGTCCCTGCCGGGCATTCCCCTGGTCCTGGTGGGCCACAACGCCCGCATCTCGTGGGGCATGACCCTGGCCCACACCGACGCCGAGGACACCTTCGTCGAGCGCTTCGACCCGGCGAATCCCCACCGGTACGAAGTGCCCGCCCCCTCCGGAACCGCCCCGGGCGCGCCCGTGTACGCCGACGCCGAGGTCATCCGCGAGGAGATCCGCGTCCGAGGCCGTCGCAAGCCCCACGTCGAGGAGGTGGTCATCACCCGTCACGGGCCGGTGGTGTCGGGACTCTTCGGCGCCATCGACAAGCGCCTCGCGCTGCAGTCCACCGCCCTGCAGCCCTGCGTGGCGGCCCGGGGGTGGCTGCTGCTGAACCGGGCGGCCGGCTGGGACGGGTTCGTCGAGGCGATGCGCTGCGTCGAAACGCCCCCTCTGAACATCGTGTACGCCGACGTGGACGGGAATGTCGGCTACTGGAATTCCGGGACCCTGCCCGTGCGGTCGTCGGGCCTGGGCGATCTGCCCTCGCCGGGCTGGACGGGCCAGGGCGACTGGGTCGGAACCATCCCCTTCGAACAGATGCCGCACGCCCTGAACCCGGTCCGGGGCTACATCGTGTCCTGCAACCAGTCGATCGCCGGTCCCGACTACCCCCATTTCCTGGGCCGCACCTTCATCAGCGGTTCCCGGGCGCTCCGCGTGCACCAGTTCATCGAGGAGCGGGGCCGCCTGGGACTGCAGGACTGCCGCTCGCTGCAGGCCGACGTGACCAGTCTGCCGGCCCGCGAATTCGTGCGGCGCCTTGAGGGCCTGACCTCGATCGACCCCGACGTGCGCGCCGCGCTGGACCTGTTGCGGGCCTGGGACGGGCGCCTGACCGAACACTCGGCGGCGGCCGCGGTCTACGAGGCCGCCCGTCACGCCACCATGCGCCGCATGCTGGAACCGGCGCTCGGCCAGGACCTCACATCCAGGCTGCTGGGCCTGGGGTTCGACCCGGCCGTGAACCTCACCAACGAGTTCTACGGGCACGACATCCAGGTGCTGCTGCGGCTGCTGGACACCCCGGACTCCTGGTGGGTCCGGGAAGCCGGGGGGCGCGAGGCGCTGCTGGTGGCGGGCCTGAAGGCCGCGATGGTCTTCCTGCGCGATCGCCTGGGCACCGATCCCGCCCAGTGGCACTGGGGCGACCTCCACGGGGCCACCTTCTCGCACATGCTGGGCGATCAGCCGCCCCTGGACCGCATCCTGAACCTGGGGCCGGTGCCGGTCGGCGGCGACTCGGACACGCCGAACCAGACCGCCATGATGCCCGATCGGCCCTACGGGACGCGCGCCTGGGCGCCCACCTTCCGGCAGATCATCGACATGGCCGACCTGTCGCGTTCGCTGGTCATCCACGCGCCGGGCCAGTCGGGCCAGTTCTCCAGCCCCCACTTCGACGACCTGCTGGACGCCTGGCGCCGGTGCGAGCATCACCCGATGCTGTGGACCCGCGCCCAGGTCGACGCCGAAGCCCTGCACCGCCTGTCGTTGACGCCAATGCCGTCGTGATCCGGGGGTGGAATCGAGCCTACCGGGGGGGCGGGGGCGCTGCCTTCGGCGCCACCGAGCGCTGCGCCGGGCCGCGCATCTTGGCGATCGACACGGCCGGGTCCGACACCACGTACGGGATGGCCAGCCGCGGCTGGTCCTTGCGGTCCGTCAGCACGTAGAAGATCCCGCTGGAGGTCTTCGGCGCCTTCCGGGCGATCACCCGCACCAGCCAGCCGCCTCCCTGGGGCGCGACGTTGCCGGCCAGCATGCCGCTCGGGTCCTCCAGCTTCAGCAGCGTGAACGGCCGCGCCGACATCGAAGCGACGCGCATCGTGAATTCCGGCGGGGGCTGGCCCTTTTCAAAGGGGGACAGGACCGCCGTCGAAGGCCTCACGTCCAGGTCGCCGCCGACGCTGGCCCGGACCTGCAGGGTCAACGCCGGGACCTCGGGGACGTTCGTGGCGACCGTGATGTTGCCGCTGACGTTGCCGGGCGCATCGCCGGCGGTGAACGTCACCTTCACCGCGGGCACAGCGGCGCCCGCCACCATCTCGGCCTTCAGGATCGCCGGGTTGGACACCTTCAGATCGGACAGGCGCAAGGCCACGGGATCCTTCGCCTCGATCCGCACCGTCTGGGTCTTCGTGGTGCCCATCATGACCCGACCCAGGTCCAGGTACCCGTTCTCGAAGGCGGCCAGGACCTCGATGGTGCCCTTCACCGTCAGGGTCAGCTTCGGGTTCGTCTCGGAGTCGGTGGTGACGTCCACGGTCTTGCTGGTGACGCCCTTCCGGCCCTTCGTGTTGAACTTGACCTCGATCCGCCCCTCCCCGCCCGGGGGCAGTTCGGACGCGGAAACGACGGCCGCCGTGCAACTGCAACCGGCCCGGGCGCCGAGGATCCGCAGGACCCCCTCCCCGACGTTCTTGACGACGAAGGTGTGGCTCACTTCCTGGCCCGCCAGCACGGTGCCCCATTCGAACTCGGGCGCGTCGCAGGCGATTCGCCCCTGGCTGCCCGGGGCCTTCGCGGGAACGTCCCCCGCAACCCCTTTCGCCAGGGGGCCCGCATCGGGGGACGCATCGGTGCTGCCGTTGCACGCCGCCAGGGCGATCAGCGTCGCCGCCCACAGGCCGGCGCGTCTTCCGTGAAACCGCATGGGGTCCTCCGCTGGAAAGCCTGCCGGACCGGAATCCGGACCGGCGGTACGATACCGGCCAGGGGGAGGGATCGCAAGGAAGCGGGGGCGGGGTTCACTGCCGGACGTTCCCGAGGGTGCGCGTCCAGTCCTCGACCGGCCAGCCGCGTCGGCGGGCCGTCCAGCGCAGGCGGGGATCGGGATTCACGGCGACCGGTCGTCCGACCACCTCCAGGAGGGGCTGGTCCGACGTGCTGTCGCTGTAGAACGCGCATGCGGCCAGCGCGACGCCTTCCCGCGCCGCATAGGCTTCCGCCAGGATCCTCTTGTTCGCGCCGTACGGGATCGGCCGATCCCAGTCGTTGACGAACAGGCCGTCCTTCACGTGCTGGCGGAACGCCACCAGCCCGTCGATGGGCGTCACCTCGGAAAACCGTTCCAGCAGCCAGGCCGACGACGCCGACAGCAGCACGACCCGGTCGCCGGCCCGGCGGTGGGCTTCCATGCGATCGATGCCCTCGCGGTAGATGTTCGGACGCACGTGATCCCGGAACCCCTCGTCCAGGAGGGAACGCCCCCTCTCGAACGAGGTCCCCACGAAGGGCTTCACGCCCATCGCGTACACGCGCTCGAAATCCAGGACGCCCAGGTGGTGTCGCAGGTGGGCCCAGGCGATGCGGACCATGTCGAGGCGGGTCAGGACGCCTTCCCGACGCAGGATACCGGCGCAAAGAAAGGCGGTGGACCCGTGCACCAGGGTGTGGTCGACGTCGAAAAACGCGATGCCCGTCACTTCGCCTCGGCCGATGGAGCGGTGAAGGCCTTCAGCACGGTCCCGCACGCCTTGATTTCCTCGTCGGTCCGGGCCCGTCGTGCGGCGCTTCGTGCGGCACGGCAGTCCTCGGCGCTGGTCCCATCCGTATTGCAGGACAGTTCCGCCAGCCGGTGGCAGTCGTTCTTCGCGCAGCCCGCAGACCCCGTCGCCACCAGGATCAGGACCGCAGTCAAAATGGCGCCACGCATGCTTCCGCCTCCTTCGTGCCCCGGCCGTCGCGGCACCTCGGCCCTTTCGGGTCCGGACGATCGTCCCCCGGATGGACCCTCGCTGTCAACGTCGCCGAAGTCGCGTCGGGCGCGCGCCGGACCGGCCGCCGGCGGTCGCCGGATTCGATGACGAATGCGACGATTGCCGTGCATGCGCATTCCGGGGTTGACTCGCGCGTGCTGCGGCCTACGATCGGGCGACTCGGTTTCCCCGGAGGAATCCATGACGCCCCGAATCCTGCGCTGGCTTCCCGTGCTTGGTGTCCTGCTTGCGGCCACCCCCGCTTCCGCCGACGAGGCGTGGCGGAAGGACTTCCTGGCCACGCTCCACAAGGGTCCGGCTCGCATCGAGACCGGCGTGTTCGACCTGTCCATCCACGCCCGGATCAACGTCTGGGGCGGGTGGGCCGGCGAGGACTCGCTGCTGTCCGAGGGCGACAAGATGCAGGAATCCGGCTTCCGCCTGCGGCGCACCCGCTTCGGCGTGGACGGCCACCTGTTCAAGACCGTTTCCTACGAAGTCGAACTGGACGTGTTCGACAGCGAAAAGCAGGGGGGCCCGCTGTACGCCGCCTGGGTCGACTGGACGCCGTCCCACTGGTTCGGCCTCAAGGTCGGCCTGCAGAAGTTCGTCTTCGTGAAGACGGAAATGAACTCGTCGTTCGGCACGGCCAGCCTGGACCGCGCCATCGGCGTCAAGGCCATGGCCCCGGCCGAAACCCTCGGCCTGACCGTCCACAGCGAACTGTGGAAGGATCACCTGACCCTGACCCTCGGCCTGTTCAACGGCATCCAGCGCAAGTCCTCGTTCTTCGAGGGATACGAAGGCACCGGCGTCACGCTGGGCAACCGGTTCGAGCGCCTGGCCTACGTGGGCCGCATCGACCTGGAGCCCCTCGCGCCCCTGGGCTCGGGCGAGCCCGACCTCGAAGGCGGCATGGTGCGCCTGGGTCTCGGCGGCGGCGGGTTCTACGCCAACGGCAAGACCGACGAGACGTACGGCGCCTCCGGGTACCTGCACCTGAAGGCCTACGGCTTCCACTTCCTGGGCGAAGCCACCTGGGACCACGCCGCCCCCCAGAAGCGCCCGACCACCACCGCCACGACGCCGACCGAAGTCGGTCGCCTGACGGCCCAGGGCTCCATCGGGTACGTGATCAAGATGCTGAACACCGGCATCGCGGTCCGGACCGAGTACATCAACGACAACCTCGACCTCACCACCGAGGGCGACCAGGTCGTCGTCGCCGTGTCGCTGAACCACTACCTCTTCGAGCACTTCCTGAAGGCGACGTTCGAGTACCAGACCCGCATCGAGTTGCACGGGAAGAAACTGAAGAACGACGCGGCCATCGTGGGCGTCCAGCTGGGCTTCTGATGGCCCGGGAGGCTGCCATGTACCGGAACGGAATGCGGCGCATCGCGCTGCTTGCAGTCCTTGCAACGCTCCTGCCCGCGGCCGCCTGCACGGACGGCTGGGGGTTGAGCGCCAAGCGGGTCGAGCGCCAGGACGAGCTCATCGGCGGTCCGACCGCCAAGGGCAAGATCGGCGATTTCCTGCTGGAAAACGACAAGATCCGGGTGGTGATCTCGGCTCCCGGGCCGACCTTCACCGCCGGGCTCTTCGGCGGCACCGTGCTGGACGTCGACCTCCAGCGCTCCGAGTCCGAGTACCGCAACGGCAGGGGCTTCGACGCCTTTGCCGAGGCGTTCCCGCTGGCGAACCTGCTGATCGCCAACCCCATGAACCCGCTGCAGGTCGTCACCGCGGAGCAGGCCGGCTTCAAGCTGACCCCCATCGACGGGCAGGTCAACGTCCTGAAGGACGGTTCCGACGGCACCGAGGCGATCGTCGAGGTGAAGGGCCATTCGGCGTTCATCTTCGACGTGCTGAAGTTCCTGAACCGCGACTTCATCGACGGGATGCTGAACCCGCTGACGCTGGGCGGCATGGAACTGACGGCCAACGATCTGGCCGGCCTGCTGCCCGACCTGCTGGGAATGCCCGACCTGAACCTCTTCGGCCTGCTGAACCGCCTGCAGATCTCGTTCGATTTCACGACGCAGTACACCCTGCGGCCCGGGGAATCGTTCCTGCGGCAGACCACCACGGTGGCCCTGGCGCCCCAGTCCGCCACGCTGCTGAAGGGATGCGCGCCCGTGGCCTGCGGGCTCCAGTGCGCGAACGGCTTCGCCACGGCCGAGGTCTCGGAAAACGTGGGCGGCTCCGTCCCCTACAAGCGGATGTGCCCGGTCTGCGCCTGCGCCCCGGAACCCGCCCAGATGGCGACGTTCAACGAAAGCCGCGACTTCTTCACCGTCATCCTGGGGACCCCGGACCGCTGGGTCGATCCCAACTGGCGGGGCGGCGTCGTCGTGGGCGACTTCCTGTTCTTCGGCGCCCACTCGCCGCCCTTCGCGCCGGGCGTCGGGTTCGACATCGATCGCAAGATTTTCGAGAACATGTGGCAGGGCGTGGGCACGATGGGCAGCCCGCTGTCCATGGACTGGCTGGCCGGCGTCGCCGACAACGTCTCCTACGCGTGGGCCACCGTCAACCCCGACGAGCGCCAGGGCTTCGACTGCCCCTCCCATCGCCTCGCGATCGTCAAGGTGGACGCAGCATCCGAGGACGCGGTGGCCGCGGCCATCACCGGGCAGGCGGACTTCGACCTGGCGCCCGGCATCGCGGCCAAGGACGCTGCGGCGCGCGTCCGGCAGTCCATCGTGGACCGCCGTCCGATCCCGCTGGTCACCGTTCCGACGGACACCTCGAAGGACCCCGGCGAAACGGCCACGGACGACCAGCGCGCCGCGGCCTACGCGACGTGGGTCGCCACCGTCCTGAATGGCCCGGGCGCCGCCCTGGCCGCGCGCCTGGGTGACGGCGTCACAGTGGACCTGCTCCCGGCCTACGATTGCATGTCGTCCAAGGTCCTCGTGCCCCTGTTCACGACCTCCGCGACGGCGGTCCTCACCCACTTCGCCGACAGCGATCGGCTGGCGGACCAGCCCGACGGAACGACGTCCCAGGACAACCACCGCGGGTACGCGTTCACCCGCTACCTGGCCGTCGGCGAAGGCGACACGGCCTCGGCCGTCAAGCACCTGTTCGCCCTCCGGAACACTCCCGTGGGCAACGTGACGGGCACGGTCTTCGAGGAGGGGTCCCTGACCCCGTTGCGTCACGTGGACGTCTTCGTCCTGAAGGATCCGCGGACCGACCCGACGGCTGCCGCCCCGAAAACGTGGATCGAGTACCGTGCGATGGCCCAGGCCGAATTCGCGAACTCCGGCCTGGCCATGCAGATGCTCACGGACGTGGGCGTGGCGCCCCAGTATTCAGGGGCCTTCGACGCCCCGGTGCCTCCGGGGCGCTACTTCGTGATGGCCCACGCCTCGGACCGCGGGGAATCCGCCCTGGAGCCCGTCACGGTCGCCAAGGACGGCACCGTGCGCGTGAACCTGGTCCTGCCGGGTCCCGGCGAGGTCGAGTACCGCATCACGGACAATGGCGGCATGCTGGTCCCGGCGCGCCTGACGTTCCAGCGCCTGGACGCGACCGGCAAGGTGCTGGACTGGGACGGCCTCAGCCAGGTCGAACTGGGCGACAGCCGCTACGACCACGGCGTCATGAAGCTGGAGCACTCCACCGAGGGCGCCGGGTCGTTGACCCTGCCCCCCGGCCTCTACAAGGTGACGGCGTCCCGCGGCTTCGAGTACGGCCTGTCGGTCGTCGAGGACTTCGAGGTCCGCGCGGGCGAAAAGGTGCCCCTGCGCATGGGCCTCATTCGCGAAGTGGACACCCGCGACAACATCGGCGCCGACTTCCACGTCCACGCCGGACGGTCGGTGGATTCGGGCCTCGCGATGGAGACCCGGGTCAAGACCGCCGCGGCCGAAGGCGTCGAGTTCTTCGCCGCCACGGACCACGACGACCAGGTGGACTACCTCCCCTACGTGTTGAAGGGCGGCCTCGAGGCGTTCTTCCAGTTCGAACTGTCCGCCGAGATTTCGCCGCTGGAATACGGGCACTACATCGGCTTCCCGATGACCTTCGACGCCACGAAGGGCTTCAACCACGATCCGCCGAAGTGGCACGGCCTGACGGTGCGCCAGTTCTTCGACGCGATCCTCGCCAAGGCGGACGGTCCCAAGGACGCCTTCGTGCTGCAGGTGAACCACCCCCGCGACGGCTTCATGGGCTACTTCGCGCAGATCGGCATGAAGGGGTACGACCTGTCGCGCAAGACGCCCGGCATGGAAATGTGCAACCAGGTCATGGAGGAGGCGCCCTGCGACTTCTCGTCGATCGAAATCATGAACGGCAAGAACCTCCAGTACCTGCACACCCCCACGGTCGGCGAAACCGAGCGCCACAACCGTTGCTACCGGGAGATTCTCGGGGTCAAGGACAAGACGCAGTTCGCGTACAACGGCAGCGACTCGATCTGCGCCTGGCTGCTGGCCGACCCGATCGCCAACTGCGCCGAGGCGGAAACGCAGGCCGCGGACACGACCTTGCCCGAGGCGACCCGGTCCGCTTGGATCGTCGGTCGCGACCACTGCCGGTGGCACCAGGAGGCCCGCGCCGCCTTCGACGCGTGCACGGCGGACCGCAGCATGCTGGAGTGCAAGCGCCAGGCCCTCGAAGGCCTGAAGGCGATGTCCGTGCGCTACCAGGTCGAGCGCACGCCCCAGGAAAACGACGCGTACTTCCAGACGGCTTCGGAAGCCGGAGTCGCCGCGGATCCGACCAGGCTTCTGGACATCGGGTGCAGCCAGAAGGACGCCTGCACTGCCTGCGTCTCGAAGAACCACCCCCTGTGCGCCAAGTCGGTGGACGACGGCGGCACCGGCTGGACGACCCAGTGCGTCCTGTGGTGCCGGGACGAATGTCCGGCGGACGACGTCCGCCCCTGCACCGATCGGTTCGAGGTACTGGAGGACTGGTTCCATTTCCTGGACGTGGGCTTCGACGTCATCGGCATCGGCAACTCGGACTCCCACGGGACGTCCAAGGAAATCGGTTCCCCGCGGACGTACATCTCCCTGGGCACCGACACCCCGTCGGCCGTCGACCGCGACGAAATGAACCGGGCCTACAAGGCCGGCAAGGCCACGATCTCGGCCGGGCCCTACATCCAGATGACCCTGCGCGAGGAGGGCGGGAAGCCGGTCGACATCGGCGGCACGCTGACCGCGAAGGGCGCGGGCAAGATCATCGCCCACCTGCGCGTTCAGACCCCGTCGTGGGTCCGTGTGGACCGCGTCGAAATCTGGAGCAACAGCGCGCTGGTCAAGCAGATCTACACGGACGGCAAGACCGAGGACATCATCGACTTCGAGGGCGACGTCGCCCTGGACCGGCCCGCCGTGGACGCGTGGTACCTGGCCATCGCCTACGGCACCGATTCCGCGGCTGCCCTGTCGCCGGTCTACAAGCGGGAGTCGTACGGCAACATCCTGATCTCCACGGTCATCGCCCTGGCCGCCGACCAGATCCTGGCGTCCTTCGCGGGCCTGCTGGACAGCGTCGCGGCCTTCGGCCTGGACGTGTCCTCGCTGACCGGGTCCATCGAACTGCCCGACTCGTATCCGACCTTCCCCTGGGGCGCCACGAACCCGATCCGCGTGGACGCGGATGGCGGCGGATTCAAGCCGCGGCGGGCCGTGGACACCAACGGCGACGGGAAGTGGGACCTGCCCGCGTTCTGCTCGCGCGATTGCGATCCGTCCAAGGACTCGGCGGACTGCCCCACGGGCCAGACCTGCGCGGTCCGGCGCGGCACCGACGCGGAGGGCAGCACGCCCGTCTACGTCTGCCAGGTCCCGACCCCGGCGTACTGCGTCGGCCTCCAGCAGATGGGCTCGGTAACCCCCTGATCCCGCCTGCCCCCCGGCCCGTCCCGGCCCTGCGATCCTCGCGAAACTCGTCGTTCCCTGCCGGAGGGAGTTGCACGTTCTTGCGACACGCATCATCCTGTGCCGGTCGCGACCGTAGGACAAGGAGGTTCCCGTGGCCCTGCACCCCCTCGCCGGGAAGCCCGCTCCCCGGGAATCCCTGGTGGACGTCGAAGCCCTCGTGGCCGCCTATTACGACCGCACCCCCGACCCGAAGGACCCGGCGCAGCGCGTGGTCTTCGGCACCTCGGGACACCGCGGTTCGTCCCTCCGGACCGCGTTCAACGAACCTCACATCCTGGCCATCGCCCAGGCGACTGCCGACTATCGCGCGTCGCAGGGCATCACCGGCCCCCTGTTCGTGGGCGTCGACACCCATGCCCTGTCGCGTCCCGCGCTGGAGTCCACCCTGGAGGTCCTGGCGGCTAACGACGTGGCTGTGGTCCTTCCGGAGGGCCTGGTTCCCGTGCCGACGCCGGTCGTGTCCCACGCGATCCTCGGGTACAACCGCGGGCGCACCGCCGGCCTGGCGGACGGCATCGTGATCACGCCGTCCCACAACCCTCCGACCGATGGCGGCGTCAAGTACAACCCGCCCCATGGCGGCCCCGCCGACACGTCCGTTTCCACCTGGATCCAGGACCGGGCGAACGTGCTGCTGGAAAACGACCTCAAGGACGTCCGTCGGCGCGGGTTCCGGGGTGCCCTGGGCGCCGCGACGACGCGCATGATGGACTTCGCCGCGCCGTACATCGAGGACCTTTCCTCGTGCCTGGACCTGGACGCCATCGCAGCCGCGGGCATCCGCATTGGCGTGGACCCCCTGGGCGGTGCCTCCCTGGCCTACTGGGATCGCATCGCCGACCGCTACGGCCTGCGCCTGGAAGTCGTCAACGCTTCCCATGACCCGACGTTCGGGTTCATGACCCTGGATCACGACGGCAAGATCCGCATGGACTGCTCCTCGCCCTACGCGATGGCCGGCCTCATCGGTTTGAAGGACCGGTTCGACGTTGCCTTCGGCTGCGACCCCGACGCCGATCGCCACGGGATCGTGACGCCCCTGGGGGGCCTCCTGAATCCGAACCACTACCTCGCGGTCGCGATCGAGTACCTCTTCACCCATCGTCCGGGATGGCGTCCCGACGCAGCCATCGGCAAGACGCTCGTGTCGTCCTCGATGATCGATCGGCTGGCTGCGTCGCTGGGCCGCCGGCTCTGCGAGGTCCCGGTGGGTTTCAAGTGGTTCGTGGAGGGCCTGGCGGACGGCTCGTTCGGTTTCGGCGGCGAGGAAAGCGCGGGCGCCTCGTTCCTGCGAAAGGACGGCACGGTGTGGACGACGGACAAGGACGGCCTGATCCTGGGCCTCCTGGCCGCCGAGATCACGGCAATCACCGGCACCGACCCGGCCACCCGCTACAAGGACCTGGAAGCGCGATTCGGTTCCCCGGTCTACACGCGCATCGACGCCGTGGCGAACGCCACCCAGCGGGCGCTCCTGGGGCGCCTGTCGCCCGAGGCCGTGACCGCGCAGACGCTGGCCGGGGATCCCATCGTCGCGCGCCTGACCCGGGCTCCGGGAAACGGAGCCTCCATCGGCGGCCTGAAGGTCGTGACCGGGCAGGGGTGGTTCGCGGCGCGGCCCTCCGGGACCGAGGACATCTACAAGATCTACGCGGAGTCTTTCCGCGGTCCCGACCACCTGCGCACGATCCTCGATGAGGCCCAGGCCATCGTGTCCGCCGTCCTTTCTTGATCCCCCCCGGGGGGGCTGGCCGCGCCCCATATGGGTCTTCCCGTGTCACGAGGTTGACACGGAGCGTCAAATCCGCCATAATCCCGCAATCCAACGGGCTGGAAGCGAATGGCACAAGACTTCGATATTCGAGGCGCCACTGTCTTTTCCGGACTGACCCCGGACGATTTCACGGCGCTGGCCCAGGTGGGGCGTCGGGAATCGTACCTGCCGGGTGAAACGGTGTTTTCCGGGAACCTCCGGGCGCAGTCGTTCTTCGTCATCGCCGACGGCGGTGTCGAGGTGCTTCGTCGCGAGCCCGACGGTTCCCAGACGATCCTCGCCCGCATGGGGCGCGGCGCAGCGTTCGGGGAGGCCGCGTTGCTGGATGGCCATCCCCGCCGCGCGCTGGGGATCGCCAAGGGCTCCACGACGTGCTGGGTGCTCGACGCCCGCGGCCTTGCCCGTCTTCGCGCGGAACAGCCCGTTGTAGCCACCCGTCTCGTCGCCAACCTGGCGCGTGGGATGGCGGTTCGGCTGGTTCGGGCCTCGACCCGGGCGACCCAGGTCGTCGACCAGCGGCGGGCCGCCAATTCCTCCCTCGGGGCCGGTGAGGCCCGACGATCCTTGATGGATCGGTTGTTCGGACGGTAATGGCTTGAAGAACTTCCTCCCGTACCTGAAAACACTGGCCTTCTTCGACGGGCTCCCCGACGACACGATTCTTGGCCTGACAACGCGGTTCGCGCGGCAACGTCTGGCGGATGGGGAAGTTCTTTACGAGCCGGGCGATCCCAAGGGATCCGCCTTTGTAATCGTCCGGGGTGAACTCGAGGTGCTTTCGGCGGGCGGCCAGCGGATGGCCGTGCTGAAGGCCGGGGAGGCCGTCGGGCTCCACGAACTGTTCGTGGACGAGCCGCGGGCGACGCTGATCCGGGCGATCGGCGAAACCGGCCTGTTCGAAATCGACCGGGCGACCTTTGCGGCCGCCTGCGAGGCCATCGAACCGATCGACGCTGCGCTGGTCGAACGCGTGGCCCACCTTCTGGCGATCCAGTTGCGTGAAATCGACGGCGTGCTGGCGAGGGTCGATCCCCCGGTGATCGTCGCGCCCGCCCCGAGGTTCGAGGCGCCGCCGCTGCCCGCCCCGAACGCCCCTCTCCCGGGCCGGTCCGCCCTGCGCGCCGCTGCGGCGCCGCGAATGGAAGCCCTGAAGGACGCTACCGACGCCGACATCATGGCCCGGATCGACGAAATCGCGGACCGGGCGGGCCTGTCCGACCTGGATTCGGTCAAGGTCGTCTACGGCGACGAGCAGCCTCTGCGCACCAACCCCTCGTCCATAATCCGTCGGGGCTAGGAGCCTACCGGGCCTCCCCGTCCTCCTCGACGGCGATGTCCGCCAGGCGCACCCGTTCCCCGCGCCCACCGAAGGCCGCATCCACCCGGACGATCGCCTCGTTCAGTGTCTCGATGTCCAGCACGTGCGGGCGCCGCGGCGCTTCGTCCCGGTAGTTTTTCGGGCAGGCATCCAGGCGGCCGTCCACCAGGATGGCCAGGCCGTGGCTTCGGCAGATCGCGGGGCGCGCCCCGTACACGCGGCATCGTCCCGCGCCGTCCAGCATCGCGCAGTGCTTCCCGGCCCTGGCGCGGGCCGCCGCGTCCCGACGCGCCTGGGCCGTCAGCGCCTGGAATGCCGCCCGCACCCTCGCGGCCTCGACGGGGAACACCGCCAGGTCCACGCGGCAGCAGGCGTCGCATCCCGGCGCGCAGGAAAAGGCCGCAGGTTGGGCCTCGGTGGCTGCCCGGAAGAACGCGTCGATCCGATCGTGCAGGACTTCGATCACGCCTTCACCGCCGTCCCGGCCCGCTCCGGGACGTCAGCATAGGGATCGCGCCGGAACCCCGCAAGGCCGGGAGGGGCCTGCGGCCGGGGTGCCGGCCTCGCGCGCGAACATAAGGAAGGGGAGTTACAGGTCGGGTGCGAAGTACCGTGCAGCCACGCCGTCGATGTCGGGGCCTGTGGCCGCGGCATCGTGGGGGTACGGGGCGTTCGTGCGCGGATCGACCTGCGTTGCGGCCGACTGGATTCTCACGAAGCGGAACCCCTCCAGCCTCAGGATGTCCGCCTCGCCGTCGTCCGCCGGCAGGTCCGACAGGTCGAACGCATCGCCTCCGGCAGCGTCCCGGTCGAACGGGTCCACGTCGGCCCTGTCCTGGTTCCACCGAACCGGGGTCAGGCCGGCGAAACCCTGCCACGACGTGGAATCAGCCGAGTAGGTCGCCGGATCCGCCGCGAGGTAGGCGTGGGGGAACTGGACCCACGTCTCGCCATCCATCGACACCGACACGATCGCCGGATCCAGGAACGACGCCTTGCCGTTCGCGATGATGAAGGGGTTTTCGAAGACCACCAGATCGGCCCCGGGGCCGTTCTGGACCCGGCGTCCCGACCATCGCAGCACCAGGACGTCGTTCCTGCCCGTGTCGTATCCCAGCGAGAAGACGTCGGTGCTTCCGGTCGCGTCGCCGCCTCCCCGGACGCCATTGACCGCCTTCTGCGGATCCCCGAAGGCCTCCCCGCTGGCCCCGGGGGCTTCCACCACCAGGTCTGCGACGACCCCCTGGGGTCCTTCGTCGGCTCCGCATCCCCCGATCCAGCAGACCATCCCTGCGGCCACCCATGCCGCCCTCCAGGACGGTTGTGGCCTTCGAATGCGCGTCGTTCCTGGATTCGTCACGGCCGCCTCCCCCGGATGTGCCTGGAACCGGCCCGTCACTTGACCACGGGGGTCAGCACCGTCCAGGGAAAGCCGCTGCATCCGCCGGCCACCGGGTCGGTGGGGTCGGCCGGCGTCGCGGCCAGGGCCTCCGCCTCGTCGGCCGCGTCGTACCTCGTCTGGCAGAAGTAGAGGATCGCCCCCACCGTGGCCCAGTCGAAGCGGCTCCATTGTCCCGCATTGAATTGGTTGGTCGCGTCGTTCTGCCCGACCACCCAGTGCGAGGTGTTGTCGTAGCGTGTCAGGAGGAAGGTGCTGGTCACCGGGCCCGCGCCCATGTCGCCTGTCACCGCCCACGTGTCGGACGCGATCTCGTGCTGCGCCCCGAACCCGTCGGTGTACGACCCCGTGATGGCCAGTGCCGCAGTGGGCACGTCCGACTGGATGGCGTCCTGATCGCTGCTGCCGGAATCCGAGTCACACCCCGCCCCGGACGACAACAGCGCCACGATCGCCACCGACTGAACTAGGAACGAACTCCTGGTACCGAACCGCATGGGAACCCTCCTTGCCGCCGTTCGGGCAGGAAGATCCATGGGTCCGTCCCTGATGTCCGCCGCAGATGTCGCGAGGGTATAAGAGGGCCCGAACGCATTTGTTTCCTCCCGAAACAGCGTGCGCTTGCGGCCGACGCGCAGTGTCCTGACTTCCGGATCGTTCTCCCCCAGACCTTCCCGGCGCGCCCGCGCCCGTGGTCACCCTGGGTTCGTCCCCGGTTACAGTTGCGGGGGCAGTGCCGGCATCAAACCGGCTTCCTGCGCCGTCGAACCATGGCGGTTGTACCGTTCCCCGGGACGGCGGTCAAGTCCGTCCCTCCGAGCCTCCCCCCGCATCTCCGGCCCGCGCGCGTCGATCCTGCTCTTGCGGCGATCATCCGCCTCTAAAGGTTTTCGGAGGGGGTGCCGAAGAAAGCGGAGAACCAGGCCCTGGGGGCAGGAGAAGAATCATGAAGACGAAGAACAGCGCCTTTTGTGTCGCGATTGTCCTGGGCGCCGTCAGCCTGTTCGGCTGTACGCCCGAGGCCGCAACCGATACGACCACGGTGCCCCAGGGGTCCTTCAAGTCGGCGGCCTGCGGTGGCGTCGGCTCCGAAGTGCTCCTGCTGGTCGACACGTCGACGCGCATGGGCGACCCTTCCGGCTACAAGCAGGGCAGCAAGTACCTGTCCCGCGGGCAGCTGGTCGTCGACGCCATGAAGCGGACCCTGCCGCACCTCAAGAAGGCCGTGGATTTCGGCCTCCTGACGTTCCCCTGGATCGACAAGAAGGACGGCGGCAACACGAACCTCTGCCCGGCGTCCTGCGACGTGGGTGACGTGGCGGTCGAGCCCGGCGCTCCCTACGGCTGGATCGTTTCCCGCCTGGAAGGCATCGAGATTGGCGGCAAGGCGGCCGTGGGATCGGCCCTGCTCAAGGCTCGCGACTATTACAATGGTCATGCGTCGAACGGTCGCTCGCGCGCGGTCATCCTGTTTGTTGCGGGCGGCGACACCTGCGACGGCGACGCCCTTGCGGCGATCGATGCCCTCAAGGCCATCGGCGTGGAAACCCTGGTCGTCACGTACGACAATGCCTCTGATCAGGCGCTCCTGGCCACCCTCGCCGCCCACGGCGGCAAGAACGTCCCCAAGTTCCTCAAGCCCGACTCGGACATCTCCTTGATCGAGGAAGCCCTGGCGACTACGACGGCCGTGGAGATCTGCGACGGCATCGACAACGATTGTGACGGCCTGACGGACGAGGGATTCGACGAGGACGGCGACGGGTGGGCTTCCTGCATGGGCGACTGCAACGACCACGACGCCTCCATGTACCCCGGTGCCAACGAAGGCCCCCACGAGGCCCCCTACGCCGCGGCCCGGGTCAGCGCGTTCTTCCAGGGCACCACGAAGGCGGGAGCCGCGGTCAACGCCGTTTCCTCGAACCCGGCCGAGGCGCTGGACTTCGACGCGACGGACGATGACAGCGTGTTCTTCGCGTTGGGTTTCGACGGCTTCATCGAGGTCGAGTTCGATTGCCCCGTGCAGAACGGCCCGGGCGCCGACCTCCGGATCACCGAGAAGACCTACAAGGGCAGCACGGCCTACGCCACCGAAAACGCCGACGTGTACGCCTTTGATACCGTCAACAAGAACTGGGTCAAGCTGGGCCAGGCCTCCAACCTGACGACGGACAAGCGCCCGAACGTCGCGAACGAATTCGACCTGGGCACCCTGACGACCGCCAACCGGATCCGCATCGTGAACGTGACCCCGATCGCCGACGTTGAGTCGACGAACGACGGGTTTGACGTGAACGGCGTCTACGCGATGCAGGATTGCGGCGGCTGCGACGGGCTGGACAACGATTGTGACGGCGACGTCGACGAGGGCTACAACCTGGGCGCCACCTGCACCGAGACCGTGGGCTCCGCGTGCCAGGTGCGTGGCAAGTGGGTGTGCGACGGGGCCGGCGTGGGCGCCTTCTGCCTGACCCCGGCCATCGAGATCTCCAGCGAGTTCTGCGACGGCGTCGACAACGACTGCGACGGGCAGATCGACGAAGGCCTGACCCAGGCGTGTGAATCGGCGTGCGGCACGGGTCACCGAACCTGTGCGGCCGGCGTCTGGGCCGAGTGCGTGATCGACAGGCCGAAGGCCGAGATGTGCAACGGCGTGGACGACAACTGCGACGGTCAGGTGGACGAGGGCTTCGACGTCGGCGCCACCTGCACCATCGGCCAGTCGGCCTGTGCCTCGACCGGCGTGAAGGCCTGCTCGGCGGACGGCCTGGAAGCCGTGTGCCTGGGCAACGGCGGCCTGTCGGAAGTGGACGCCATCGAGATCTGCAACGGCGTGGACGACGATTGCGACGGCCAGATCGACGAAGGCAAGGGCCTCTGCGCGAACGGCCAGACCTGCTACAAGGGCCAGTGCGTGTACGACTAGAACCGTCCGTCCGGCCTCGGTCGGTCCTCCAGTTCCTTCCCTCCCCAACCCGTACCCTCTCCCCCGACTGGAACCTCCCCTGAATGACAGAGGGGGGTTCCCCCTAACCGGCCTCGACCCCTCCCGCCTGTGAAACGCCCCCGTTGTCACGACCTGCCGCGCCGGAAGGTGGATCGTCACGGTGTCGGGCCGGGCCGCCGGTGGGCCGGGACGGTGCGCCGGCGGGGCGTTCGATGGACCGGCGAGGGCGCGGGTGGATGCATGGACGTCAGCGGGATGGACTTCCGAAGGACGGCGGTCAGAAGGACGGCCCCAGGGGTGCGGGCCTCAGCGGGACAGCACCCAGAGGACCTGGACCGGCTCGCCGTCGACGGTCGGGCTCCAGGTGGCCTGGATCACGGCGGTGGTTCCACTGACGCAGAACGGCTGGCGCGAGGTTTCGACGCCTTCCGAGTCCACGAGCACCAGTTCGTTTCCGACGATGCCGAGGGTGACGGGGTCCGTGGGCAGCGCCGGGTTCAGGTGGACGCCGGTACAGGCGCAGCCGTCTGCCGCCTTGCTGCACGACGTGGCGAACTCGTCCACCAGCGTGGTGTCGCCGCAGGACTGCCCGTCCGGGAAGCACGACGCCGGCGCCTGGAACTGGGCGGTGCGGACGTTCCGGTCCAGGAAGACCGATTCGGACGTTTCGGTGATGCTGACGATCCCTGTCTGTTCCAGGCTCCAGGTTCCCGTGCGCGTCGGGCAGTAGTCGGGCGCCGGAAGGGGGAAGGGGGCGCCCACGGCACAGGAACCCGCCAGACGCCAGGTCCCCGGGATGGCGCCGCCGCACGGCGCGAAATCCGCCTTCACCTGGGCGCAGTCGATCACGACGGGCTCCGGGGTGTTCCGGAGGATGCCGGCGTACCGGCCCGCGCCGGGGATGTCGCCTGCCAGACGACCCTCGCTGGCGACCGAGCCGGTGATCGCCGCCCAGCCGCCATCGACGAACCTGGCCAGAACCGCCTCCCGGCCGGAGCCGGGATCGCCGTCGTAGACGATCGAAAGACGGGCCGCTGGATCGAACGCGACCCCGACGGGGCCGACGACGTACACGCTGGTGACCGAACCTGCTTCCGCGGGCACGGGGGACAGGGTCACCTCGGCGTCGCTGTCCAGCGCCCCGGCCGGGATGGTCAGCCGGCCCCACTCCTGCTCGGTGAGGACGTCGCCCCCTTCGGCCGCGGTGATGACCTGGCTGAAGGAGCCGCCCTCGTCCGGGTCGGGCGTGCCGTTCGGATCGGACCCTTCGCCGCCGCATGACAGCACGCGCACCGCCGTCCACACGGCCGCCAGCACGCCGATCCGTCCCCGCAATGACCGCATGGAGGCCTCCCGTTCCGACCCGGCTCGATTGTCCCGCCGTCCGGGGGACCGTCAAGTTTTCTGCCGGGAGATGGAGGCCGGGCTGCGACCGTTCGAGGCAGGGAGGGTGTGGGCTGGAAACGGTCGGGAGGGGGACGGTCGCGGGTGAGGGTGGAGTACCTGGCGGGAGGCTAGTGGGACCAGATGTACTGCGGGACCTCGCCGGTCTTGTACCAGTCCATCGACACGGCGCCCGAGGACTGGACCCAATCCAGGAAGTTCGGGTAGGCCGCCGACAGTTCGGCGCCCTCCAGGGGCCACGCCCACTCGGAAGGAATGTCCAGGGCGAACGGCAGGTTGCAGACCGACTTGTACCAGTTGCCGGTGGCGGCGCTGGAGTTGTCGTCGCCGGTGCCGAACAGCGTCATGTCCGCCAGGGACGTCGGCGCGTGGCCGGGCAGGTGGATTTCGTGGCCGCGGGCGTTCGTGCGGAACAGGAAGGGATCCCACGGCGGAGCGCCCAGGGTGGTCGGCGCCTGGGCGGTCTTGAAGGTGATCCGCAGTTCGAACGTCGGCGCGGCGCTTTCGTAGCAGCCCGCTTCGGTGTTGAAGTACAGGCAGGTGCGCGTCTGGTTGACGTAGTCGCCCTGGTCCGTGAACACCTTGTAGACGAGGTTGGCCTGACCGGCCTCGGGCGTGAGGGGCACGGCCGTGCCGTCGTCGATCGACAGCAGCGCCGTCTGGACCACCGCCGGGGAGATGCCGGGCAGTTGGAGGGCGAGGCCGTCGTGGTTTTCGGAGCCCCACGCCGCCAACTGGAACTTCGCGACCAGATCCAGCACGTTGCCGGCCTTGTTTTCGACCCGCAGGAACTGGTAGCGCAGCACGACGTCGTTGAAGTCGTAGTCGCCGTGGTTCGGCCAGGAGTCCTCGAACACGAAGGAGCCGAAGCCGATCTTCGACGGGGTGTAGATGTCGAAGGCGCGGTTCGGGTCGTTCGGGTAATCGTCGTTGCCGTCCAGGACGCCGTCCTTGTCCGCGTCCTTGACCTCCGGCACCGGGGCGATGTTCGTGACGTCGATGGCGTCGGCCGGGATCGAGGTGACGGTGTAGACCGTGTCGTTGAAGTCGTGGTCGCACCCGCTGCCGGCGCTGCGATTCAGGTCTTCCATGCCCAGGACCACGAAGCCCGACTTCGCGTCGCTGAGGAGCACCGTGTGGGCCTTCAGGGCGGGGTCGATTTCCGGGTTGAGCGCCTTGATCGTGTAGTAGACCGCGTCGCCCCCGGGCGGTCCGCCCGTCGGGACCGTCGTGACGCCGGTCTTGCTGTCGAAGCCGTTCGCGACGATGGCGAAGCCGATGTTCGTGCCGGTCGCGAAGTGCCCGATCTTCATGGTGTCGCCCGAGCGCATGCCGGCGTCCGAACCGCCGCTGTTGTTGTAGGAACTGTTCGGGAAGACGATGGTTTCGCTGATGTCGTTCCGGGTCTGCGGGATGCCCCCGTCGGGGAACGTGAAGAACCCCAGGGAATTCTTGTACCCCGCGCCCTCGTGGATGAAGGTCACGTAGACGTCGGCTTCCTTCTTCATGTGCACGTTGGCGCCGAAGTCGTCGGTGATCAGGTCGGGGTTGGTGGTCCGGATGTCACGCTGCTCGGGCAGGGCGGCCGCCAGTCGCGTCAGGAAATCGCTGGGGATGGTCAGTTTCTTGGTGATGGTGTTCGGGATGCCCGAACTGTCGTGCCCCGACTTGAAGGTGCCGCCGTTCAGGAATCGCCAGGTCAGTTTGCCCTTGCTGTCGAAGGTCAGGGCCGTGGCTGCCGTCGAAACGATCAGCAGGACCGCGACCACGAGGATGCGCATCGTCTTCATGGTCATTCCCCCCTTCCGAATTCCGCGATCACCCGGCCGTCGGCCACGGGCAAGCGGTCCCGGTTCTTTGCACCCATGATGTTGACGACGACGTTGACCGCCGCCTGGTCCGTGGGAAGCACGGCGGTTCCGGTCCAGAGGCCGTCCGCGTCGGTCATCCCTTCCGCCAGCAAGGTCTGGTTGCCCGGCAGGTCCGAGGCGTCGTCGAAGACCGAGACCACGACTTCCGGCCAGGGCTCGCCGTCCAGATGCACCACCGTGATCTGGATTTCCAGCGGGCGGATCATCAGCCAGTCGAAGTCGGGGTGGGCCCAGACGTTCTGGCTGAGGCACGCCTGCGTCGGCACGTCCCCCGGGTTGATCCACCCGTCGGGATAGGCGTCGGCCTCGTAGGGAAGGTCCGATCCGCCCGACCCGGCGCAACCGGCGACGGCCATGACCGTCCCCAGGATCATCCAGATGCCTCGATTTCTCATGGAACCCTCCTCGTTGCCTGGCTCCGGCTGGAAGCGGCCTTCCGGGTCCCGATTGCCGCGTTCGGACCCGTGGCGAAAGAATGCAGGCAGCCTTATCGGCCGGTGCCCGCTTGAAGTTTAGGGGGGAGTCGAACGGGGGGCCAAACGGACGACGCAGGTGTTTCGAGGGGTGGTTGAGCGGGTATGGAAGCACCTTGCTGCGATGCGGGGGACGAGTGTTACTGCTTGGAGGCGCCACCCGGATTTGAACCGGGGGTGGAGGTTTTGCAGACCTCTGCCTTACCGCTTGGCTATGGCGCCACCGTCCAAAGCGGGAGATTTTTAACCCACTGGGGCCGCGATTGTCAAGAAGGGAGCGATGGGGGACTGCGTCGGGGGTCAGCAGTCAAGGTGCAGTTCGACTTCGTAGGGGTGCGGTCGCATGCGGACCGCGTCGCACTCGGAAATGCGCTTGAGGCGCGCCCAGTCGGCGATCAGGAGGTCGGAAAAGACGCGGCCGGCGGTCAGGAAGGCGTGGTCGGCAAGGAGGGCCTCGAGGGCCTCGTCCAGGCCGGCCGGGAGCGGCTTGATGGTGGCCTTGCGGTCGGCCTCGGACATGTCGAAGACGTTGCCGTCGATGGGACCGAAGCCCAGGGCCGTGGGGTCCAGGTCGCGCTGCATGCCGTCGAGGCCGGCCAGGAGCTGGGCGGCCATCGCGAGGTAGGGGTTGCAGGTGGCGTCGGGGGTCCGGAACTCGATCCGCTTTTCGCTGGCGGCCCGGGTGTACTTCGGGATGCGGATCGCCGCGCTGCGGTTGGCCAGCGAGAAGAAGGCGTTGACCGGCGCCTCGTAGCCGGGCACCAGGCGGCGGTACGAGTTCGTGGACGGGTTCGTCAGGCCCAGCAGCGCCGGGGCGTGGGACAGGAGGCCGGCGGTGTACGCCAGCGCGGCGCGGGACAGACCCCCGTAGCCCGACGGGTCCGCGAACAGCGGGCTGCCCTGCAGGAACAGGTGCTGGTGGAAGTGCATGCCGCTGCCCGCTTCGCCGAAGAAAGGCTTGGGCATGAAGGTCGCAACCAGGCCATGGCTCTGGGCGACCATCTTCACGAAGTACTTCACCATCATCGACACGTCGCCCTGGCGCAGCGGAGAGGCCAGGTGGACCTCGATTTCCTGCTGGCCGGGGGAGCCCACCTCGTGGTGGTGGTAGCGCACGTCCACGCCGGCCTCCTCGAGGAGGAGCGCCATTTCGTTGCGGATGTTGAAGAAGGCATCCTGGGGCGGCGCGGCGTGGTACCCGCATTTCGGGGCGATCGACACGGCCTCGCGGTGCTCGTCGCAGCCCGGGAAGCGGCCTTCGCGGCAGGACAACTGGGAGTTCGAAAGGCCGGTGCCGTTTTCGAACAGGGCGCTGTCCAGGAGGTAGAACTCGAACTCGGGGCCGAAGCGCGCCTCGTCGGCCAGGCCGGTGGCGATCATGTGGGCTTCGGCGCGGCGCACGATGCCGCGGGGGTCGCGGGGGAAGGGCGCCAGCGTCCCGGCCTCGGCCACGTCGCACAGCAGCGACAGGGTCTTGTGCTCGAAGAAGGGATCCAGGAACGCCGTCGCCGGGTCCGGCACCAGGACCATGTCGCCCGCCTCGACACTCTTGAAGCCGGGCATGTTGGAGCCGTCGAAGCCGATGCCCTCCTCCCAGATGGATTCGTCGAACTTGGAGGCGGGCAGGGTGACGTGGTGCAGCCGGCCCATCAGGGATGTGAACTTCATGTCCACGGACCGGACTTCTTCCGTTCGCAGGTAGGCCAGCAGTTCGCGCACGGTTGAAAACATGGCGACCTCCACCATCAAGGAACGGGCAGGAGCGTGACACCCGGGTATAGCACAGGCGCAAACCGGGTGAGAACTTTGCAACTGCTCGGGATGGCTGGTGTTATCGGACTGTGCGGGTCCTACAGCAGGTAGCGCGAGAGCCAGAGTTCGAAGACCAGCAGGGAGTAGAGCTCCTTGCGGACGTTCGCGGCGCCGGAGAGGTGGGCGGCCACCAGCCGCGACACGGCCTGGGGACGGAAGTAGCCCTCGCGGGCGATCTTGGAGGGCGCCAGGTGCTCGTCGAGGAGGGGGCGCAGGTCGGTCCGGAGCCAGCGGGCCAGGGGGACGCCGAAGCCCTTCTTGGGACGCTGGAGGATCGCGTCCGGGACGCGGCCGCGGAGCATGCGGCGCAGGAGGGCCTTCGTGGTCCGTCCGGCCAGGTTGAGGGACGGCGGCAGGGTCAAGGCCAGGCGGACGACCTCGGAGTCCAGGAGGGGCGCCCGGACCTCCAGGGCCACGGCCATCGCGGCGCGGTCCACCTTCGCCAGGACGCCCTCGCCGAGGTACAGGCGGGCGTACAGGCACGCGATGGTCGGAAGGTCCTCGCCGCCGCCGCAGGCCGCGCGCCAGGCGGCCACGTCGGGATAGGGCTGGGCGGCCCGTCCGGCCAGGGAGGACGAGGCATCGGGTGACAGGAGGTCCAGCGCGGTTTCCGGGGCGCACCCGCCGATCCAGGCGAAATGCCGATCCGTGGCCGAGAACCGGAGGCCCCGCGCGAACCGGGCGAGGCGGAAGTCGAGGCTCATGTCCCGATCGGATCGCGGCAGGTGGGCGATGGCGCGGGGCAGCCAGGTCCGGCGCACGGGGCCGGGAAGCCAGCGGGCGGCCCGGCGTCCCGCGCGATCCACGGTGAAGGTCGGGTAGCCGTAGAACAGTTCGTCCCCGCCATCCCCCGAAAGGGCGACGGTCACGTGCTCCCGGGCGAACCGCGCCAGGAGGTGCGTCGGGAGCAGCGAGGGGTCGGCGAGCGGTTCGTCGGCGATCGAGGCCACGCGCTGGACCAGCGACGCGGCGGTGTTCCCGGACAGGATCCGTTCGTGGTGCCGGGTGCCCAGTGCCTTTGCCACCGCGCGGGCCGGGCCGGACTCGTCGTAGGAGGGGTCGTCGAACCCGATGGTGAAGGTGTCGATCGTCGCCGGGTCGCGTCCCTGGGCCATGGCGGCCAGGACCGCGGTCGAGTCGATGCCACCGGACAGGAAGACGCCCAGCGGCACCTCGGACTCCAGGCGGCGGTCCACGGCGCGCCGGAGGGTGGTCCACAGTTCGGCGGCTGCGTCCTCGGGTTTCACCGGGCCGGTTCCGGGCGCCGGGACGAGGTCGAACCACCGTCCCTCCTCCGGTTCGCCGCCCGACCATCGAACGAAGCCCCCCGGGACGACCTTGCGCACGCCGGCGAGGATCGACCGGGGCGCGGGGACGTAGTCCAGCGTCAGGTACCGGTAGAGGGCGTCGGGGTCCACGCGGCGCGGGACCGCCGGGTGGGCCAGCAGGGCCCGCAGTTCGGACCCGAAGACCAGTTCGCCGTCGAACAGCCCCCAGAAGAGCGGCTTCTTGCCCATGCGGTCCCGTGCCAGGAACAGGGTCCGGTCCCGTGCGTCCCACAGGGCGATGGCGAACATGCCTTCCAGGCGGGACAGCATGGCCGGGCCGGACTCCTCCCAGAGGTGGACGAGCACCTCGGTGTCGGAGTGGGTGGCGAAAGTGTGGCCCCGGGCCTGCAGTTCTTCCTGCAGGTCGCGGTGGTTGTAGATTTCACCGTTGAACACGACCACGACGCGACCGTCCTCGCTGGCGATGGGCTGGTGACCGCCGGCGACGTCGATGATCGACAGGCGTCGGTGGCCCAGCCAGGAGCCCTCGGAGGACCAGGTCCCTTCGTCGTCGGGGCCCCGGTGGGCGATGGCGTCCATCATGCGGGCGAGGATCGCGGGATCGGCGGACGAGGAGTCGTGGGGACGGACGAATCCGGTGATGCCGCACATGGGGAGTCGTTCACCCCCGCCCATCCGGGGACGGCGTGTCGGCCGGCTCCGAAGGCGGTGAAGAGGGCAGGGCAAACCCGCTGAGCGGCCGGCGGGGATTGTCGGGAGCGGTCGAGGGACCGGGGGCTCCCGGAGGAATCGGCGTGCCGTGGGCCGGGGTCGAGGCGGACGGGGCCTGGGGGCCGGGTCCGCGCTGTGGCGTGGTCGGGCGTCGGGCCGCAACCGGCGGAGGCGGCGGGGCGTCGGGGCCGAGGTTCAAGGACCACCGGACCAGATACGGGGACTTGTGCTGGCTTTCGAAGTACGTCCGCATGGACAGCTCGGCCAGCAACCCGACCAGCAGGAACTGGACGCCCGCCAGGAACAGGAAGATCGACAGGAGGAAGAACGGATCGGTGTAGAGCGGTTCGCCCCACCAGGCCCTCTTGAACAGCGTCCACAGGAACGTCATGGAGCCCAGGCCCACCGCCAGGAGGCCGTACTTGCCGATGAAGTACAGCGGCTTGGTGGAATAGGACAGCAGGAACCGGACGGTCATCAGGTCCAGCAGCAGGCGGACCGTCTTGGCCAGCGTGTACTTGGACCGACCGAAGCGCCGGGGGCGGTGGTTCACGGGAATTTCGGCGACGCGTCCGCCCGCCCACTTCACGTAGGCGGGGATCAGACGGTGCATTTCGCCGTACAGGCGGAAGTCCCGCAGTACCTCGACGCGGTAGGCCTTCAGGGTGCATCCGTAGTCGTGGAGGTCCACGCCGGTCACCTTCGAGACCAGGACGTTCGCGATGCGGGAGGGCAGGGTCTTGGTCCAGAACGCGTCCTTGCGGTTGACGCGCCAGCCCGAAACCGCGTCGGTGTCGGGGTCGAGGCGTGCCAGCAGGCGCGGGATGTCGGCCGGGTCGTTCTGGAGGTCGGCGTCCATCGGGACCACGATCCGTCCCCGCGCGGCGCGGAAGCCCGCGTCCAGGGCAGCCGTCTGGCCGAAGTTGCGGGCGAAGGCGATCACCTTGATGCGCGGATCCTCGGCCGCCAGTTCGCCCAGCAGGTCCAGGGAGTCGTCGGTGCTGCCATCGTCGCAGCAGATGACTTCGTAGGTCCGATCCAGCGGATCCATGGCCGCCCGGATCTCGCCGATCAGCAGGCGCAGGCTGGCGACTTCGTTGAATGCCGGAAGGACGATGGAAACGTCGGGAGCGGCAGATTCCATGGGCGGCATGGTATCATGGACGCCTCCCTCCCGTCAGGAGTCAGGCGTGGCTGAGACCGATGCGAATCGCCCCACCGGCCGCCAACCGCCCCGGGATAGACCCAAGAGCCCGTATTACAAGGCTTCATTGGTTCTGGCGTTCGTCTTTCTGGCCCTGGCGCTGTCCCTGCCTCTGTGGCTGGATCGGGTGCGGCAGCCCCTGGATCGCGGCGTGTTGGATCGGGATTTCCAGTCGGTGACCGGGGCGCCGGCCCCGAGCCTTTCGACGGTTCCGGCAGCCACCGGCACCGCGTCGGGCGGTCGGCCGGGGGCACTGGCCCCGTCCGGGGTCACGAACGCCGACTGCCGGGCCTACGTGTTCGCCCAGTGCAACGCGCTGCGGGTTCCGCCGGCGGCCTGCCTGCCGATCGCCCTGGACGGCGTGAACGTCCCGATCGAGACCGGGTTGACGGCATGCCGGGAGGTGGTGGACGGCCGGCTGAAGGATGCGGCCCGATCGGCCGGCGCGAACGTCGGGAACGAGCCGTCCGGCAGCGTGGCGCCGGTCTCGCCTGGGACGGGCGCCGCCGCGGCGAACCCCGGGCAGCCCGGACAGGACGAAACGAGGAATGCCCCGGTCCGGCCGACCGTGGCTGCGGCCGTGGCTGCGGCAGCGGCCGAGGCGGCGGGAGCGGCGAAGAACGTTCCGCCTCCCGAGGTGCAGGCCGAAAAGTTGGCCAAGGTCCTGAAGGTGCTGGACGAACTGCAGCGCGGGGCGAACAACTACGCGACCCTGCCGGCGGCCCAGAACGCCCGGCTGGCCGAGATCCGGGGGCTGATCGAGGAAGTGGGGACCGAGGACGCCAAGAAGATGTACAACCAACTGCGCGAGAGGTACGTCGCCCCGCCGCCCCCGCCTCCCGGCGCCGCCGTCGCCGAGTCGCGGCGGGTGGAAGCCGGGGGGGCCGGAAACGGGGCGCCCCCGCCGTCGCCCGAGGTGGAGCGCGTGCGCGCCCTGATGAACGACGCGCGGAAGCAGGCCGGACTGGCCCCCGTGGCGGCGCCGGATCCGAACGAGGCGCTGCGGTCGCACTCGCCGACCGAGGCGGCGGCGTCCCCCAGCATCGAGCAGCGTCCGTAGCCGGGACCGGCGAACCACCCTACAGCAGCCACCACACGTCGAAAACGGGATAGACGGGCAGGTTCAGCACCCGGGCCCCGTTGCCGCCAATCTGGAGGGGGAAGCGCCCCGCGGCCACCCCGACCGAGACCCGCAGGCGATACCACGCGTGGCTGTAGGAAACGACGGCCGTAGGGACCCGGAAGCCCTGCCCGCCGCTGTACCACTGGTCCTGCACCGTGATCTGGACCAGGTCTGCCGGGCCCAGCAGGAACGTCGCATTCAGACCGAACATCGCGCCGTGGGAGACCGGCGACACGTCCAGGTTGTAGCCGCCCTGGGCGGTCAACGAAACGGCATGACCGATGGGCACGGTCAGCATGGGATACAGCGAGAGCGTGCCGGGGAAGGTCTGCTGGGCGGAATTCAGGAACGTTTCAATGTAGGTCGCGTTGAGGCTGATCGCCACCGGACCGTCGTAGACCTTGCCCTTGAACGCCACGTTGGGCGTCAGGAGCAGGTCGAGGACCGGGTGGGTCGCGATGGTGATTTCGTCCAGCAGGCCGTATTGGACGGGGCTGAAGACGCCGACGGCGAGCTCGCCCTGCTCCAGGGTGTAGGCCGTGCCGTTCACGATGCGCCGGACGGTTCCGAAGTCGGCACGGGAGGGCGTTGCGACCAGCAGGAGAGCCGTGCACAGCAGGGCGGGACCCAGGATTCCCGATCGGGTCCGGCCCCTGCGGAACCGGGCCGCAAGGCGCGGGGCATCGCCGGTTTCGGCCGTTTTCATCCCGCTAGGCTACCTGTGCCCCCCGGGGTTGGCAAGTGACGAGGCCCCCGCGACGCGGGGATGGAAAAACGCTACAATTCCGAGCCGCCGGGTTCCAAGCAGGAGTCGCCGATGTCGTTGTCAGCAAGTGTCCGGACCGGAGCATCGTCACTGGTCGTCGCCGGGCTGGCCGCCCTGTGCTTCGCCTGCCCCTCGTCCAGCCCGCCCGGGCTGACCGATGGGGGCGCGGACGGCGTGGTGGGCGATGTCCCCGGGGATGCGGCGACCGACACCCCTCCGGGGCCCTGTACGACCAACGCCGACTGTCCCGGGGGGCAGGTCTGCGACGCCGTCGCGCGGGCGTGCCTGCCCTGCCGGACCAACGCCCAGTGCGGGGACGGCTACCGGTGCGCGGCGGGGGCGTGCGTGACCCAGCAGGGATGCGGCGCGGGCACGTCCTGCCCGGAGGGTCTGCTGTGTGATTCCACCGTCGGCGTCTGCGTCGAGTGCGTCGCCGACGGGGACTGTCCCGCGGCGCAGCGCTGCGAGGAGCGGATCTGCGTGGACCGTCCGACGGCCTGCGGCCTGGCCTTCGTCTGCCCCGACGGCAAGGTCTGCGACAGGACGACGAACGCGTGCGTCGACTGCCTGAAGGATGGCGACTGCCCCGAGGGGCTGTGGTGTGACGAGGCGGCGCAGTCGTGCCTGCCGGCGGCCTGCGTCCCCGGGGCGACGGACTGCCTGGGGAACGACGTCACGACGTGCCGTGCGGACGGCTCGGGCTGGGACGTGGGGAACGCCTGCCCGGACGGCACCGCGTGCAAGGCCGGCCGATGCGAGGCCGTGGTCGGGAAGACGTGCGCCGAGGCGCTGCAGTGCATGCTGTCGATGAACGTGACGCCGGCCCAGGCGGCGGCGACCTGCGGGGCCCAGGCCAGCGGCGGATCGGCCAAGGCGTTCGCGGACCTTCTGGCGTGCGCCGAGGTGGTGTGCGGGCCCATCGGCGGGTGGAACGGGTACGGGTGCGCGGTGCAGCAGGGCTTCCAGGACATCTGCCAGGCCCGCTACAAGGCCTGCGTGACCTGCGTGCCGTCCTGCGCCGGGAAGCAGTGCGGCGACGACGGGTGCGGCGGGTCCTGCGGGACGTGCGTTGGGTGCGGGGGGACGGCGGATCCAGGCGCCTGCCAGGGCGGGACCTGCATGCAGCCGTGCTGCCCCAGTTGCGGAAACCGGCAGTGCGGCCCCGACGGCTGCGGCGGCCTGTGCGGGGTGTGCCAGGACGGCCAGGAGTGCAACCCGTTGACGGGGGCCTGCGGCGGCGTTTGCCAGCCTGCGTGCACCGACGACGCGACGGGGGAGGCCCTGGCCTGCGGCCCCGACGGGTGCGGCGGCCTCTGTGGCACGTGTGATCCTTCGCAGACCTGTACCGGCGGACGGTGCGTCGGGTCCCTGTCGTGTTCCGGCGCCATCGAGTGCGTCCTGACGTGCGCCGGTTCCGGGGCCGCGGCCCAGGACTGCTGGCAGACCTGCGCGCCCGCCGGGAATTCGGTGCAGCGCGAACGATTCGTGAAGGTGCGGGACTGCGCCATCCAGAACTGCGGCGCCGCCTACGTCAGCGGCCAGTGCCTGGAGCAGGTCCTGGCCGGCCAGTGCGCGGCGCCCTGGGCCGCGTGCCGCCAGTGCGCGCCGAACTGCCTGGGGCGGGAGTGCGGGCCGGATGGATGCGGCGGCGCCTGCGGGGTCTGCGACGACACGTCCTACTGCCAGGGGTTCCAGTGCGTTCAGGTCTGCGTGCCGGCCTGCGAGGGGCTGGAGTGCGGCGGCGACGGCTGCGGCGGGTCGTGCGGGTTCTGTGCGGACGGGCAGTACTGCGAGGGCGGCCGCTGCGCGGGTTGCGTCCCGACATGCTTCCAGGCCGACGGCCAGGTCCGGGAATGCGGCGCCGATGGCTGCGGCGGGTCGTGCGGAACCTGCGGGTATGGCGAATCCTGCGTGGGCGGCCAGTGTCTGGGGGGGTGCGTGCCGTCCTGCGCCGGCAAGCAGTGCGGCGAAGACGGCTGCGGCGGTTCGTGCGGATCGTGCCTGAAGGGCCAGTCCTGCGTGGCAGGCCGATGCTCCGGAGGGTGCGTCCCGGCCTGCAGCGGGAAGCAGTGCGGCAGCGACGGCTGCGGCGGTTCGTGCGGTTCGTGCGCGTCCGACGCGTACTGCGCCGGGACCACCTGCAAGGTCTTCCGCTCGTGCGCCGACATGTTCGGCTGCTGGTCCGAATGCGTGGCCACGGATCAGGCCTGCATCGACCGCTGCTGGCTGGACGCGTCGCCCGAGGCCCAGCGGCAATACATGGACCTGACGAACTGCCTGGTCCAGGCCTGCGGATCGAACGGCACCGACGCGTGCTACTACGGCGCGTACTACGGCGCCTGCCGGGTTCCGTACGCCGCGTGCCTGGACTGCACGACGAACTGCACGGGGCGCCAGTGCGGGGACGACGGGTGCGGCGGCCAGTGCGGCACGTGCGCCGGGGGCTATTCGTGCACGTCCGGTTGGTGCATTGCGTCGTGCACGCCCCAGTGCATGACCGCCGACGGGTGGCGACTGGAGTGCGGGTCGGACGGCTGCGGCGGCCAGTGCGGGACCTGCCCGACCGGCGCGTCCTGCCAGAACGGCCAGTGCATCCCCTCCTGCACGCCGTCGTGCGGCGGCCGGACGTGCGGCGCCGACGGGTGCGGCGGGCAGTGCGGATACTGCTGGGACGGCGCGACGTGCGTCAACGGCCGTTGCCAGAACCAGTGCGTGCCCCAGTGCTTCGGGATGGAGTGCGGCGCCGACGGGTGCGGCGGGCAGTGCGGCACGTGCCCGCCCGGGCTTTCCTGCGACGCGAACATCGGCCGCTGCCTTCCCGGCGGGCAGCAGGACGGCTGCACCGCGACCAACACGGGCGGCTGCGGCGGGTGCGCGTGCGAGGCCGGCGTGTGCAGCCAGGATCCCTACTGCTGCAAGACGGCCTGGGACGACGTGTGCGTGGAAACGTGCCGTCGCAGCGGCGGCTGCCAGGCGTGCACGCCGTCCTGCGTGTCCTCGACGGGCCAGAAGATGCAGTGCGGCGACGACGGCTGCGGCGGCCAGTGCGGGCAGTGCCCGGCCGGGACGGCCTGCACGTCGGACGGATGGTGCCTGGCGACCCCCCAGGGGGCATCCTGTGCCCAGATCCTGGAATGCGCGTTCGCCTGCCCCGGCTTCGAGGTTGCCTGCGTGCAGGACTGCATGGCCCAGGGCAGTGCGGCGTCGCAGCAGGTCTTCACCGTGTTCGCCCAGTGCGTGATCCAGTCCTGCGGCATGCCGCCGGCCACGGATTGCGTCTACCAGACGTTGAACGTGCGATGCGCCGGCGAGTACATGTCCTGCAGGCTCGACGGGAGCGTCGTCCCGATGTAGGCGGGTGCCGGCGCCCTCCCGGGGCGCGTGCGGTCATTGCGGCGGTTCTTCCCCCACCAGTTTCAGGTCCTCGAGGTTCAGGCCGGCGGGGTACCCGTAGGACACGTAGCGGTCGTAGCCGTACACGATGACCCCGAAGGGCTTTTCGGATTGTGCGACATGGACGCCGTCGGGCACCACGACGCGCCAGACCGACCATTCCCCGTCGCCGATCATCTTGTAGTCGCCGAACGTGACCCCCAGTTGCCAGGGGTGGTCGTAGCCCTTGTCCGTCATGTCCTTCAGGATGTCCCGGCCCAGGCGGAAGTGCAGGTCCTCCTGCCGCAGTTCGCGACCGTCCAGGTAGACCGCCTGGCCGGTGGGCACGATGAGGTTCACGGCGTCGAACCGGTACTTGTCGGGGGTCAGGAACACGTAGTCCGTGCGGTACTGCTCCTCGGGCACGGCCAGCAGGAACGAGGGGTCGCCCGTGTTGGCGTCGTTCGGTCCCTTGGACGACACGTTCGGGTCCGGGGCGTCCTGTGCCGCAAGGAACTGCCCGACCAGGATGGGCTTTTTCGCGACCACCACGAAGTTCTCGCTGGAGTCGAACTCGAAGTACTCGCCCTGGTTCAGCACGGGCGGCAGCGTCGTTCCCTGGGACGGGTCGGTCGTCACCTTCGTCTGGTTCTCGGCGGCGAGGATCCGGAAGACGTCCTTTTCCCCGCCCCGCGGGTAGGACGGCGTGGCGATGTACTTGAGCCCCCAGGTCTTGACCGGGTACAGCATCTTTTCCAGGTGGTCCGCGCAGCAGGTGTTGTAGGCGATGCAGTCGTAGTTCACCTTGCACTTCACGTCGCGGGGGGGTGTCAGGTTCGCCTTCGGCCACTCGCACAGGCAGTCCACGCCGCCCACCGCGCCGCTGCCGCACTCCATCCACTGGTTGTTGTACGCGCACTTGCCGCCCGGGCAGCAGTGGTTCGTGTTGGGCGCGTTGGCCGCCTCGCTGCCTCCGAACACGCCCACCGGGTGGTTCGCGTACACGATCGAGCCCGTCAGGTCCGCCCCGTACGCATTCGTTTCGATGTTCAGGATGTCGAACTGGTGCAGAACGAACGTGTGATCGTCGCCGGGCTTCATCGCGGGCACGCTCTCGCTGTCCGCCGCGGAGGAGGCCAGCGTGGGCGCGGTGACCTTCACGTAGACCTGGGTTTCGCCCGGATCCACGGCGACCACGGCCAGGAACCCCTTCAGTTCCTGGAAGGTCTGCTCGCGGGTCATGACCACGTAGTACTTGCCGAGGGCGTTTGTCGGCAGCAGCAGCGAGGCGTCGTTCGAGTAGACCCCCACGTTCGCGAACGGGTTGAACTGGTAGGCGGTGATCGGGATCGTGGACTTGATGCGGTACGCCTGGCGCTTGAGGGTGGTGCCGTCCACGTCCATCAGTTCGGTCGCGCCCTTGGCGGTGCAGTCGGCGCCGGGGAACGTCTGGCCGGGGCCGCCCTTGCACACTTCGCAGGCCGTCGGGTCGACCGGGTAGTACCGGGGCAGCTCGAACGCCCGCAGTCCCATCGGCGGGATCGGGTCCGTGGGCAACGGGTTGCACTTCGCGTCGTAGTCGACCTTGCCCAGGTGCGTGAAGACCTCGACGGCGGCCGGCCAGGTGTCGCTGGTGTTGGACACGACGATGGCGTACTGGGCCCCGGCGGCGTCGTAGTAGTTCCCCTCGCCGGCGCTGACGAGGGCGTTGTCCAGGTCGGCGCCCCAGTACTCGCAACCGATGTAGGACGACAACTTGTCCGACAGGGTGCACAGGCCGATGCAGAGGCCGCTGCGGCACACCTCGCCGGTGTGGGCCGGATCGCAATCCTTCGCGACCTCCCAGGTGGTCCCGGCCGGGTCGCAGCGGAGGACCGTCGTGTCGTTCAGGCAGGACACGCGGCCGGGCACGCAGGAGGAGCAGCCCTTCGCGTCGTCCAGGCACACGGACCCGTCGCCGCAGGGGTGGGCCTCGAAGCCCGTTCCCGAGCCGTTGCACAGGACCTCGCCGAGGCCGTCCTCGGTACACTGCTTGCGGGTGCCGGGCGTGCAGGTCGGCCAGCCGCCGTCGGGGACCTCCAGGACCGTCGTGTCCGAGAGCGTGTCCGTTGTCACGACGCCGTCGGGCGCATCCCCGGACAGCGTGTCCGCAACCGGGCTCCCCGTCTTGCAGCCGCCGACCGCCACGGCCACGATCGCCGCTGCCAGCATCCATCGCCGGACCATTGCCACCCCCTCGGACATCGCGCTTATTGTGCCGGATCGCGCGGGCGGGCGTCAGAAGTAGACGGAGAACCCCGCGCTGCCGAAGAGGCTACCGCCGCCGAAGCTGAAGCCGAAGCCCTCCTCGGTCGAGTCGGTAGCCTGCTGGCCCGTGGACTGCGGAAGCGCCTTGTTCCTGGATGTCGCGATCGTGAACAGCACGCCGGTGGACAGGTTCACGGCGAAATGGTCCGTGAAGTACAGTTCCGCGATCAGCGGGATTTCCACGTTGAACTGCCAGACGCTGGACCCGGGGTTGTTCTTCTGGCAGTCCGCGGCAACCCCACCGGCGTCGACGCAGGCCTTGGCGAGCGAGGCGCCCACCGAGGCCCCGTTTCGCCACCCGATGTCGGCCCGGACTCCCACGCCCAGGTTGGCGATTTCGAACCGGGCGAAGTTGTAGACCACCCCCACCGAGCCCTTCACGCCCGTGCGGACGTCCAGGCTGGAGGGTTTGAACAGGTCGAAGCCGAAGGTGCCTTCGATGACGAAATCCTGGACGTAGTACTTCAACTGGATGCCGGACACGCCCCCGAGGGTCTGGCTGTACCCGATGCCGAACTTGCCGTTCATGTCGCGGGCATCGGCGGCGGTGCCGACGAGGAGGCAGGACAGCAGGATCCCCACGACCCCAAGGCGCATCATGGCGTACCTCCAGCGAGAGTCGGGCCAATCACCAGGCCGGTCAGAACCGGTAGTTCAGGCCGGCCGTCAGGCTGCGGGCGTCCGCCGGTCCCTGACGGGACCCGGGGGTCAGGTTCGCGAAGGTGAATCCGAGGAACACGTCGATGGCGGGGGTCACGCCGTACCCGAGGGTCGCGCTGATGGGCAGGTATCCCTGGCCGGACGGCTTGGGGTTCCCGGGCCAGTCCTGCAGGACGGTGTCGGATTTCGGCTGGATCATCAGGCCGTATCCGATGCCGACGTCGGCCCACAGTTCGCGCGTGATGTTCACCACCAGGCCGGCATCCACGAAGATCGACGTCTGCACCGACGAACCCTGGTTCGCGTCCGAGCGGCCGAAGCCCAGCACGACGTCCGGACGGAAGCGGAACGCCAGGCGCCCGGGCAGGATCGCGTACCGGACGGGCAGGCTGACGCGCACCGCGATGCGGCCCGCGCGGATCTGCTCGATCGGGATCAGCAGGGCGATGTCGGCCGCGATCCAATCGGCCAGGCGGAAGCCGGCCCAGATCTGCACCGGGCCGAAGTGATGCTGTGTCTGGGTGTCCCGCCGGAGGGGCCATCCCTGCATCGCCAGGTCGTAGGACTCGACCAGGTCACCCAGGAGGTTCATGTGGGTGTACGGCAGCGAGAGCCCGCCCTCGATGCCGCGGGCGAGGCCGTAGGCCACCGACAGGCCCGGGGTCCGGTCGCCGGGAAGGCCCGAGGACAGGCCGACGAGGCCGCCCGCGTTTCCCTGGTTGAGGCCCACCTGGACGTCCACGGACAACTGGCCGACGCCCTCGGGGAGGACGATGGGCCGATCGACCATGGGGACGACCTGGGCGGATGCCGCGAGGGTCAGTGTCGTCGCGATCAGAAACGCCCCGAGGGACGTGATGCGGATCATGCGGTACCCCTTTTCCGGGCGCTTCAGAAGCGGATGCTGGTGCCCAGGGACAGGCGGCGCGAGTCGCTGCCCTTGCCGGTCTTCGGCACGAGGTTGTCCAGGGACACGCCGGCGTAAACGTCCCAGTGCGGGAGGATCGTGTATCCGAGGAGGAAGGACATCGGGAGATAGCCGCGGTTGTAGGGATAGGCGTCGCCGCCGTACCCGAGGGTCACGTCCAGGAATGCGCCGGCCAGGCTGAGGGTGACGCCGGCGTCCACGAAGTACGATACGAAGGCCGTCTGCCGGGGCTCGCCGACGCCGGTGCCCGTCTTCGCGAAGCCCACGATGAGGTCAGGCTGCGCGTGCACGGACAGGAGGCCGGGCGACAGGATCCACTTGAAGGGCACGCCCAGGCGGAAGGAGGGCCGGTTGTTGCCGCCGTTCTGCTCGATCGGGACGATCAGTGCGAGTTCCAGGCCGAGCTGCGGCAGGAAGGCGTACCGCGCGTAGATGGTTATCGGGTTCAGGTGCGTCTGGCTGTCGCTGCCCAGATTGTAGGGCAGGCCGGCGATGCGCCGCGTCCCGTTCCCTTCGGGGCCCGCGTTGAGCCTGGGCGGACGCAGGCCGGGGACCTCGGCGCCGGTCACATCCGAGAACCGGCCGATGCGGGTGGGGTCCACGGGCACGGCGGCGCGCAGGGCGTAGTCCGCGCCCTTGTGCATGCTGTAGAGGAACTGGATGGCCATGCCCATCTCGAAGTTCTTCAGGATGCCCGCGCTGAAGTGCAGGCCGGAGTAGCGGTCACCCGCCAATCCCGCCCCGACGCCGAAGGTTTCCCCCAGGGCGCCCTTGTTCAGATCCACCGACAGGTCCAGGTTCACTTCCCTCTGGCCCTTCGGCTGGACGATGGGACGATCCGACCAGTACACGGTCTGGGCGCCGGCCACCGTAGGAAGGCACAGGATCATCGCCGCCAGAACCAGGCATCTGCGGGTCATGGTCGCTCCTTCTGCCGCACGCTCCGGGGGGCCCGCCTTGGTGCCGGGCGATTCGTGCGTATCGTCCCCCCGAGGCTTGCGGGTGTCAAGAAGTACAACGGCGGGGATTTCGAGGTATTTGCATGTTCCGACCACGAGCGAAGGTCGTGATCCGGGCGGGGCCGGTCGGAATCGGGATGGAAAGGGGTTTGTCCGGGGGGGGAGACTACGGCGCCTTCACGAAGTCGGCCGCGGTCCGCGGGGCGATGCGGTACTTGCCGTGGTGGAATTTCAGCGCGCCCGTGATGCTGGTGAAGCTGTCGTTCAGGATCGGCGTGTAGGGCGCGGTGTTCACCGGGTAGAAGAAATCCGACACCACCTCGATGCCCGTGCCGACCTGGAACCAGCCGAAGGTGTCGGGGGACGTGATGGACGTCACAGCCACACCCTGGATCGTGACGATCTGGCCCTCGTAGGGCTCGGCGCCGGCGCCGCCGCCGTTCTGCAGGACCGAAGCGGCCAGGACCGTGGCCGCCGGAACGGTCGTGGTCCCGGTCTTGCTGACGGTGCCCACGGTCGCGGGGGCCGTGGCGGTGGACGCGACGACGATCTCGGACATGCAGAAGTATTCCTTGTAGTCCCCCGTGATGGCCAGCCGGTCGCCGGGCACGAAGGCGGTGGCCAGGGTCTTGGCGACCAGCAGGATCATGCCCGCGTCGGTCGTCGCCCCGTTCGCGTCGGCGATGTAGTAGCCGTCGAACGCCGCGGTGGCCGAGTACTTCGGCGACGTGACCACCGCCGAGGACGTCGTCATCGTGATGCCGTACTTCGGGGTGCCGTTGACGACGCCGGTCGTGCAGGAGTCGCTGTCGGTGCCGCCCTGGAGGTCGACGATCGAGTACCCGCTGACGACCACGTCGGTGCCGGGGTCGACGACTTCCGGCGACGGTTCCACGACGTCGGGCGTCGGCTCGGTGGTGTCGGGGAGGACGACGCTGCCCAGCACGAGGTCGGCGTTGGTCCGCGGGAACACCGTGTACTTGCCGAAGGAGTAGGAGACGACGCCGACGATCTTCGTGAACGAGTCCCCCAGTTTCCGCTGATCCGTCGCCGTGCTCATGTAGTTCAGCCCGAAGTCGTTCCCGATGACCACCCCATCGGCCACTTCGAAGGCGCCGTGGTCGGCGCTGTCGGAGCCCAGGGAGATGGCCTTCGTGACGACCACGTTGTCCAGTTCGATCAGCACGCCCTCGAGGGGTTCGGACGACGCCGCGGCCTTCAGGGCGGCCGGAGCGACGACCTTGGGCGCCGGGATGGCGGCGGTTCCGCTCTTGACGGCGTCCGTCGCCTTGATTTCGGTCATGCAGTAGAACTCCAGCCAGTCGCCGGTGATCTGCAGGACGTCGCCCGGCTGGAAATTGGTGGCCTTCGCCACGTCGATGGTCATTTCGACGCCGGTGAAGTCCCCGGCGGTCGCGTGGTTCACGTCCGACACGTAGTAGCCGTCCAGCTTGGTCTTGGACGCCACGAACTTCGGGGACACGACCACGAGGTCGGCGAAGTCCAGGCCGGTCTGGATGTTCTGGATGGACGACGCGCTGCACCCGGTGCTCTGCGAGGCAGACTGGATGGCCTCGACGGTGGTGCCGGTCGGGCTGACGGCCTCGCTGACCACGTCCTGGCCCGCGGGGATGTCCTGCGACGCGTCGGGACCCTGGTCGCCGGGCTGGGTGCCCTCGAGGATCATGTCGTCGCCCGAACGGGGCACCAGGATGTACTGATCGTAGGAGAACTTCATGATGCCGACGATCTCGGTGAACGTGTCGCCGACCGTCCGGGAATCGCTGGCGGTCGACATGTAGGGCACGCGGAAGTCGTTGGCCACGATCACGCCGCCGGTGGCCTGGAAGGAGCCGTGGTCCTTGCCGTCGGTGCCTAGCGCGGGGGTCGTCGTGACGGTCACGTTGCGAACGCGGACCAGGACGCCTTCGTACGCTTCGGCCCGCGCCCGGTCCTGGCTGCCCAGGTCGGCCGGATCGACGTCCACGGGGGCCGGGTTCGGCGCCGTGCCCTTCATGACTGCGGAGGTGACGGCCACCTGCGAGAAGCAGTAGTACTCGACGTGGTCGCCCACCAGCGACAGTGCGTCGCCCACGTGCCATTCGTCCGAGGTCACGGACGTCGGGACAACTGCGGCGATTCCGCGCCAGGACTCGGATTGCGTCAGTCCGACGTCCGCCACGAAGTATCCGTACTTGGTCACTTCGCCGGTCGTCTTGTCCGAGGAAACGACGTACCGCGGGGACAGGACGACCACGTCCAGCGCCAGGCCGGTCAGGCCGTTCACGAAGGCCGGGGTCGTCGTGGTGCCGTCGGGCGGGCACTGGACGCTGGCGTCGGACTGCTGGATCGCCGCGATGGCGTTCGCCACGGGGCCGGTGTAGTCCGTGGTGTTGTCGTTCGGGCCGGTCCCGTCGTACTTCAGGTCCGCGGTGCCGCCCGGGTCGATGCCGCGGATGTCCCGCAGCGTGCCGTCCTCGAAGGTGACGCCGTCGTTGAGGCTCACCACATCCTGATCGGAGGCAAGACGCCCGGCGCATCCAAGGGCCACCGAGCCGAGCATCGAAAGCGTCAGGAAGAGTCGAGAAACGCGGACCATCATCCACCTCCGGAGCCACAAAGTCGGATACCTGTAAACGATTCATGCGACGCAAGTCAAATGGGAGCGTCGAATGGGGGGGAAGCGGTTCGGACGAATCCAGTGACGTCCCGGACGGCGCCGTGAGGATACTCCAAGGCCCCGTTTGGAGCCTCAGAGCTTGAAATTTCGGGGAGTTAGATTGGAAGGATGGTCAGGTGCGTCGGCAGGTGACTACTTGCACTTGTTGAAGTCGTCGAGCTTGGCGGCCTTGAGCTGGCAGTCAACCTTCGCCTTCGTGGTGCGGTCCTTCACGGCCTTGTCGAGGTACGCAGCCTGATCCTTGTCAGCCTGGGCCTTCGCATCCGCCTCGGCCTTGGCCTTGGCGTCAGCCGTCGCCTTGAGGGCGTCAGCCTTGGCCTTGTTCAGGCCGGCGAACTGGGGGGCGAAACCCTGGGCGGCTTCGTTCTTCTTGGCGTTGAACTCTTCGTCCAACTTCGCGGCGGCGGCGGCGTTGGCGGCTTCGGCCTTCTTGCCCTTCGCCTTCGGCAGAGCGGCCTTGGCCGTCTCGAGCTCGCCGTCGATCGCCTTCAGCGCCTCGGCCTGGGCCGTCTGCAGGGCCTGCAGCTTCTGGGCGAAATCGGCGTTGATCTTGACAGCGGCGTCCTCGACCGCGGGGGCCGGGTTCGCGGCCTTCTGCAGCTCGACGAGCTTCGCGTAGGCCTTCTTCACTTCGTCCGGGGTCGCCTTCTTCGCGCAGGCAACGAACGCGAGCGCCACGATCGCCACGAACACGGTAGCCAGCTTCTTCATCTGATCCTCCTCCGAAACTCCAAGACGCTTCCCGTGGGAAGCCCGGCGCACCAGCCACCCGGGGACCCCCGGTGGTACGCTTTCGGGGGCGGATATTGCCACCGGTCCGTCGCTTTGTCAATCCTTACGGGGAGGGGTGTCGTGCGGCAAGACTCTGGGCGACGCAAAATGCGAAAAAATACAGCGGATTAACCGTATCCGGACGGGTCGCTGGAGGCATCCCCCCCGGTCGGTCTGGATTCCTCTGGACCTGGTCCTGCACTGTTGTGGATGTTCGGGAGGTTCTGGAGCATCCGGCCCGACGGATGGATAGCGGTGCGGGAGTGGAAGACGCAGAAATCCGTCCGGAATGTGCGGCGGACGCAGCGGGGGGGCCGGCCAGCCGTCGCCGGACGGGGCGCCGAGGGCTGTCGTGAACCTCGCGGAGGCGGTTCCCTGCGCCTCCTCGGGCCGCCACCCCCGTGCCTCCGGGATGCCTGTCGAGGTGCGGGACCGCCTCTGGGGCTACTGCCATCAGGCGTTGGACGATTTCGGGGGCCGTTGGGGGTGTCCGGGAGGATCGGGTTGGGGCCCCGACCTCGGACGCGGGTTCCGACCGGTTGGTGCCCGGGCCGCCGCATTTCGCCTTGGCGCACCGGGCGTCGGACTCGGACAATGCTTCTCCAGTTCACAGCGGAATGTTATGTTCCTTGAGTCTTGCGCGAGGTGGTTCGATGCTTCCGGGCAACAAGAAAGTGTTCGTCGTCGGTTACGCCCAGAGCCCGTTCGGAAAATTGGGCACGATGTCGATCGGGCAGGCGATCCATGCGGCAGCGACCGAGGTGGCGACCGGGGCCGGGGCGCCGCTGGAGGTCGTGGACACTGCCGCAGTCGCGGGTCTGCTGACCCCGATGCTGCAGGACCAGACCCTGCTGGCCGGCCTGGTGGCCATGGAGCCGGGACTGGCCGGCAAGCCCATCGAGACCGTCGAGAACGCCTGCGCGTCGGGCGGGCAGGCGGTCCTGTCGGTGCTGCGCCGCCTGTTGCTGGGCGAGGGCGAGGTGGGCCTGGCCATCGGCGTCGAGAAGATGCGCGACGACGAGGGGAAGGCGGACGGCAAGCTGCTGGGGAAACTGCTGGGCACGGCCTCGCATCCCGAGGAACGGCCCGGAAAGGTGTTCGTGTTCCCCCACATCTTCGCGGAGGTCCAGGACGCGTACATGAAGCATTGGGGCGTCAGCGAGATGGATCTGGCGCACGTCCCGGTGACCTTCTACGCCCATGGCAACCAGAACCCGCTGGCGCAGATGCAGAAGGTCCAGATGACCGTGGACAAGGTGATGGCCATCGACGGGCCGAACCGCTACATCGCCGAGGGCCTGCCCTTGAAGACGTTCGAATGCTCCCAGATGTCGGACGGCTGGGCGTCGCTGCTGCTGGCCACCGAGGAAGGGCTGAAGCGGCTGAACATTCCCCGGTCCCGGGCGGTCGAACTGGTCGGCTACGGTTCCGCCACGGACCCCCTGTCCACGAAGGGGCGGGACGTGCTGCGTCCCGCGGGCGCGTACCGCGCGATCCGCATAGCGTACGAGATGGCCGGGATCAAGCCGGCGGACGTGGGCGTCGGCGAGGTTCACGACTGCTTCGGCATCATGGGCGCGCTTTCGGCCGAAATCCTGGGCCTGGCGGCACCCGGTCAGGGCGCGAAGTACTTCGTCGAGGGGCGCGCGCGGGTCGATGGCGGGGGCACGCCCCTGAACACGTCGGGCGGCCTGATCGCGAAGGGGCATCCCATCGGCGCCACCGGTGTCGCGATGATCGGGTGGAACTACTGGCAGTTGACGGGGAAGGTGCCCGCGGCGCTGCAGGTCAGGAACGCCCGCTTTGCGGCGTCCTTCAACATCGGCGGGCCGATCTGCGCCTCGGTGACCACGGTCCTGAAGGCCCCGTAGGTCCCGGTGCCCGTGGAGAGCGGTCCGGGCACCGGTCTTCGCAGGGACCTAGTCTTCTTCCTCGACCGCGCCGGCAAAGAGCTCCCGGTTCTTGCGCCCCTGGGGGCACCGGAAGCACGCCGAACGACGCTTCTCGAAGGCATTCGACTCGAGATAGTCGTTCAGGCACTTGTCCAGCGTCAGTTCCTTGCGCCGCGCGCGGCAATAGAACGTGTCCGAAAGTTCCTGGATTTCTTGCTGCGAGTAGGTGAACCGCATCGATGCTCCCCCTCGACATTTTAAATGGGACAAGTTTGGTCCCGAAGATGAATGTAGTCAGAGTACCCGAGCGTGTCAATCATTTTTCGTCTTTCGGAGTCAAGATTCCGGAATGGTGGGCGGATGCCCGAAACGGGCGGTTGAATCGCGGAGTTCCGGGGGGATTACTTCTTGCGGCGGACCCATTCCTGGGCCAGCCATGCGGCCACCTGGCGGGGGGTCGTGCCGGCTCCGAACCCCGCGTCGAACCCCAGTTCCAGGGCCACTTCGTGCGTGATCCGGGGACCGCCGCAGAGCAGGAGAAGGCCCTGGCGCAGGCCGTCGGCCTCGACCATGTCGACCCATTCCGCGAGGTTGGACAGGTGGACGTCCTTCTGGGTCACCACCTGGGACACCAGCACGGCATCCGCCCCGGTTTCGCGGACCTTCGCCAGCAGCGTCCCGTTGGTCACCTGGCTGCCCAGGTTGAACACCTCGAAGGCCGGGTAGCGCTCCAGGCCGTATTCGCCGGCAAACCCCTTCATGTTGAGGATCGCGTCGATGCCGACGGTGTGGGCGTCCGTCCCGGTGCAGGCCCCGACGATCCGCAGGCGGCGTCCCGCGTTGTCCAGCACCAGGGCGTTGATTTCCTCGAAGGACAGTGCGGCGGACGTGATCTTCGGCACCACGATGCGGGTGACGTCCACGTGGTGGCGGCACTTGCCGTAGACGATCCAGAACGAGAACCCGTATCCCAGGTCGGCCTCGCGATAGATCTGCGGCTCGTTGAGGCCCATCTGCACCGCCAGTCTGCGCGCGGCTTCGCGGGCCTCGGGGCTGGCGGGAATCGGCAGGCTGAACGAGACCTGGACGATGCCGTCGCCCAGGGTGTCGCCATAGGGGCCGATCGCATGGAGGTCGATGCCCGACGGGATGCGGGTCGGGGAGTCGTCGTTGGTCATCGCACCACCTCCGCGTCGCGTTCGGCCAGCAGGGTGTCCAGGGAATCTTCCACCGGGTTCCAGTAGCCGGTCGCCTTGACCACGACGCCGTCCAGGCCGCGGCCGCCGTCGGGGGCCCGCCGGATGTCCGCGAAGCGTCCGTGCGCCAGCGCCCCGAACAGTCCTTCGTCGCGGACCTGCTCCAGCAACCCGACCGCGCCGCCCAGGACCACCCGGGCGCGTGTCTGGATCAGCCCGCCGGGCTTGAATTCGATCTCGTCCTCGAGGTGCCGGGCGGCGGTCGCGATCATCCGCGTGGATTCCAGCGCCAGGGTGCGGTCGTGGATGTGCGGCGTGTGCATCGCTTCCGTCATCATGCCCAGCAGGTGGATGCCCTGGCCGGTCATGACGCTGGCGAGGCTGAAGAGGGCGTCCTGGACGTGGCCCAGGAAGATGTCGCCGGTCATGTACTTGGTCGGCGGCATGTACTTCAGGGGGCAGTCCGGAAAGATTTCGCGGGCCATGCGGGCCTGGGCCACCTCGTACAGGAACATGTCCTCCCGCCAGGGATTCATCTGCATGGCATGCCCCAGGCCCAGTTGGGCGGGCTTCAGGCCGCAGCGCAGCGCGATCTGCTCGTTGATGAACTCGGATGCCAGCACGGTGTGGGCCGCGTCGAAGGCGTCGGCGGTCGTCAGGTAGTTGTCCTCACCGGTGTTGATGATCAGGCCGGCGGCCGCGGACACCCGGCGCGAAAAGGCCTGGTCGGTCAGCGTCCGCTGCATGTTGATGTCGCGGAACAGGATTCCATAGAGGGCGTCGTTGAGCATGACGTCCAGGCGCTCCAGGGCGCCCAGGGTGGCCATTTCGGGCATGCACAGGCCCGACGCGTAGTTGCACTGGCGGACGTAGCAGCCCACGTCCTCGGATGCGTCGTCCAGCGCCGCCCGCATGATGCGGAAGTTGGCCTGGGTCGCGTAGGTTCCCCCGTAGCCTTCCGTGGTCGCGCCCTCGGGGATGTAGTCCAGCAGGCTCTGGGCCGTCGAGCGGATGACCGCGACGACCTGGGCGCCGGCCTTCGCGCAGACCTTGGCCTGGACCGTGTCCTCGTGGATGTTCCCGGAGGCCACGATCACGTACAGCAGCGGGCGGGACCCCTCGCCCAGCCGTTCCAGGAAGCGCTGGCGCGTGCGGTTCGTGCGGCGGACGCGGTCGGCGCCGATGGCGGACAGCGTTCGGGCCATGTCCCTGGCCGCGGACTCGAATTCTGCGTCCGGCGCGCGGAGGGGCAACCGTCCCTCCGCGATGGCGCGCGCGGCGTCGGTGGGAGGCAGGCCGGATGCCCGCACGGCCTCGGCGAACGGCAGGGCGACGCCCCGGTCCAGCAGGCCCGCCACGCCGGCGGCGTCCACCACCCGATTCACCAGGGGGATGCAGTCCGTGTCGCCGCCCTCGACGCCCATCCAGCGGAGGACGGCCCGTTCGATGGATACCGTCGTCCGTTCGGCGGCAAAGCCGAGGACCTCGTCGGCGATTGCGCCGGCCGCGTGGCGACAGCGCTGGATGGCTGCGGGATCCAGGTCCAGTTTTCGTTCCATGATCCACTCCCTTGGAAAAAGGCGGCCGGGGCCGCGGGTACGGACGTGAATGGCACCCCTAGGTGGGGTGGGGATGCACGTCGAACGACACGACGGGCAGTCCGCCGGCCTTCGCCCGGACGGCTTCGACCAGCGCCTCCCGGGGCAGGGTCCAGCCGAGGACGCTGAACGGGTTCACCGTCACGGCCAGGACGCGGATCGGGCGGATGACCCGGAGCGCGTGGCGCCGTTGGAAGGTGGCGGCTTCCCGCACGGAAAGGAACAGCCGCGTGGGATCCTGGGCCAGCAACCGGAGGCGTCCCGCGGAAAGCGCCGCGCACTGCAGGAGGAGGTCGTCGCCGACGGCGCCGGGGAACGCGACAACGGCATCCCCGGATTCCAGGATTCGGCGCGCGACGGGGTCCGCGGGACTGTCCGCGACCACCACATCGCCGTCCTGCGCGGACCGGAAAGCGAAACGGCTTGCCGATCGGGCCGCGTCCATCAGGGCGTGATCCCCGGCGATGTCGCTGGCCGGGACCCGAAGACGCTGCAGGAATTCCTGGGTCCGGAGGGCCACCTGTTCCACGGTCGTCCCCAGGACCGCTCCGGTCGCCAGGATCGTGCCGTCCGAGACCTCTGGATCCGCTGCCGCCAGACGCTGGTAGGCCCCGTCGATCAGAACGCGCGTGACGCCCAGGCGGCGCATGGCGTCCACGGCGGCCCGCACGTCGTCCTTGGCCCGGATGCCGGCCAGGAGGACCGAACCGTTGCCCGTGACGCGGCCCACCACCAGGTCGCCCAGGAGGGTGCGGCCCCCGGTTCGCGCGCAGATCTCGATCCGGGCCGTGCCGGCCGCGAGTGCCGCTTCGGCCGTCGCCACGAAGTCGCCCTGGCGTACTTCGACCCGGGGCTTCGGGACGCCCAGCCAGAAATCGGCCTCCTCGCCGTCGATGCCGATGGACAGGACGCCGGGGTTCAAGACGTCGTCGAGGCCTGCCAGGAGGGCGTTCAGGGTCGTCGTCTTGCCGGCGTTCTTGGAACAGCCGACGACGGCAACGACCCGAGCATCTTGCGGCAGCGCCAGGGGAGTCAGGTTCACGGTCCGCCTCCGGCCGGTCATCCTATCGCGGCGGGTGGACCTGACGCAAGGCGACGCACTGCGCTATGTCGGGATTTCGAGTCCGTTGGGGCCTTGGGGGAGGAGGGGGAGGAGATCCACCGACCGGGCCGGCGGGACGACGATTGGCCGTCCCCGCCGGCCGCGGGGTGGAACTGCGACGGACTACAGCACGCTCTTGAGCTTGGGAGCGGGCTTGAAGCCGACCGTCTTCGACGCCTTGATCGTGATCTGGGCGCCGGTGCGCGGGTTGCGGCCCTTGCGGGGCTTGCGGGCGCGAACCGTGAACGTGCCGAAACCCGGGAACGAGAAGCGCTTGTCGCGCTTGACCGCGCCGCGGATCGCGTCGAACACGCTGTTCAGGACCGCTTCGGTCTGCTTCTTGGTCAGGTCAACGCCCTTGGCATTCCGGATCTCTTCGATCAACTCGGCCTTGGTCATCTGAATCCTCCTCCAACCCAACCCAAAACCAAGGATGACGCCAGCGTCACCCCGCCGGCAGACCGGACGTGCCCGTGGCAGGCCGTTCTGCTGCTCAGATAGTCGAGCAACGTCAATTTGGCACTAGGAAAAATGACTGTCAAGAAAAAATTTTTGAATTCGCCATAAATCCGCGGAGATACGACATCTGATTAGGGCAAGTGGCGGGAATCGTTGCCGAATATTTCAAGCCCGATTCATGGTTCCAGACCGAGGGAGGTGCAAATCGTGAAGATCTCGTCCTTCTTCCGGAGCTTGAGCTTCTTCAGGCGCGCCATCTCGATCTGATCGTCGGGGCTCAGCCAAGGCTTTGCGTCGAGCGCCGTGATCTGCACGTCCAGCTGGCGGTGCTCTTCCTTCAGGGCCTGCAGGTGGGACAGCGAGTCCTGGGTGTCGGGAGCGTCGGTCTGGGGAATCATGGTCACCTCTTTTCAGGAGACGCAGAAGAATCGATGGTAGGCGAGGGTTGGGTGGGCGGTCAAGCCCGCCGTCGAGGGGTGACGAGAAGTTTGGTCGCCGCGGCCGATCCAACGGGGAGAGGTTCCGTCGGAGTGGCCCATTCGTTCGGTTTCGACCTGCCGGGGACGTGATATCCTCGTTCGGGGTCGCTGCCGGACGGGCCGCAGCAGCGCCGCCTGGATGCAGGGGTGTGCAGGTTCTATGTGCGGCGTGCGATGGTATGTCGGATTCTATGCGTTGACGTGCGGCGGAGTCCTGTGATGCCCGGGTGACGGGCGGGGCGGTTGCGGTGGGCGAGGTCTTCCTCGGCCGGTACGAGGTCGAGTGCGAGGTGGGACAGGGCGGGATGGCCGTGGTCCATCGCGGAGTGGACCACGTCCTGGGCCGGCCGGTCGCGATCAAGGTGCTGCACGCCCACCTCCTGCAGAAGGAGGAGGCGCGCGCCCGCTTCGCCCGCGAGGCGCGGGTGATCGCCCGCCTGCGGCATCCCGGCATCGTCGAGGTCTACGACTACTCCGGCGCAGAGTCGGACCGCGCGTTCATCGTCACCGAGTTCGTCGATGGCGAATCCCTCGACGCCTTCTTTCGGCGGGTCGGAGCGCTGCCTCCCGAGGTTGCCGCGCTGGTGACCGCATCGGCCGGGGACGCCCTCGCCCATGCGCACGGGCGGGGCGTGATCCACCGGGACGTGAAGCCCGAGAACCTGATGGTCCGGCGCGACGGTGTCCTGAAGTTGATGGACTTCGGGATCGCCCACGTGGTGGACATGGAACATCTGACCATGACGGGGACGGTCCTGGGGTCGCCCGCCCACATGTCGCCCGAGCAGGTGGACGGTCGGGCGCTGGACGCGCGAACCGACGTCTTCAGCCTGGGGACGATGCTGTACCTGCTGTCCACCGGCCGCTACCCGTTCCAGGCCGACTCGCCTTCCGCCATGCTGCGGGCCATCGCCGAGGTACGGTTCCCGGATCCGCGATCGGTGAGGCCGGGATTCCCGGATGACCTGTACGCGGTGCTGATGCGCATGATGGCGCGCGACCCGGACGAGCGCTACGTGACGGCACGGGAGGCGACCGACGATCTCCTGGCGGTCACGTCACGCCTGGGGTTCGGTCCGCCATCGACGGAACTGCCGCGGCTGTTCGCCGATCCGGCGACCTACGTCGTCGAGGCGTCGCAACGTGTCGCCGACGTCCGCTTGCGTCGTGCCCGGGAACACCTTGCCCGGGGGCGGCAGGCCCTGGCGATTCGCGAGGCGGACGCGGCCCTGGCGGCCCGCCCGGGCGACCCCGAGGCGCGGAAGGTCCTGGATCGGGCACGGCAGGCGGCGCGCCGGCGAAGGCTGTCCCGGACGGCGGTCGGGGCCGTGCTGGGAATCCTGGCGTTCGCCGGGGTGGTGGTTGCCGTCGCGCTTCTGTGGCAGTCGTCCTGGCTGGCGGGATCGGTCGACCCGGCCGAGGCGGCGCCGCCGGTGGAGATGCGGGACGACCTCGAGGACGCTCCCCGGACCGCGCCCCGGCGTCCGATGGCGTTGCAGGCGGGGGTGGTCGCGGCATCCGACGCGGGGCGGGACCGGTTGGCGCCTCGTGTCGTCGAGTCCCCCGGGAACGGACGTGCGGGTCCCCGTCCCAGCGCGCCGCTGCTGGCTGTGACCATCCAGGCGCACCCGCCGGCCGTGCAGATCGAGGTGGACGGGAGAGTTGTCGGGGAGGGCAAGGTCGAGGATCTGCTGCTGCCCCCGGGGCGGCATCTGGTCCACCTGTCCCATCCCTCCTGCGACGTGTGTCGTGACGTGGAGGCGGCCTTCCTGCTGGATCCGGCCGCGCCGCTGAAGGGCCCCCTCCGCCTGTCGATCGGGTACCGCGATGCCGGCCTCGTCATCACCGGTCCGACCGGGGGGCGGGTCTTCGTCAACGACGAGGTTCAGCCGCGTGGGCGGACCAACGAGGCGCTGTCCCTGGTGATGACCTCGCCGGGGCCCTTGCCGGTGAAGGTTCGGGTCGATTTCGAGGGACGGGAACCCCGCGTCCTGCGGGCGGTGCTTCACAGCGGCCGGACCACGACGGTCGAGGCGAACTAGCGATGGACCGGTGTTGCAGGCCCCCCCGGAAGCCTGGGCGATCGGGGGAGAAATGGTTGACTGTCCGCGGGGAGGGTGCTAGGTACAACCGGCCCGGGAGGCGCTCCATTGGCATCGTTGGGTGATCGGGACTCGTTGCACTCGGCGCTGGCCGTCGGATCGGTCGGCATCGAGATGGCGGTGGCCATCGGCTTCGGCTGGTGGATCGGGTCGAGCCTCGACGAGTGGCTGGGCACCGGGCCCTGGCTGATGTACGTGTTCCTGGTCCTGGGGATCGCGGCCGCGTTCCGGGGCCTGTGGCGTACGGCCCGGAAGTACTGGCCGAAGGATGATGGGGCATGACCACGACCCGGTTCTTGAAGATGACCCTGGGTGTGGATCTGGTGCTGGTCGCGGTGCTCCTTGTGGCCACGTACCTGTTCGCGACCCCGGACGCCCTGATGGGCGTGGCGGTGGGCGGGGGCCTCGGGACCGTGAACCTCGTCGGCCTGGCGTGGTTGTGCGGTCGGCTGGTTTCCGGCGAAGGGGTCAAGTGGCCCTGGGCCCTGGGCCTGGCATTGAAGTTCGCGTTGCTGATCGGCCTGGTGTTCCTGGCGGTCAGTTTCCTGTCGATGGACGTGGTCGGCTTCGTGGCGGGCCTGTCCGCGTCGGGCCTGGCCATGGTGATCGGGACGTCGTGGCTGGCCGTCCGGAACGTGGATCTGACGACCTGACAAGGCCCGTGTGGGGAGGGTGCCGCATGAAGCGCGGATGGATGCTCGCTGCGATGTGCACGGCCCTGGCGATGGCGCCGGCCCTGGCAGGTGCCAGCGAGGAGGCCGCGGCGCCCGGCCACGAGGCTGCGGCGGCGGCGAAGGGCCACGGCGGCGGTCACTGGTCCGTGGCCGACCTGCTGGTTCCCCAGAGCCTCAAGGATTTCGCGCACGAAAACCTGGGCGAATCCATCGTCGCGGGTGACGCCGTCACGTCGATCAACCACGTCTTCTACGCATTCCTCGTTTTCGTGCTGATCCTGGTCCTGATGGCGATGGCGGCCTGGCAGATGAAGGCGAACCCCGACGACCTGCTGCCGCGCAGGACCTTTTCGCCGCTGGCGGTCTTCGAGGTGCTGACTGACGCGCTGCTGGGCCTGATGGAAGGCCTTCTGGGCCGCGAGCGGGCCATGTACTTCCTGCCGCTCATCGGGTCCCTGGGGCTGTTCATCCTGTTCAACAACCTGATGGGGGTGATCCCGGGGTTCCTGCCGGCAACCAGCAACCTGAATACGACCTTCGCCCTGGGTTCGGTGGTCTTTGTCGCGACGCACTACTTCGGCGTCCGCGCCCACGGGATTTCCTACTTCAAGCACTTCTTCGGACCCATCATCAAGTGGTACGCGCTGCCGTTGATGCTGCTGATGTTCTGCATCGAGGTGATCAGCCACGTGGCGCGCCCGGTGTCCCTGGGTATTCGTCTGTTCGGGAACATGTTCGGCGACCACGCCGCCCTGGCGGCATTCCTGGGCGTGGGCCTGTTCGGCTGGGTGCTGATCCCCATCATCCCGCTGCCCCTCGGGGTGCTGGTCTGCGTGGTCCAGTCGATGGTCTTCTGCATCCTGTCGACGGTGTACATCCACCTGGCGACCGAGGAAGCGGAGGAGGGCGAGGGGGGACACCACTGAGGCCTCCCCAGCCGGGGGCGCTTCGGGCGTTTGAATGGGTATGGCGCGGGCCGATTTCCGGACCCGTCTGTTTCGGGCAAGCTGGAGGGAAACCGATGTCGCTGCTCAAGAAGTTCACGGCGTTCGCGGGAATGGTAGTCGGGTCGATCCTGCTGTACGTGCCGTCGGCGTTCGCCCAGGTGGCCGCTGCGCCGGACAGCGACTTCACGGTGAAGAAGTACATCGCCCTGGCGGCCGGCTTCGGCATCGCCATCGCGGCGTTCGGCGGCGCGCTGGCCCAGGGCAAGGCGGTCACGGCGACGATGGAAGGCATCGCCCGGAACCCCGGCGCCTCGGGCAAGATGTTCGTCCCGATGATCCTGGGCCTGGCCCTGATCGAGTCCCTGGTCATCTATTCGCTGGTCATTTCGTTCAGCCTCATCGGCAAGCTGGGCTGATCGGACCTGCGCGGGATCGGTAGAAGGCTCAAGGCCCGCTTGGCTTTTCGAGGCAGAGCAGGTCCATGGAGCCTCGCGCCACGGGGCGCAGTCTGACCGCCGGGTCGGGCTGCGACCGCAGGACCAGCAGGTCCTGCAGCACGTGCGGCCAGTCCAGGATGCAGTCCACACCCTCGTCCATCGCATACCGCAGAACACGCCCTTCCCTGACCGCGGCAGCAGCGTCCCCGTTCACCACACCGTCCAGGTTGATCACCGTGTGCCGGGACGCGTACGCCAGGGTCCCGGACTGGAACGCCCCCAGGCGGGTGCCCTCCGGGAGGATCCGGTCGACCAGTTCGGCCATTTCCCAGTAGGGCGCGGTCGGATTCATGCGCCCCTGCTGCGCCTCCCGGCCCGCCAGGGACCAGGTCAACGCCCCCGTCGCCAGCAGGATCGCCGCCAGGCGGGCCTTCCCATCCGACGATTGCCGCCGGATCGCGTCGAACGAACGCTGCAGGGGGAGCGCCGAGTAGAGCATCCACAGGGTCATCATGGGCATGTAGTAGCGCTGGAACCACCAGGACCCGAAGACGAACAGCGAGTATGCCGTGACGTACCCGACCGAGACCAGCAGCACCAGGGGGCCGACGACGCGGGCGCCCGGGGCCGCGACCTCCGTCCCGCGCCGGCGGCGGACCATGCGCCACCCGAACCACGCCAGCGCCAGCGCGCCGCCCGTCACGCCCAGGCCCTTCGCGCCACCGGGGATCAGCCCGGTTTCCCGGAGGGCGGTCGTGGCGGCGGTGACGGGCCACCAGGTGGGGCGTGTCAGCGTTTCGCGGACCCCGGCCAGGATCTGGGCCGCGTAGAAGTCCGCGTTCGGCGATTCCATGTCCCCGTGGACGGTGTCCGGCTCGCCGGGGCGGGTGCCGTAGGCCAGGGCAATCGTCCGGGTCGCGGCGCCGCTTTCGGGCAGCAAACCGCCGGTCTGGGCGTGGACGAACGCGAACCAGGGGGTGACGACCAGCACGCCGGCCAGGGTGGCCGCGGCGAGGGCTCGTGCGGGCTGCCCCTTTTCCCCGCGCGCGGATCGCAGGACCAGCAGCAGCCAATGGCCCCCCAGGATCGCCGCCAGCAGGCCCAGGTCCAGGCGGCAGAGGATGAGGAACCCGTAGAGTGCGCCGACGGCCAGGGCGGTCCGCAGCGGCGGGCGGCCGTTCGAGGGCACGATCGCGGACAGGTGGGCGCCCAGTCCCAGGACCGCAGCCAGGCACGCCAGCCCGGTTTCCAGGCCGTTGATGCTTTCCACGACGAAGGGTGGCATGACGCTCCACGCCAGGACGGCGAACAGGGCGCCTTCCACCCCGGACACGCGCCGGGCCACCCGGAACAGGGCGATGCCGGTGGCCAGGGCCAGGAGGACCTGCAGGTAGAGCGTCGCCGCGACCGGCAGGTAGGGATCGGGGCCCGCGATCGCGGTCACGGCCACCACGATCGCCATCCACGCCGGGTGGAAGCCCGCCGTCGGGTGGACGCCGTCGTGGGTCACGCCCAGGCCGGACAGGAGGTTCCGGGCGATGCCGAAGTAGTAGTAGCTGTCGTCCACCGCCGGACCGTTCCGGGCCAGCGACACCGGATCGAACCCGAGGTGGCCGATGCGGAGCAGGGCGCCCAGGCCCAGGAGGACGGCGACGATCCAGACGTGGGAAGGAAGGCGGCGTCGCGGCCCCGGGGGCAGGGTTTCGAGGGGCGGGACACCCGTCCGGAACTGCGTCATTGGACGGGCTCGTCGTCGCCCTTCTTGGGGGGGGGCGTGCCCGGCACCAGGGCCTTGATCTCCCCGTGCACCTTGTCCACCGACGCGGTGGCGATCCACAGCATCCGCACGAAATCCTCGCCCAGGATGCCGCCGATGCCGGGCATCGACAGTTCGAATGCCAGGGTGTCGGTCCGGGGGTCGTGGTAGTAGCGGCCGAACAGGATCTGGCCGTTGCGCTCGTTCAGCCAGTGCGCCAGGGCGACGCGATCGATGCCAAGCGCCAGGGGCTCGAATTCCACGGAGTAGCTGAGCAGCCGGACATACCACGGCGGTTCGTCGGCATTGCCGCCCAGCATCACGTGGACCATCAGGCGGGTTTCCTCGCCCTCCAGGAACAGCGTCAGGCGCCGGTTCTCGTCGTCCTCCTGGACGTGGAACCCCAGCGTTTCGACCAGTCCCTTCAGGTCGGACAGCGTCAGCGGGTAGATGTTGCGGTTCATGGACAATCCGTCGGAACCCACCCGACCACGGTAGCGGCCGGCGGGGCATGGTGTCAAGGTGGGAGGCGGTCGCGCCGCCTTGACTCGCGTCCGTTCGGCCCGGATACTCTTTCGGCCGGGTCAGCCTGGCGTTCCAGATGAATTCCGGAGGCTTCATGCGTCGATGGACTTGCCGGTGTGCGGTGGTGCTGGTCGCGGCCCTGGCCGTGGCCTGCGATGGGGCCGGCGGCGCGGACGACACCGTCGGCCCAGGCCCCGACGCGGTGGATCCGGGGACCGTGGCCGGGGACGACGGCCTGCCGGACGGGACCGGGGATCCGGGGGTTCGGGACGTTTCCGACCCCGGGACCGACGACGGGATGCCCGGTGACGTGCCGCCCACAGACCCGGGCACCGACGTGCCCCTGCCGGTGGTGCCGTACATGCTGATCGTGTCCCAGGACGACCTGCTGACCGTCGCGAACGAGTGGGCGACCTACCGTCGCGCCGGCGGGTTCGAGGTCGAGGTGACCACGGTGACGGACCTGGCCGGCGACACGCCGGATGCGACCGATTTCCAGGACGCCGTCCGGGGACGCCTGGGGACCATCCGCGACGCCCGCGGGTCGACGGAGCGCCTGTTCCTGCTGCTGCTGGGCGACGCCCCGGCGGAGGGCGCCGCGGCGGCCGGCCGGATCCCCGCCCACGACTGCGAGAATACGACCCCGGGCGCGGGAGGATGCTGGACGGACAACCGCTACGCGGATCTGGACGGCGACACGATCCCGGACGCGGCGGCGGGGCGCGTGCCTGCGCGCACGGTGGCGGAGGCCCGGACGGTGCTGGCCAAGGTCCAGGATTTCGAGGCGACCTACAAGGTCGGCGAATGGAATCGGCGCGTGGGGCTCTATGTCGGCCAGGCGGGCTTCAGCGCGGAAATCGACAGCGTGCTGGAACTGGCGATGATGGACGGCCTGAAGCGGGTCAGCCACGCCTTCGACGTCCTGGGCGCCTGGGACAACCCGAACAGCAGCTACTGGTACGTGCCGTTCAACGACAAGGTCGTGGATCTGTTCAACCAGGGCGCTCTGATGACCGTCTACGTGGGGCATGGTTCCGAGTCGTGGACCCAGGGGTTGACCACCGACCAGGTCGCGAAGGTCCACTGCAACAACCGGCGTCCCTTCTCGATGTTCTTCGCCTGCTACGCGGGGAACTACGCGTCGGCCCAGGACAGCCTGGCCGAGACGCTGGCCTTCAAGGCCGATGGACCCGTGGCGTCCTTCGGCTCGTCGGACGTGTCGCATCCTTACGGAAACGCCGTGCTGGCGTATGAAAGCCAGATGAAGGCCCTCGAGATGCGCTACCCGACGATCGGCGAGGTCATCGTGGCCATCAAGCGGGGCATGCTGGAAAACGACGACGACTTCCGCAAGTTCATGGAGGGGGCGGGCGCGCTGGACGAGTCGTGCGACACGCCCGAAAAGCAGGTGGAAATCCTGCGCCAGCACAACGACCTGTACAACCTGCTGGGCGATCCGGCGACCGCGATGCAGTACCCGCGGGAAGTGGCGACCTTCGATGCGCCGACCGGCACCCTCGCCAGCCGGCACGTGCAGGTGGCGGGTACGGCGCCGGGCGTCATCACGGGCACGGCGACCGTGACGCTGGAAACCGAGCGCGACGTGGTCCTGGGGACGATGGCGACCATCGATCCGAACCACGTGGTCAAGGCGGACGTGAACGCCAACTGGCTGAAGGCCAACGACAAGGGGGTGGTGCGGCTGGACGTTCCGGTCGTGAACGGCCGTTTCGAGGCCACCCTCGACTGGACGGCCCAGACCGGCGGCGGCGACTACTACCTCAAGGTCTACGCCCGCGATCAGACGACCGACGCGGTCGGCGTCGCCGATTTCCATTGATCGGCCTGCGTTGAACGACCTGCGTGCGCGTGTTCCGGCCGCAAAATGAATCCCCCCCCCCACGGGTCCGGAATCGACGCGAAGAAACGGGTCGGATGCTGCAATGACGCGTTGCGACAGGGTTATCCCCCCTCCAGGGATGCTCGGACCGCGGAAGTCTCTGTTAAGAAAAGGGGTTGAAGCATGAAAAAAGCCCTTTCATTTCCGTTTGGCACTTGACTACAATCCTCCCCAGCCAAGCGCGGAAACAGGGGAGTCCGGGCAAATAAACCCCCGGCCCCACCCATCGACGCGCGCCGCCGTCCGGCTCTATGAGCGGGGCCGTCGGCGGTTGTATCGGTGTGCTCGTAGAGGAGGTAGTGGCGTGGCGAAAATTCTGGTAGTCGACGACGATCCGGACCTCGTGGAGGATTGCCGACTGATCCTCGAAAAGGCAGGACATTCGGTAGCTTCTGCGTTCAATGTCGTTGATGGCATGAAGGCGATGCAGCGCGATCGTCCGGACCTGCTGATCCTGGACGTCATGATGGAGTCGCCGGACGACGGCATCGTGATGGCTCAGGATCTGCGCCGGGCGAACGTGAAGACCCCGATCCTGATGCTGACCAGCATCAGCAAGGTCACGGGCCTGGCGTACGACCGCAGTTCGGACCTGGTCCCGGTGGACGCGTTCCAGGAAAAGCCGGTGCCCCCGAAGCGCCTGCTGGCCCTGGTGGACGAACTCTTGAAGAAGGGGGGCTGATCCATGCTCGTCACCGAACAAGAACGGCTGAAGAGCGACATCGGCACCTGGCTGCAGCGGTTCGGAAACGACCGTGCGGCGCTGATCCCGGTGTTGCAGGAGATCCAGAAGAAGTACGCCCGCGTCTCGGAATACGGGATGCAGGTCCTTGCAGACCAGCTGGGCATCCACCCGGTGGAAGTGTACAGCGTGGTTTCGTTCTACTCGTTCCTGGACCATCGGCCCCAGGGCAAGTTCGTCATCCGCCTGTGCCGCACGATTTCCTGCGACATGCAGGGCAAGGCCCGCGTGGCCCAGCAGCTGGAAAGCGACCTGGGCATCACGTTCGGCGAAACCACCCCCGACGGGAAGTTCTCGCTGGAGTGGGCGAACTGCCTGGGCATGTGCGACCAGGGCCCCGCGGTGCTGGTCAACGACATCATCTACACGCGCGTGACGCCGGCGACGGTCCACGACATCCTCGAGACCTGTCGGAAGACCTTCGGCGTGTACGCCCTCGAATCGTCGCACGAGGAGGGACACGCATGATTACTCCCAATCACAAGGCCCCCCTGACCTTCGCGACGATCGAGCCGGACGTGGGCCTCCGGGCCGCCATGGCGAAGCCTCGCGCGGATCTGATCGCCGAAATCACCGCGTCCCAGTTGAAGGGTCGCGGCGGCGCCGGCTTCCCGACCGGCGTGAAGTGGAACCTGGCCGCAGCCGCCCAGGCGGACGTCAAGTACGTGATCTGCAACGCCGACGAAGGCGAGCCCGGCACGTTCAAGGATCGCGTGATCCTGACCGACCATGCCGACCTGGTGTTCGAGGGCATGACGATCGGCGGGTACGCGGTCGGTTCCAAGACCGGCATCCTGTACCTGCGCGGCGAGTACACCTACCTGCGCCCGCACCTGGACGCCGTCCTGGCGGCCCGGCGCAAGAAGGGCCTGCTGGGCGTCAACGTCGCCGGCAAGCAGGGCTTCGAATTCGACATCGAGATCCGCATGGGCTCCGGCGCCTACATCTGCGGCGAGGAAACCGCCCTGATCGAGTCGCTGGAAGGCTGCCGCGGCGAGCCGCGCAACCGGCCGCCCTTCCCCGTCGACACGGGCCTGAACGGCAAGCCCTCGATCGTGAACAACGTCGAAACCTTCGCCTGGGCGACCTGCATCCTGGTGAAGGGCTCCGCGTGGTTCAAGGCCATCGGGACCCAGCGGTCCACCGGCCTGAAGATCTTCAGCGTGTCGGGCGACTGCAAGCTGCCCGGCATCTACGAGTTCCCGATGGGCATCACGGTCAACAAGATGCTGGAAGCCGTCGGTGGCGCGGACGCGAAGGCCGTCCAGATCGGCGGCGCGTCGGGCCATTGCGTCCCGGCGTCCGAGTTCGGCCGGGCCATCGCGTTCGAGGACGTGTCGACCGGCGGGTCGATCATCGTCTTCGGGCACCAGCGCGACATGCTGGCGGTCGCCAAGAACTTCCTGGAGTTCTTCGTCGAGGAATCCTGCGGCCAGTGCACGCCGTGCCGCGACGGGAACCCCAAGCTCCTGGAAGGCGTCGAAATGCTGGAGCACGGGCGCTGCTCGATGAGGTATCTCAACGAGTTGTCTTCCCTGGGCGAAACCATGCAGGTGGCGTCGAAGTGCGGCCTGGGGCAGTCCGCCCCGAATGCGTTCCTGTCCATCATCAAGCACTTCAAGGATGAAGTGATGGGGCGGACGCAGGGCGCGGCGCACTAGGAGGCGGGGAGACCCGAAGCGAAGGAGCGATCACCATGTCGGATACCATTGACACCAATCGCGCCCCCGCCAGCCAGACGGGCCACGTGATTCCCCCCGTCGAGGACGGCGGGATGATCGGATCGCGCGTGACGTTGACCATTGATGGCCAGGAAGTGAAGGTCCCCCTGGGGACCACGATTCTGGAAGCCGCGAAGAAGGTCGGCATCCGGATCCCGACCCTGTGCGCGCACCCCGATCTGTGCGAAGCGGGCCTCTGCCGCATCTGCCTGGTCGAGGTCGAGGGCATGCGGACCCTGCAGGCGTCCTGCGCCTACCCGGTCCACTCGCCGCTGAAGATCCACACGCACACCCGGAAGGTGCGCCAGGCGCGCCGGCACATCATCGACCTGATGCTGTCCAAGCACTACGGCGAGTGCTACGCCTGCGGCCGGAACAACAACTGCGAACTGCAGGCGCTGGCCAAGGAATACGGCGTGGACTTCTTCCGGTTCGGCCACCCGGACAAGCCGCTGTTCGCGAAGGACGAGTCGAGCCACTCGGTCATCCGCGACATGAACAAGTGCGTGCTGTGCCGCCGCTGCGTGCGGACCTGCATCGATCTGCAGGAAGTGGGCGTCCTGGAGGCGATCGGCCGCGGCGACCAGACCCGGATCGAAACGTTCATGGACAAGCCGCTGGCGGACGTCGTCTGCATCAACTGCGGCCAGTGCATCAATCGCTGCCCGACGGGCGCCCTGCGGGCCAATGACCCGACGGACGAAGTCTGGGCCGCGATCGACGATCCCAAGAAGCACGTCGTCATCCAGACGGCGCCTGCCCCCCGTGCGGCGATCGGCGAGTGCTTCGGCCTGGAGCCGGGCAACCCGCTGACGTTCGAGTTGAACACCGCGATGCGCCTGTGCGGATTCGACAAGGTGTTCGACACGAACTTCACCGCCGACCTGACCATCTTCGAGGAAGGCGCGGAACTGCTGATGCGCCTGCAGGACGCCCTGAAGACCAAGAAGGGCCCGGTCTTCCTGCCGCAGTTCACGTCCTGCTCGCCGGGGTGGGTGAAGTACCTGGAGCACTTCTACCCCGAGTACATCCCGAACCTGTCCTCGGCCAAGTCGCCGCAGCAGATGTTCGGCGCGGTCATCAAGACGTACTACGCCCAGCTGAACGGGCTGGATCCGAAGGACATCGTGACGGTCGCCCTGATGCCCTGCTCGGCCAAGAAGTTCGAGTGCAACCGGCCCGAGATGGTCGATTCCGGGTTCAAGGACGTGGACTACGGCCTGACGACCCGCGAACTGGCCAAGATGATCCAGGAAGCGGGGATCGACCTGCCGAACATGGCGAAGTCCGACTTCGATTCGCCCTTCGGCTCGGCGACCGGCTCGGGCGTCATCTTCGGGACCACCGGCGGCGTCATGGAAGCGGCGCTGCGGACGGTCATCGAACTGGTGGTCGGCATCAAGGTCGAAAACCTGTTCGACCACGCCGACATCATTCCCCTGCGCGGCATGGACGGGGTCAAGTACGTCGAACTGACGATCCCGTCGGTCGGCGAGGTGCCCGCGATCCTGAAGCCGCTGTTCGAGTCCTGGGACTTCCTGAAGGGCGTCACGGTCAAGGTGGCCGTGGCCCACGGCACGGCGAACGCCCACAAGGTCATGGAAGACCTGAAGAACGGCGGCCCGCTGTCCCAGTGCCACTTCATCGAGTTCATGGGCTGCCCGGGCGGCTGCATCGGCGGCGGTGGCCAGCCGATCCCGACGTCCCAGGCGATCCGCGAGGCGCGGTCCAAGGCGATCTACGCCGAGGATTCGGCCTATCCGATCCGCAAGTCGCACGAGAACCCGGCCGTGCTGGAACTGTACGGCAAGTTCCTGACCGAGGGGCCGTGCAGCCACAAGAGCCACAAGCTGCTGCACACGCACTACACCCCCCGCGGCAAGTACATCGCCGAGTAGCGCGGGCGCCAGTGAACCACACGCCGGGGTCCCGGTCGAAAGGCCGGGGCCCCGGGTCCCACAATTGCCGCCCGCGAAAGGAAAGCAACTTCCATAGGGGCGGGTGAACCGCCTTGCGCGGGTGCGCGCGCTTTGAGATATTGGGACCCCTGTTCCTCCCGAGCGCGCAGGCGGAGGCGATGGGTTTCCGCAGGAAACTCTCGCCGGAGCCGAAGCCGACTCGGGACGATCCACATGGGAGGGCCGCATGGACGGTCGGCACGGGCTTCGATACGTGGATCTGGCAGACGAGGACGCCGGGGCGGGAACGTTCCCCCCGGAGGTCGCAAGGGTCCTGGACACCATCAACCGGAAGGTGGCGGCGTCCGAGTCCCTGGATCGGATCATGGAGTTCGCCTTCGAGTCGTCCAAGGCCATCGGGACCTCGGACCGGATCGGCCTGGCGTTCGTCGTCGACGACGGTTCCCGCCTGGTGTCCCGCTGGGTCGGGGCGGCGTACCAGCCGATCCTGCTGGGCCAGGGCTACGGCGAGGAGATGCACGGCAGTTCGCTGGAGGCGCTGCTGAAGGGCCGGCGCCTGCGCATCATCGACGACCTGTCCGCTTACCTCCGCGAACATCCCGACAGCCGTTCGACGCGGATCCTGGTGGCCGAGGGCGTCCGATCCAGCATGACCTGCCCGCTGGTGGTCGAGGGGCGGCCGGTCGGGCTGCTGTTCCGATCGTCGCGGGAGGTGGCCGCCTACGGGCCGGAGCAGGTGCGGATGCACTTCGCGATGGCCGAGCGGCTGGCGCAGGCGGTCGAAAAGGCGTGGCACATCGAGCAGTTGGCTGCGGCGAACGCGGCGTACACCGAAATGCTGGGCTTCGTGTCCCACGAACTGAAGTCCCCCGTGGCCTCGATGGTGCTGGACGGCCACATGCTGCTGGAGGGGTACGTCGGGGACCTGACGCAGCCGCAGAAGAGCAAGATCGAACGCATCATCGCCAAGGGCGAGTACCTGCTGGGCCTGGTGCGGGACTACCTGGATCTGGCGCACGTCGAGGGCGCCGGGCTGAAGGTGGACGCGAAGACCGGGATGGACCTGGTGGCCGACGCCCTGGAGCCGGCCCTGGACATGGCCGAACCGCAGATCCAGGCGAAGGGGATGACGGTGCAGCGGGACTGGCCGGCGGAAGGACTGGCCGTGGACGCGGACCCCGACCTGCTGCGGATCGTGGCCTTGAACTTCGTCGGCAATGCCGCGAAGTACGGCGCCGAGGGCGGGCGGATCCGGGTGACGGCGGGGCGCACGGAAGGCGGCTTCCGGGTGGCCGTGTGGAACGAGGGTCCGGGCTTCCCCGAGGCCCAGCGCGCGCGGCTGTTCCGGAAGTTTTCCCGCCTGCAGACCCCCGAACTGCTGCGGCAGAAGGGCACGGGCGTGGGCCTTTACACGGTGGCGCGGATCGTGCGCCTGCACGGCGGCCGGGTGATGGCGGAATCCGAACTGGGGAAGTGGGCCGAGTTTTCGTTTGAAATCCCCCAGCCCCTGCAGTCCCCGGACGAGGGCGGCGGCGGGGCGGGTTGAGCGGAGGCGAGCATGGCGATTGCGGAAACGGCGGAGTTCATCGACGAGGCGGAAATCGGCCGGGCGCTGGAGGCCGGGGCCGGGCATGACACCGGCCACGTGCGGGAGGTCCTGGCAAAGGCCCTGGAAATGAAGGGCCTGGGGATGGACGACGTGGCGGCCCTGGCCGGCATTTCGGACCCCGGGATGCTGGGCGAACTGTTCGCGGCGGCGCGGCAGGTGAAGGAGCACATCTACGGGCGGCGGTTGGTGATTTTCGCCCCGCTGTACGTGTCGAACTTCTGCGCCAACGACTGCACCTACTGCGCGTTCCGGCTGCGCAACAAGGAAGTGAAGCGGCGGGCGCTGACGCAGGAGGAAATCGCGAACGAGACGCGCATCCTGGTCGAAAGCGGCCACAAGCGCGTGCTGCTGGTCGCGGGCGAGTCCTATCCGAACGAGGGCTTCGACTACGTCCTGAAGTCCATCGACACGATCTACGGGGTGAAGAGCGGTCCGGGGGAAATCCGTCGCGTGAACGTGAACGTGGCGCCGCTGAACATGGGCGAGTTCACGGCGTTGCGGGATGCGAAGATCGGCACCTACCAGTTGTTCCAGGAAACGTACCACCGGGAAACGTACCGGCAGGTCCACCTGGTCGGCAAGAAGCGCGACTACGACTGGCGCGTCACGGTGATGGACCGGGCGATGTCGGCCGGCATCCAGGACGTGGGCGTCGGCGTGCTGTTCGGGCTGTGGGACTGGCGGTTCGAAATCCTGGCGTTGATGCAGCACGTGCGGCACCTGGAGCAGGCCTTCGGCGTCGGGCCGCACACGATCAGCGTGCCGCGCCTGGAGCCGGCGGTCGGGTCCGACGTGGCGACGCACCCGCCGAAGCCCGTCGCGGACATCGAGTTCCGCAAGCTGGTGGCCATCCTGCGCCTGGCGGTGCCCTACACGGGCATCATCCTGTCCACCCGGGAAACCGCGAACATCCGGCGGGAAACGTTCGCGCTGGGCATTTCGCAGATCTCGGCCGGCAGCCGCACGAACCCCGGCGGCTATGCCGAGGAGGAAGGCGGGATCACCGAGGACGGCCAGCAGTTCAGCCTGGGCGATCATCGCAGCCTGGACGAGGTCGTGAAGGACATCGCCGGGCTGGGCTACATCCCCTCGTTCTGCACCGGCTGCTACCGGCTGGGGCGGGTCGGGAAGGACTTCATGGACCTGGCGAAGCCCGGCGACATCCGGATGCACTGCGACCCGAACGCCCTGTCGACGTTCGCGGAGTACCTGTCCGACTACGCGTCGCCCGAAACGCGGGCCGTGGGCGAGGCGCTGATCGCGGAAACGCTGGCGACGATGGACCCGAAGAGCCGGGCCGTGTCGGAAAAACTGGTCGAAAAGGTCCGCGCCGGGCGGCGGGACATCTACGTGTGAGGGGTTCGTCCACCGGGCGTGCCCGGCGGGCGTTGGTTGGTTGTAGCAGACGACACAGGAGGAAACCTTGGACAAGCACATCGTCGTGGGCGTTCACGTGACGGACCGGCTGGAGCACGTGCCGCAGGTGCAGGGGCTGCTGAGCGAGTACGGCTGCTATATCAAGACGCGCCTGGGGCTGCACGAAGTGGGCGGCAACGGCATGTGCTGCAGCAAGAACGGCCTGCTGCTGCTGGAAATGACCGGCGACGAAACGCAGATCATGGCCCTGGTGTCGAAACTGGGCGAAGTGAAGGGCATCGAGGTCCAGAAGATGGTGTTCGACCACCCGGAATGACGGCCGGATGCGCGGAGCCGCGGGCTGAAGGCGGGCAGGATGAGGACGGAACGGGATCCCCTGGGCGAGGTGGCGGTGCCGGACGGCGTGCTGTGGGGCGCGCATACGGCCCGGGCCATCGCCAATTTCCCGCTGGCCGGGCGGCCCGTGCACCCCGAACTGGTGCGGGCCTTCGGGTGGGTGAAACTGGCGTGCGCGCGGACGAACCGCGAGCTGGGCGCCTGGGCCGACGACCCGGCGAAGGCCGACGCCATCGAGCGGGCCTGCCACGAGATGGCCGAGGGTGGCCTGGGGGAGGCGGTCCTGGTGGACGCCTTGCAGGGCGGCGCCGGGACCTCCACCAACATGTGCGTGAACGAGGTGCTGGCGAACCGGGCCCTGGTGCTGCTGGGACTGCCCGCCGGACGGTACGACCGCGTGTCCCCGCTGGACGACCTGAACCTGCACCAGTCCACCAACGACACCTACCCGACGGCGCTGCGGATCGCGGCGATCCGCGGGGTGCGGGTGCTGGACGGGCGGCTGGTGGCCCTGCAGGAGGCCTTCCAGGGGCTGGAGAAGCGGTTCGCCGACGTGGTGAAGGTCGGGCGGACCCAGTTGCAGGATGCCGTCCTGACGACCCTGGGACGCGAGATGGGCGCCTACGCCGAGGCGTTCAACCGGGACCGCTGGCGCGTGTACAAGTGCGAGGAGCGCCTGCGGGTCGTGAACCTGGGCGGGACCGCCATCGGGACGGGCCTGGGGGCGCCGCGACGCTTCATCTTCCGCGTGGTGGACGTGCTGCGCGAGGACACGGGCATGGGCCTGGCCCGGGCCGAAAACCTGGTGGAAGCGACCCAGAACGCGGACGTGTTCGCCGAGGTGTCGGGCATCCTGAAGGCCTGCGCGACGTCGCTGTGGAAGGTGTCGTCGGACCTGCGCCTGATGGCCTCGGGACCGGACGCGGGGCTGGCGGAAATCCGGCTGCCCGAACGCCAGGCGGGGTCGTCCATCATGCCGGGGAAGGTGAACCCGGTCATTCCGGAAGCGATGACGCAGATCGCGATGAAGGTGATGGCGAACGACGTGGCGATCGGGATGGCGGTGGCGGGCGGCAGCCTGGAACTGAACCCGTTCCTGCCGCTGGTGGCCGATGCGCTGCTGGAGTCGCTGGACCTGCTGGCGCGGGCGTGCGATGTGTTCCGGCGGAACTGCGTGGACGGGATCGAGGCCGACGAGGCGCGATGCCGGGCGTCGGTGGAGGCGTCCACGGCCACGGCCACGGCGCTGATCCCGGCCCTGGGGTACGATCGGGCCTGCGGTGCGGCACGGCAGGCCCGGGCGACCGGGCGCACGATCCGCGAGGTCGTGACGGGCGAGGGGTGGCTGACGGTCGAGGCCTTCGACGCGCTGGTGAGCCCCGAGGCCGTGCGGCGACTGGGGTTCTGATTCCGGGAGAGCGAGAATGTCGGAAACCGCGCCGCGCGGCATGCGGCTGCACATCGGGATCTTCGGCCGGCGGAACGTCGGCAAGTCCTCGCTGCTGAACGCCTTCACGCGCCAGCAGGTGTCCATCGTGTCGGACACCGCGGGCACCACCACGGACCCGGTCGAAAAGCCCATGGAACTGCTGCCCCTGGGGCCGGTGGTCTTCATCGACACCGCGGGCGTGGACGACGTGGGCGCGCTGGGGCAGATGCGCGTGGCCCGGACCCGGCAGGTGCTGGACCGGACGGACCTGGGCGTGATCGTCGTGGCGGCGGGCGACTGGGGCGACTTCGAGGAGTCGCTGCTGGCCGAACTGACGGCGCGGAAGGTCCCGGTGGTGGTCGCCTGGAACAAGGCCGACCTGGGCGGGCCGAAGGCGGAAGTCGAGGCCGGGCTGGCGGCGCGCGGCGTGCGCCTGGTGCGGACGGTGGCGGTCCAGGGCGAGGGCGTGCTGGACCTGCGCGCGGCCTTGCTGGACGCGGCTCCGGCGGACTTCGTGGACGCGCCGACGATCCTGGGCGACCTGGTGCCGCCGGGCGAGGTGGCGGTGCTGGTGGTGCCCATCGACAAGGAGGCGCCCAAGGGCCGCCTGATCCTGCCGCAGGTGCAGTCGATCCGGGACCTGCTGGACAACGACGCCTGGTGCATGGTGGTGAAGGAACGGGAACTGCGGGCCGCCCTGGACACGCTGAAGAGGCCGCCGCGCCTGGTCGTGACGGACTCGCAGGCCTTCCTGAAGGTGGCTGCCGACACGCCGCCGGACGTGCCGATGACCTCGTTCAGCATCCTGTTCAGCCGGTTCAAGGGCGACCTGACGACGATGGTCCTGGGGGCGATGGCCGTGGACGGCCTGAAGGGCGGCGACAAGGTGCTGGTGGCCGAGGCCTGCAGCCACCATCCGATCGGCGAGGACATCGGCCGGGTCAAGATCCCGCGGTGGCTGGAACAGTACGTGGGCGGGAAACTGGACTTCATCCACGTGCAGGGTCACGACTTCCCCGAGGACGTGTCGCCCTACCGCCTGGTCATCCACTGCGGGTCGTGTACCCAGAACCGGCGCGAAATGCTGAACCGGATTCTGCGGTGCCGCCGGGCGGGCGTGCCGATCACGAACTACGGGCTGGTCATCGCGTACAGCCTGGGGATTTTCGAGCGGGCGCTGTCGCCGTTCCCGGGGGCCCTGGCGGCGTACCGGGACGCTGCGAGCGTCAGGGGGGCCGTTTGATGCGTGTCGAGGACCTGATGGCGGAGCCCCTGGATCGGGCGGCCGTGCTGCGGTGGCTGCGCGAAACCGACCCGGAACGCCTGGACCTGCTGTGGAAGGCCGCCGACGAGGTGCGGCGGGCCAACCTGGGCGACGAGGTGCACCTGCGGGGGCTGATCGAGGCCAGCAACTACTGCGTGCGCAAGTGCGGGTACTGCGGGATCCGCCTGGAGAACCGGGCGATCGACCGGTATCGCATGACCGACGACGAGATGCTGGACTGCGCCCGCCGGGCGGTGGTCCTGAAGTACGGGACCGTGGTGATCCAGGCCGGCGAGGACTACGGCCTGACCCGGGACGGGATCGCGAACGTGGTCCGGCGGATCAAGGCGGAAACGGGGCTGGCCGTGACCCTGTCCCTGGGCGAGCGGCCCGACGAGGATCTGATCGCGTGGCGCGAGGCCGGGGCCGACCGGTACCTGCTGCGGTTCGAAACCAGCGATCCGGTGCTGTACGAGCGGATCCACCCGGCGCGGTCGGGGGTGTCGCATCCGATGGATCGGTTCACGATCCTGCGCCGCCTGCGCGAGTTGGGCTATGAGGTGGGCTCGGGGATCATGGTGGGCATCCCGGGCCAGACCTGGGACACGCTGGCGACCGATCTGCTGACGTTCCGGGACTACGACCTGGACATGATCGGGATCGGGCCGTACATCCCCCATCCCCAGACGCCGCTGGGCATCGAGCCTCCCGTCGGGGACCCCGACGCGCAGGTTCCCGCCACCGAGGACCTGGTGCTGCGGTGCGTGGCCCTGACGCGCATCCTGTGCCCCGAGGCCAACATCCCCAGCACGACGGCCCTGGCGACCATCAACCGGACCAGCGGCCGCGAGCACGGCCTGCAGCGCGGGGCGAACATCGTGATGCCGAACCTCACCCCGCCGATGTACCGGGTGAAGTACGAAATCTACCCCGCGAAGGCCTGCATCGAGGAAACCGCGGAGCAGTGCGCTCTGTGCCTGCACGGGCGGATCCGGTCGATCGGCCGGACCTTCGGCTCGGGGCAGGGGGCCCGGCGCCGGCATCATGCCTAGTCCGCTCTTGCGCCCCGGGAGGTCCGTCGTGTCGTCACCCCGCCCCCGCATCGTGGTCGCGATGAGCGGCGGCGTGGACTCCAGCGTGGCCGCCGCGCTGCTGGCCCGCGAAGGCGCCGATCTGATCGGCGTCACCCTGCGCTTCCGGCCCTGCGGCGAGGGCGTGGATCCGGGATCCTGCTGCGGCATCGACGGCGTGGCCACCGCGAAGTCCGTCGCGGACCGCCTGGGCTTCCCCCACGAGGTGTTCGAGGTCGGCGTGGAGTTCCAGGAACGCGTGCTGCGTCCGGCCTGGGACGAGTACGCGGCCGGCCGCACGCCGAACCCCTGCATCCGGTGCAACCGGGACATCAAGTTCGACCTGCTGGTGGAATACTCCCGGATGCTGGGCGCGGCGCATGTCGCGACCGGGCACTATGCGCGCCTGGAGGTCGGGCCGGACGGGCGCCCGGTCCTGCGCCGCGGGCTGGATGCCACCAAGGACCAGACCTACTTCCTGTTCGAACTGGGAAACGACGGGCTGCGGCGGGCGCTGTTCCCGCTGGGGCACCTGACCAAGGCCGAGGTGCGGGTGGCCGCCCGGGAACTGGGCCTGGCCAGCGCGGAACGGCCCGACAGCCAGGACGCCTGCCTGGACCACGAGGGCGGGTTCGCCGAGGCGCTGCGGATCGCGTTGCACGGCACGGCGCGGCCCGGGTTGGTGGTGGACACGGCAGGGCGCGTCCTGGCCCGGCACGACGGAATCCACCGCTTCACGGTGGGCCAGCGCCAGGGGACCGGCGTGGCCTTGGGCCGACGGGCCTGGGTGTCGCGTATTGATGCCTCCGACGGCACCGTGGTGCTGACCACGGATCCGAACGACCTGATGGCCCGGTCCCTGGAGGCCTCGAATTGTTCCTGGCTGCGGGATCCGCCCGACGGACCGATGCCGTGCGCCGTGCAGGTGCGATACCGGGCGCCCGCGGTACCGGCGGTCGTGACGCTCCTGGATGGGGGCCGGGTGCGCGTGGACTTCGACCGTCCAATCCGGGCCGTGACGCCGGGCCAGGCCGCCGTCTTCTACGACGGCGACACAGTGCTGGGCGGCGGGTGGATCGACCGGGCGGAGTAGTCCGAAAGGGGGCCTGCGTGCAGATCGGGCGGGGTGCCCTGGGCATGGTGGTCGGGAACCCGGTCGCGGACGAGGTCCGGCGGAACGGGACGTTCGTGCGTCGTGCGTGCGGCGGGACGGCCACCTACGCGTCGCTGGCGCTGCGGGCCCTGGGGCTGGACGTGGCCTTGCTGGGCGCCGCGGGGCGCGATCACGCCGACATGCTGCGCGCGCCGCTGGCCCGGGCCGGCGTGGACCTGGGGCACCTGGGGACGTCCGAAACGGACCCGTCCACGGCCTACCTGCTGGACTACCTGGGCACGCCGCCCGTGCGCCGCGTCCGCCTGGAACATCGGGGGCCGGTGCTGGGGCCTGCCGACGTGCCGCCGCTGCCGCCGCGTGCCGCCTTCGTCCACGTCGGCGCCGTCGCCGGCGAGGTCCTGCCCGGGGCGATCCGGGCGCTGGCCGCCTGGGGCCGTCCCCTGGCGATCGACCTGCACGCGCTGCGCCGGTTTTCCGCGGACGGCAGCGTGCGCCTGGGCACGGCGGCCGAAAGCGGAATCGACTTCGAGTGCTTCGACACCGTGAAGGGATCGGTGGAGGAAATCCGCGCCTTCGACCCCGGCGCGGCCGACCTCCCGGCCGCCCTGCGGGCCATCGCGCGACGGGGCGTGCGGCACGTGTTCGCGACGGACGGATCTGCGGGTGCGCTGCTGCTGTCCGACGATTCCCTGGTATCCATACCGGCAGTTCCCGTGGCGGAAATCGACGCGACCGGAGCCGGCGACGTGTTCCTGGCCGCCTTCCTGCTCGCCTGCCACGTCCGCAGCGACGCGCCGTTCGACGCGGCCCTGTTCGGCGCGGCCGCGGCGTCCTTCGTCGTCGAGGGGCCGGGCGCGACGGTCCTGGGTGATCTGGATGCGGTCGAACGGCGTCGTGCGGTATTGCAGGAAAGCGGCCGATAGGGCGGCACAATCCTCAGAACTTGTACATCAGCGACAGCGAGAACATGTGGTAGTCGGCGACGTAGACGCCCGCGTTGGACGGCGCGCCGGGGCGGCCGAGGTAGTACGCGCTGCAGTTGGTCGTGTCGGTGTAGGGGGCCTTGCACAGGCTGCCCGGGGTCTGCTGGTAGGTGCGCGAGTCGGTTTCCGTCAGGGACAGCGGCATCACGAACAGGTAGCTGTAGGACGCGGACAGGTCGAACCCCCACCCGGACAGCGAGAACCCGACGCTGGGCCCCAGGCGCGCGCCCGTCGGCGTGTCGATGTACGCATAGGCCTCGGGCGTGGCGGAAGTTTCATAGTAGAAGCCGCCGCGCAGCGTGAAGTGCGACGGGACCACGTTCCAGTCGCCGCCGATCCGCAGGCTGAAGGTGTCCTTCCAGTGGCGCGGGACCTTGATGGTGCCGATCGGAACGTTCTGCCCCAGCACCGTGGACACCAGGCCGCTGCCGTCCAGGGTGAAGTTGTCGACCATCGACCACGCCTCGTAGCCCAGGTCCAGTTCGATGTCGCCCAGTTCCTTGTCCCCGTTGGTGAACACGTAACGGCCGCCCACGCGCAGCTTGGGCGGCAGCACGAACGAGAAGGTCACGTTGTTGTCGGGGGTGCCGTCCCGCGTCAGGATCGGCGCCTTGTCCAGCTTCAGGTTCAGGGCCTCGATCGCCAGGTGCGACCTGGCCTTGAACCACACGGGAATCACGCGGGCCGCGGCCGCGAACTGCAGGTGCGGGGTCGGGTGGTACCACATGCCCAGGATCGCGGTCACGTTGATGTGGTCCGCACCGGACAGTTTCGAAAGGATGTCGAACTGGCTGGATCCCGGTTCCACCACGCGCGGCGTGGTGTTGCCGTTGATGACCAGGTTGAACTTCATGCTGAGCAGGTCCACCCACTGCAGCGTCGCGCCGATCCCGAACACGTCCTTGTACTTCCAGGCCACCGCGGCGCTGTAGTACAGGATGGAAACGGTGCGCGAGACCAGCATGTACTTCTGCGGGCCGTCGATCGGGAACTGCTGGCTCATGGTCCCCGGCGGGGCGTACACGCCGACCGCGAATCCCCAGTTCTTGAGGCCGAGGTCGCTGGAAATGGCGATGATCGGACCCAGGTACTGGGTGGGCAGTTCGTTCTTGACCTTGCCGAACGTCAGGAACTGGGGCACGCCGTGGACGGCCTCGCTCCAGTCCAGCGTCCGGGCGCGCGTGAACTCTTCCTTGCCGAGGATGAACCGGTTCCCCAGGAAGATGCGCGTGCCACGCATCAACGCCAGGCCGGCGGGGTTGGAATCCAGGGCGGTCGGGTCGTCGGCCTTGACGGTGAACGCGCCGGCACGTCCCGCCGATCGCGCGTTCTGGTCACCGACCTCGAAACCGCCGGCCGTGGCCATCGAAGGCCACGCGAACAGGAGCGCTGCCAGCACGATGCCCAGGGGCATGGCGAAGGTCGCTTTCATCACGGCCCTCCGTCAATGCTGGGAGCAATCGTCCGAGGACACCTGGTTGAACTTGTCTTCCGGGAGCATCGTGGCGTCGAAGAACGCCTGCACGAAGTACCCCTGGTCGCCCTCCGGCGTCAGGCAACCGGGCGCCAGTCCCAGTGCCCGGACGATGCCTCCGAACGACATCCACATGTCCCCGCAGGCCGTGTGGCAGGACTCGTCCAGCGCGTCGGGCTGGTAGGTCGCGCCGGGTTTCTTGTCCCATTCGCACGCACCCGGGTCACCCGTGCACATGCAGATCCGGTCCGCGTCCTGGACCTTGATGCACCCCAGCAGGAAGCCGTCCTTGACCTCGGAGCAGTCGTCGTTGAACGACATGCGGATGCTCATGTTGCTGATCGGGATGTTGTTGGACGGAAAGTTGTCCGGGGCGCAGATCAGGGGGGCGTCCTTCGGTCCCGAGTGGAAGTACAGCGACGTCGGCGCGGTGCTCTTGAACTGGCACTGGGTGCCGTGATAGGGGTCCAACTGCACGTCCAGGCTCATCCCGGCCAACTGGCAGTAGTCGGTCACCATGTCGGACATGGGCGTTTCGTCGTTCGGGGGCGGCAGCACGTAGGGCATCTTCGGGACGCGCCAGCCCGGTCCCAGCTTCAGCGACAGTTTTTCGAACGCGGTCCCGGTCCCGGCCACCGCGTCGTCCACGACGATCAGGACGTTCAGGATGTTGTTCTTGACGTCGCCCTGCCACATCACGTTCAGGATCGAGGCGAAGACGTCGGGCTCGTCGATTTCCAGGCGGGTGACCCGGTAGACCCGGCCCTTCATGGCGGCCGCGTCACACTTCAGGCAGGTGCCGTTGCCGGACCCTCCCTCGATGTTGATGACCACCTCGGGGAACGGCGGTTCTTCCACCTTCACGCAGGCGACGGACAACGTCATCAACAGGGCGAATCCCAGGAACGTCCGCATAAGGACTCCTTTTCGCATCCGCAGTTCACCGGCCACGCTGGATCAGAAGGATCTTCTGATGGGCGACTCTATCGGAGGGTGGGGAAGCGCGTCAATGGTGCAGATTCCTGTCCTGCCGGCGGGTCTTGAGATCGGTCAGGGAAGGCAGGCCCGGTGCAGTTCCCGGTCCCGCCGGATCAGGGGCGTCACGACCAGGGCGCGAAAGATCTCGGCGAGGCCCCAGATCTCCTGGTCTCCGATGACGGCGACGTAGTCCCCCGTGGCGCGGCCCGGCGCCCAGAAGTACAGGTACCAGGTGCCGGGAGTCGCCACCTCCAGTTCCAGCGCGGGGCCGTCGAAGTACGACTTGCCGCCGAACGGTTCGTAGAAGGTCTC
>CAINDP010000137.1 GCA_903847405.1 uncultured Myxococcales bacterium | reverse complement strand
GGCCCGGGTCACCGATCGCCCCGAGGAGGGCGTCCGGGAGGCCGTGGCGATCCTGGTGGCGGGCGGCGAGGCGATCCAGGAGGACGCTCCCGACGGCCCCGTGGTCTACCTGGCCCCGCTGTGGCGCGCCGAGGTGCAGGCGGCCCGGCGCATCCGGCTGCTGGCCGCCCAGAACGTGCCCGCGCTGCCGGTCGATGACCCGCGCGTGGGCGACGTGGTCCTGGCGCCGTCCCAGTTGCGTGCCCTGCGGACCGTGGCCGGCGCGCCGGTGGCGGTCCTGACCGGCGGTCCGGGCACCGGCAAGACCACGATCGTGTCGGCGCTGCTGCGGGCGGGCGAGCGGGCGGGCCGGAAGGTCGTGCTGGCGGCGCCCACGGGCCGCGCGGCGATGCGGATGAGGGAGACCACGGGCCACGACGCCAGGACCCTGCACCGCCTGCTGGAGTTCAACCCCCGGGCCGGGCGCTTCCTGCGGAACGAGTCCCTGCCCATCGACGCCGACTGGGTCGTGATCGACGAGTCCTCGATGCTGGACGCGGTCCTGATGGACTGCCTGCTGCGGGCCATCGCCCCGGGCACCCGCCTGACGTTCGTGGGCGACGCCGACCAGTTGCCGCCCGTGGGTCCCGGCGATCCGTTCCGTGCCCTGGCCGAGTCGGGGACGGTGCCCGTGGCGCGCCTGGGGGACGTCTTCCGCCAGGGCGCCGGGTCGGCCATCGTGGTGGCCGCGCACCGGATCCTGGCCGGCGAGGAACCCGAATCGGCCGCCCCGAACCGCGACGAGCCCGGGGACTTCCACGTGACGATCCGGGAGGAGCCCGAGGACATCGCCCGGATGGTCGAAACCCTGGTCGCCGAGCGCATCCCGGCGCGCTTCGGCCTGGACCCGCGGACCGACGTGCAGGTCCTGGCCCCGATGCGCAAGGGCGACTGCGGCACCGACGCGCTGAACCGCCGCCTGCGGGCGCGCCTGAACCCCGCCGCGGCCGACCGGCCCGGCCTGGCGCCCGGCGACCGCGTGATCCAGAACCGCAACAACTACGACCGCGACGTGTTCAACGGCGACATCGGGTCCGTGCTGGCGGTGGGCGCCGACGGCGCGGTCACGGTGCGGTTCGAGGAACGGGAAGTCACGTTCGACATGGACGAGGCGGACGACCTGTCCCTGGCCCACGCCATCACCATCCACAAGTCCCAGGGCAGCGAGTTCCCGGCCGTGGTCGTGGTCCTGTCCACCCAGCACTGGGTCATGCTGCGCCGGAACCTGCTGTACACCGCAGTCACGCGCGGCCGGCGCCTGGTCGTGGTGTGCGGCAGCCGGCGGGCGATCCGGGTGGCCCTGGACAACGCCCGCCTGGAGCCCCGGAACACGCGCATGGCCGACCGGCTGCGGGGGCTGGGCGCGTCGGATCCGGACCCGGGTCCCTTCTAGGCACTTCCGACGCCACGCGTTCGTTCAATTCCCGGGTGGCACCGCTTTTTTGGATGCATTACCATCACCCCGTTCGCAAGGTTTGGCCGGTCCGGGGAATACAGGGGACCAACGAGGAGGGGCAGATGCGCATCCAGGGTCATGGCGTTGCATGGGCGGCCGCGATGGCGGCCGTTCTGACCGTAGGTTGTTCCAGTTCCAGTTCGACGACGGACCTCGGCACGGACGTGCCCGTGGTCGACACCGGGGTCGACGTTCCGGCCGACGTCCCCGTCGCCGACGTTCCGCCCGCCACCGGCAAGTGCCTGCAGTGCATGAAGTCGGGCATCGCGATGCGCTTTTCGAAGCTGGACGTGAAGGAGCCCTCCGAGCCCATGGGCCTGCCCGAGTTCCTGAACGCGATCTGGGAGCCGGACATCAACTCCAGCCGCCTGAACGTCGTGCTGCGCATCGACTCGATCACGCCGCCGGCGACTGCCGGGGCGGCATCGCTGATGACGGCGACCGTCGGGTCCGCCTGGCACAACCTGAACCTGTCGGACATCATCGGCGTCGACAGCACCCTGGTCCCGACCGAGTACTACTTCCTGGCCGAGGGCACCAGCCAGTTCAACCTGGAACTGAAGGACGACTGCACGTTCCGGTCCGTCGACGACACCGGCAGCCTGGCCTTCCATCCGGGTCGCGTAGGCGAGGGCCTCATCTGTTCGGCCGGGATGCCGTCGATCGGTCTGTCCGCGGACACGATCCCCATGGCGCACCTGGTCGCGACCGGCCGGATCAACGACGATTGCACCGCGATCGCCGAAGGCTACCTGTCGGGATGCATCGCCCAGAAGGCTGCGTGCGAGATCTGCTCGTTCGCCCAGGCACCGGACTACGGCAACTGGTCCAGGAACGGCAACCCGGACGCCGCCGGCACTCCCTGCGAGGCTTCGTACTGCGAAAAGGCGTGCGAAAAGTACCTGTGGGCGAACTTCGGCGGCTTCGTCCGCGACATCGGGGTTCCCCTGGGCTGCGCTTACGACGACAGCAGCGTGAACAACGGCTACCTGATCGCGGGTGACTGGGAAGCCAAGGCCGTCAAGTTCGGCGTCGAGCCCACGAAGTAGCCGCCCGCCCCGACCTCCCGGCCCCCATCCCCTACGGCAGTTGACCCAGCAGGTAGACCCGGCGCGCATCCGCCCGCGCGACGGCGTCCAGGCAGTCGTCGTCGAAATCCTGGATGTCCGACGAGGGCGCGTAGGGGTCGGCCACGACGGACGGACGCACCTGGGCGCAGACTTCGGTAATCCGCGCGCCCACCTTCGGCAGCCACTCGTCGCGGAACGCCTTCAGGTACCCGACGTATTCGGCCTTCCACTGCGCGTTCTGGTTGATCAGCAGGCGCAACTTGCTGGGCGGCAGGGTCAGTTCCGCTTCGCCCCAGTAGGCGAAGGGGTCCGAGGTCGCATTGCCCCATTCGGACAGGACGTCGTCGAGGTCCCAGGGGATCACCAGGAAGCCCCGGCCCGGGTGGTCGTACCACAGGTAGTTCGTGCCGCCGTTCGTGAAGTTGTCCCCGGTGGGGAAGGTGGCCTCGGCCGCCATGAAACGCAGGACCTGCGGCATGTCCAGACGCGTCGCGAGGGTCGCGTACAGGGCCGTGTGGTCCCCCTCCAGGGGCTCCCTGTCCACCAGGTCCTCGAGGTCGTACAGGTCCGATCCGTCGCTGGTCGATTCGTTCGTGATCAACTGGGACCCGTCCTCGAACAGGTTGCCCGAGGGATCGGGGTAGTGGTCTTCCAGGAACTCGTGGTCGACGACCTCGATGTTCATGTACAGCCCGTAGGGCTTGTCGTCCACGGTCAGCCGTGCGTGGTTGGCCCGCGATGCGTCCAGGCCCGCCTGCCGGAACATCCACATCCCGACGCGGTCCCGGACCGGCGCCGAGTGGAAGGCGCTGGCCTCCAGGTTGATCGCCCGCAGCGCACGGAACCGTCCCTTCTTGTCCCAGTGGTTGAACCGGACCATGAACTGCGGCTTCAGCTCCTCGGCCCAGTAGTCGGCGTTGCCCTTGGACCGGCAGGCGGCGTCGGCAAATGTTTCGCCCCCGAACGTGAACGCGCAGTGCACGTACTCCTTGTCCTTCGCGGTACGGTACGCCTGGAACTGCGTCCACTGGTCCGGGGCGAAGGTCAGCGCGAAGTCCACCACGCCCGCCTCGTCGAAGACCGGGATGCTGGCGGTCTTGGGGTGGGGCGTGAAGGCGTCGGGGGTCGCGACATCCGCCGGGACGTCGGTCGGCGTGACGACGTCGCGGTCGTCCGTGTCGGCGAGGGGCGCGTCCGCATCCCCGGCATCCGGGACGTCCGTGTCCGACGTGCCCGGGGAGGAACTTCCGCTGCAGGCGACGGTCAGCGCCAGGGCCAGCAACAGGGGTCCGAACACGAATCGCCGCATGGTTTCCTCCGGGGTACGGGACGGGTCCGCGGGCAAAGGATAGCGGATCGCGGAACCGGAGGGGCAGGGGACGGCGCCCCCCTCCGATCAGGTCGGGGTTCGCGTCGCCCGCCGGCGGAAGTACAGGTAGAACGGCACGCCGATGGCGACCAGCGCCGTCCCGACCAGCGCGTTCCGGGTGTTCTTCACGATCGACAGGACCACGAAGACGGCCGAGAACAGCGCGAACGACAAGGGAACCCACGGGTAGCCGGGGACCTTGAAGGGGCGAGGCGCGTCGGGGAACCGGATGCGGGCCACCACGACCGCCACCGCCAGCAGTCCGTAGAACGCCCACGACACGAAGATCAGCATGTCGGTGATCTGGTCGAAAGTGCCCGAAAACACCAGGACGGAGGACCAGACGAACTGGACCCACAGGGACACGTGGGGCGTCTTCCGGCGGGCGTGGACCGCGTCGATCCCGCGCCACAGCAGGTCGTCGCGCGACATGGCCCAGTAGACGCGGGCCGACACCAGGGCCGTGCTGTTCAGGGCCCCGAAGGTGGACAGGATGACCGCCAGGGCAACCAGCATGGCCCCGCCGGGGACGACCGTGGACACCGCGTCGGCGGCCACCAGCGAGGACGTCGCGACCGCGTCGATGGGCAGCAGCGCGAAGTAGGCCCCGTTGACGCCCAGATACCCGGCGGTGACCAGCAGCATGCCGATCGCCAGGGCCCGCGGGAAGTCCTTGGAAGGGTTGCGCATTTCGGTGCCGACGTAGGTGACGTTGATCCAGCCGTCGTAGGCCCAGAAGACGCTGGACAGGCCCAGGGTCAACGCGCCCACCAGGGGTCCCCAGCCGACGGACGACGGGTCCAGGCCGGGCGGCACCAGCGGTCCCTCGAAGGGGGCCAGCAGCGACCGGGCGCCCACGACCCCGACGGCCATGATGCCCGCCAGGATCAGCAGCTTGATCCACAGGAACACGTCCTGGACCCGGGCGCCCAGGCGCACGCCCTGGACGTTCAGGGCGGTCACGACCAGCAGGCACGTGACCGCGACCGCCTTGGTGCCCAGGTCCCGCAACGGGTAGAAGTCCAGGACCCCGAAGGCCGTGAACCCCCAGGCGGCCACCCCGGGCGACGGGTCCCCCCAGCCTCCGAAGACGCGCAGGTACTCGGCAAAGATGTAGGCGATGGACGCCAGCGTCCCCGTCTGGATGACCGACAGGACGGACCACCCGTACAGGAAGCCGGTGAACGGGCCGAAGGCGCGTCGCAGGTGGGCGTACAGGCCCCCCGCATCCGGGAACGCCGCGGCCAGTTCGGCGGCGCACAGGGCCCCCAGGAAGGAAATCCCGGCGGCCGCGACCCACAGCAGCAGGACCAGGGACGGGGACGGCAGTTCCGCCGCCATCGGCGCGGCCTTCTTGAATATTCCCGATCCGACGACCGAGCCGACCACGATGGCGGTGGCGGTCAGCACGCCCAGGGCGCGGGGGAGGGTCGGGCGGGGGCGGGAGGCCGAGCCGGCGGGGGCGTCCACGTTCACGTCCATGTCTACGTTCACGTCCACCTGCACGTCCACGTCGAGGTCCTCGGGATTTTGGAAAGGCAGCAGAAAGGCACTAGACCAGCGGCACGCCGTGGATGATCGCGACCAGGTCCCGGGCGACCAGGCCGCAGAAGTCCCGCACCTGCCGATCGGCCAGCGCCGCCTGGTGGGGCAGCGTGACCTCGCTTTCGATGGCCAGGACCTTCATGCCGGCGGCCTTGCCGGCCAGGATGCCCGAGTGGGCGTCCTCGACCACCAGGCAGCGTTCGGCGGGGATGCCCAGGTCCTTCGCAGCCGAAAGGAAGATCTCCGGATCGGGCTTGTAGCAGGTCACGTCGTCGCCGGTCTTCACGACCTGGAAGAACTCGCCGAGGGCCGTCACCTGCAGCACGCGGCTGACGTAGCGCTCGGGGGACGACGAGGCCAGGGCCACCGGCACGTCGGCGAAGCGAAGGCTTTCGAGGATTTCGCGTGCGCCCGGGACCAGCATGACGCCCTCTTCCTCGAGCATCCGGCAGACGTCGTCCATCCGGCGATCGACGAGGGCCTCCACGGGCTGCGGCAGCCCGAACCGTTCGCTGTAGAAGCGCATGTTTTCCAGGGCGGAACGGCCGGGGATCCGGGACCGTTCCTCGGGCGTCAGTTCGTCCAGGGATCGTCCGACCCAATCCAGCATCGACTGGGTCGCGCGGTAGTACAGATCGTCGGACTGGACCAGCGTTCCGTCGAGGTCGAACAGGACTGCGTAGGCGGCGTGCTGCTGCATGGCCGAAGGGTACGACGGGCCGCCGCAAGCCGTCAAATCGCGAATCCGGGTGAAATCCGGGGACACCGGATGCGACCGCTGATCCCCGTTTGAAGGCCCTGGGATTGGCCCTCCGCGGGTCCCTTGCTGGACACCTTCGGCGCCGGTCGTAAACTGAGAACTGTTCGCAATAGGAGGTGTCCCATGCCGTCCCAGAACGGTCGTTTCTGCTGGAGCGAGTACGCCGTGCCGAACCTGTCCCGCGCGCTGGATTTCTACGGGCGCCTGTTCGACTGGTCCTACGAGGACATGCCGACCGAGGGAGGTGGCATCTACAAGGTGGCGAAGGCCGGCGACCGAACGGTGGCCGGCCTCTATCCGTCAAACCCCCGGGCGCAGACCACCAGCCGGTGGCTGTCGTACGTGGAGGTCCCGGACGTCGATCGGGCCTGCGGACTGGCCCTGCACATGCGGGGCAAGGTGGTCACGCCGCCGACCGACATTCCGGGAATCGGCCGCTTCGCGATCATCGCGGATCCCGCGGGCGCCACCATCGCCCCCTTCAAGAGCTCGCGGCCGCCCGCGCCCGAGTCGGACGCCATGCCGCAGGTCGGCGAATTCTGCTGGTACCAGTTGCAGACGCCGGACCCCAAGGCGGTCGCGCCCTTCTACGCCGAACTGTTCGGGTGGAGCATCACCGAGCAGGCGGGCCCCCTGGGTCCGTACCTGCGGTGCAACCGCGGCGATCGGGAAACCGCCGGCATCGTTCGCTCGCCGGCCGGTTCCGGCACGTCGGAGTGGTTGTGCTTCGTGGTGGTCGGGGACGTGGACAAGGCCACGCAGATCGGCGCAACGAACGCCGCCACCGTGCGTGTCGGGCCGACGGACCTCGCGGCAATGGGCCGGATGTCCGTCCTCGCCGATCCCTTCGGGGCGCCCATCGTCCTGTTCAAGTGGTCGGGGTTGCCGCAGGGCTAGCGACCCGCAGGAAATCGGTGTCTGTCCCCATTTTTTCGGGCGGGCCTACTTGCGGTGCGCGCGGTCCTGGGAGGCCGCGTAGCGGGCGGGGATGGCGGGCAGGCCGGTGCCGGCGTCCTTCGGGAAGGAGGCGGCGTACTCGATCAGCGTCCGCCACAGCTTCAGTTCCTGCACGCCCGCCTTCGCCGGGTCGATGTCCAGGATGGCCTGTTCCAGGTCGGTGATGGCGTTGCCGTCCTTGTCCTTCATCTGGATGACGACCAGGCCGCCGGTGTAGTCCTGCAGCACGCCCAGCATCTGCGCGATGTACATGTTCGTCGCGACGCGGATCAGGCGCGGGTTCGTTTCGCTGGTGTCCAGCGGCGTGGTGTCGAAGCCGTTCACCTCGTCGCCCAGCCAGACGTTGTCCACCATGAACAGCAGGTCGGCGTTCGGGTCGAACTCGAAGCGCAGGCCCGACACCTGCAGGTAGAAACTGTCCGCGACGATCGGGGCCAGGCCCGCGATGACTTCCAGCGCCGTCCGGACCTCGGCCGCCGTCAGGTAGAACGCCAGCATCGGGTAGCCCATCTCGCCGTCGGGGCCGATGCCCAGCGGCAGCACCTGCACCAGGTCGCCCACGCGCAGTTCGCCCGTCCGGCCCTTCCGCAGGCCGTCCCGGATGACGCCGTTCGCCTCGAACACCACCTCGATGGGGTCCGCCGCCGAATACTGCGTCGTGGTCCACCGCACCGCGTCGGCCACGAAGTCGCCCAGGTTGGTTTCGGCGAACTCGGCCGGCAGCAGGTCGAAGCCGGTCGTGGCCACGGCCGTGTCGTAGCCGCGGCCGGTGCCCTTCAGCATCGTGTCGCCCATGCGGCCCGCCGCGTCCGTCACCAGGGCGGTGATCTCGGGCAGCCCGGGCGTGGTGTCGTCGACCGTCTGCGCCGCCCAGGATTCCAGGCCGAACGTCGTGCCGTCACGGACCAGGACCAGTTTGCCCAGGTGCTCGCCGTACTGGCCCGCCTGCACGATCAGCGTGTTGCCGACCTTCAGGGGCTCGGTCATCAGCGTGTGCGTGTGGCCGCTGACGATGACGTCGATGCCGGTGACCGCGGCGGCCAGCTTCTCGTCCTCGCCGGTGACATCGTTTTCCGCGACGCCCATGTGGGACAGGCAGACGACGAGATCGACCATTTCGGTGGTCCGCAGGACGTTCACGACCTCGGCCGCGGCCTCGTTCGGATCCCGCACGGTGACGGGCGCCGCGTGGGGGGACAGCTTGATCGCCCCGGTCCCCAGCAGCCCGAACAGCCCCACCTTCACGCCGTTGGTCAGCGTGACGACCCGGTACGGCTGGACCTGCTTGCCCATCAGCGCCGCCAGGTCCGCCGCCTCGGCGTCCCCGTCCGGGAACACCAGGTTCGACGCCAGGACCTTCATGGACGCGTCCTGGGGCAGGCCCGCCGACACGACGGCAGCCGCCCCGTTCGGCGTCCAGTCCATTTCGTGGTTGCCCAGCGTCGCTCCGGCGTAACCCATGGCGGCCAGGATCTTCAGTTCGATGCCTTCCGTCCGCGACAGGTAGGAAAACGCCGAACCGAACGTGAAGTCGCCTGCGTCCAGGGCCAGCATGTCGGCGCCGGGGCGCACGTCGCGGCGGACGCGCTCGATCATCGCCGCGATCCGCGCAAAGCCGCCGATGGTGGCGTCGTCGCCGATCGAGCCCGGCGTGAAGTCCGCCTGGGGACCCAGCCCGCCGAGGTGCGAGTGGAGGTCGTTGGTGTGCAGGATCACGACCCGCGTCTTGCCGTCGTCGACCCAGGCGGTCGGCGCGAAGAAGGCGTCCCAGTCCACGGGGATCGGCGGCGTGTCCGCCGTGTCCGGCGTCGTCGTGTCGGGCGTGCCGGGGTCGGTAGCGTCGGCCGTCCCTTCGTCGATCGTGTCCTGCGCCGTCCCGCCGTTCCCTTCGGAACAGGCCGCCGCCAGACCGAGGGCCGCGATCATCACGAGAATCCGGGTCGGGACGAACGTGGGGGCGCGCATCATGATCCTCCTGCACCGGCCGGTGTTCCGGTCGCGGCATTTGTTTCGTTCTGATGCCGAGCCTAGAAGGAGCGTGCAGAAAGTCAACCTCCAACCCGGGGGGGGCGAAGCGCGGCGTCCCTGGAACGCGTCAACTTGACTGACTCCGGCTACACGTCCGTGTATGATTGCCGCGAGTCCGGAGGGGATGCCCCATGAAGCGTTCGGTCTGGGTCCTGGCGGTTCTGGTCGGAATGGCGGCCTGCGTCGGCTGCAGCAAGACGGCGTCGGTCGCGGACGTGCCGGACGCCGTGGCCACCGGCGATCTGCCCGCCGCGGATGTGCCCGCAACGGACGACGTGCTGGACGCCGATCGCATCCCCGCCGACCCGGGCGCCCCGGACCTTGGACCCCAGGATCCCGGCCCGCCCGACCTGGGCCCCGTCGATCCCGGCCCGCCGGATCCGGGCCCCGAGGATCCCGGCCCGCCCGACCCGGGCCCCGTCGATCCCGGCCCGCCGGACCTGGGCCCCACGGACCCGGGCGAGGAGTGGAGCAGCGACACCGTCCGTGCCTGCGTGTACGTGATGGAAAACATCTGCGCGAAGGCGCTGACGAAGTGCGACGTCCTGCACCTCATCCCGGCCAACTGGATGCAGACCTGCACGGACTTCCTGGTGGGCCAGCACGGGACGCTGAAGTCGGGCTGCCAGACGCTGGACGAGGCGAACAGTTCCGATCCGAACGTTCAACTGATCCAGTCGATGGGCGCGCCGATGCTGGAGGCGTGCGTGGACAACTTCGTCTGCACGATCGAAAACGTCACCGGCGTGTACGGCATCCTGCAGCCCATCATCGCCGGTGAGAAACTGGACGTCGGGAACGTCGTCGGGGTCGTCGCCGACCTGTGCTTCTAGTTCCCGCCGCCTGAAACCCCGCGCCGCGCCCTAGGCCCCGCACTTCCGGATTTCCGCCCGGCCGTTCTTGCCGTCCATCCGCACCACGCAGGGCCCCGCCGCCCGGGCATGGATGCAGTGGGCCGTGCGCTCGACCACCTGCTTCTTCGCCAGGTGCTCCCAGTCCATCCAGGACGTCGGGCTGTCGTTGCGCACCTTCAGGTAGCCCACCTGCCGGGCGATCAGGTTGTGGAAGAAGTGGCTGCCCTGGGACGACTCCACCTGGAAGTCGGGCAGGTCCACCTCGATGATGACCCGGGCGCTGCTGATGTCCGACCAGGCGACCGGGATGCCCAGGAACCGGTCCCGGGAGCCCCAGCGGCCCGGCCCGATCAGGATGTAGGGCCGCCCCTCGTCCCGCAGTTTGCGGTTGATGGCCGCGACCTCGTCCCGGATGGCGATCGTTTCGGTGGCCTTGAACGTTTCCGCCACCACGAACACGATGTCCGAAACCCCCTCCACGGTGCCGTTTCCCAGGGCCTCGTCGGTGTACAGCAGGACGTCGCCGCCCTTCGCCGGAGGATCGGCCGGGACCTCGACGTCGCTGAGGTCCACGTTCAGCGGCCGGATCTGCAGGGGGAAGAAGGAGGGCCCCTCGTCGCGCCCCTCCCCGCGGCCGACCAGCGCGGCGAACTCCACCTCGACCGGCATGCCCAGGGCCCGCTCGCCCAGGGCCAGCAGGCGCTCCAGCAGCGGCGCCATCGGGAACTGGTTGTATTTCAATACGTTGGCGAAGGTCACGACCCGGGGGCCCGCGACGGACAGGTCGTCCACCAGCCGGTCGTTTTCCCGGTCCCACACCGACGCCACCGCCGCCAGTGTGCCGTGCTGTTCGGCCGCGGCCAGGTCCAGGCGCGCCAGGGTCCCCTCCTCGCCCGCCCGGATGGCCCCTCCCGGCGACTCCAGGTCGATGGCCCAGAAGTCGCGCTGGGAGCCGCGCACCATGTCCTCGGGCGCCACCAGGTCGTGGCCCGGGTACCGCGGGCAGAACCGCAGCACGCGCCGGCCCTCCATGACGGCCTTTCCCAGCCCCAGGGCCACCGCGGCCACGCCGTCCTGGGGTTTCGCGGGACCGGCCGGGTAGTAGTTGTAGGACTGGGCGACGCCCGAGATGTCGGGATAGTGGTACCGCCCGTGCGTGCGGCCGACGATTTCCTGGATGACGACCGCCATCTTCTCGTCCTCGATGCCGTAGTTCGCGGTTTCGAGGTACGCCCGGGACTCGCGCTCGAAGACCGACGCGAAGACCAGCTTGATGGCGGTTGCCAGGTCCTCGAACCGCTCGGACGTTCCCCCGCCGTTGTTCGGGATCATGAACGTGTGGTAGACGCCGGCCAGCGGGCACGCCTGGGAGTCCTCCAGCAGGCTGGACGAGCGGACCGCCAGCGGCGTCCGCACCCGCTCGACGAACCGCCACAGGCGATCGGTCAGTTCGTCGGACAGGCTCCCGGCCAGGAAGGCCGCGCGGATCTCGTCGTCCGTCCGGCCCGCCAGATCCGGCGGCAGATGGTTCCGGTCCAGGAACTCGTCGAACTCGGCGGTGCCGACCACGGCGGTCACGGGCAGCGTCACGTGCACCCCGGGGACCAGTTTGTGCAGGTTCAGCGCGTGCAGCAGGCTGTTCAGGAAGGCCAGCCCGCGCCCCTTGCCGCCCATCGATCCTTCGCGCAGGCGCACGACCTGCGACCGGTTCAGACCCTCCCAGGCGCCCGCGTCCACGATGCGGCCGTCCAGTTTTTCCTTGCGCACGCCGACGAACGCGTCGATCAGGAAGCGCCGCAGGCTTTCGGTGTCCGGGAAGTCCGTGACCTGCACCGGCCGGATGCGCCGCGCCGCCACGACCTCGTCGTGGGCCACCAGCCAGCCCGAAAAGTGATCGTTCCGGGAGTGGTACACGATGGACTCGTCCGGGACGGTCGCCAGCAACTGGATCAGGTCCAGCATGGACGAGGCGTGCGCGACCTCGTCGCCGTTCTCCCTGCGGAACACGAAGTCGCCGAAGCCCAGCTCGGTCAGCACGAACTCGCGCAGCTCGGCCCGCAGGTGGGGCGACTTCTTGTGGACGAAGCGCGCGCCCAGGCGCCAGGCCATCGACGCGTTCGCCGGATCCATGGACTGCAGCAGCACGGGCAGCGTCCGGCTGTCCTGGCGGACCTGCTCGACGAAGCGCAGGCCCGCCTCGTCGTCCAGGCGGCCCGCGCGCTCGAACTCGACGTCCGTGACGACGCAGGACAGGTACTCCCGGTAGTCGCGGTAGATGCGCTCGGCCGCCGCGAAGTCGTGGACCAGGATGACCTTGGGCCGCATCCGCATGCGCAGGCGGCGGTTCGCCTCCGTCAGTTCCATCGTGATCAGTTGCTGGGTCTGGCGCACCAGGACCGAGTACAGCACCGGCAGGAACGTCGAGTAGTGCGGGACCGAGTCCTCGATGACCAGGATGACGCGGACCAGGCCGTTGCGCGTGTCCTCGGCCAGGTTCAGGCGGTCCTCGACGCTCTTGATCATCGCCAGGAACACGCTGCTGTCGCCCGACCACAGGAAGATGTCGTCGATGTCCTTCATGCGGTCGCGGCGGGCCTCGACCAGGCGCAGGTCCTGGGGATTCGACAGCAGCAGCAGGATCGGCACGCCGGGCCGCACCTCGCGGATCCGGGCGGCCAGGTCGAAGGGCGTGGTTTCGCCCACCCGCATCGTGACGATGACCATGTCGAAGGGGCGCGACTTCATCATGCGCAGGGCGTCGGCGCCCGTCGTGGCGTTGGTCACGCGGGGCGGCGAGGACAGGTTCAGTTCGCCGTAGTGGCCGATCAGCATCTCGGACAGCACGCCGTCCTGCTCGAACACGAAGGCGTCGTAGAAGGACGACACCAGCAGGATTTCGTTGATGCGGTGGCGGAAGAGGTCGTAGGACGCGTCCTCCCGGGCGCGGAAGCGGTTGTAGGAGGACAGCAGGTCGTCGATCTGCATGGGCGGGCTCCGGTTCGCCGCCGACAGTTTTACCATGCCCGAGCACGGAGGCGGAGGCGAGGGATTGCGTATGCAATCTCTTGCCGCAGCCGGAGTCGCCTCGGGCTCGCTGAATGCCCCCGGCGCAGAGGCGAACGAATCTAACCGGACGCAGATGGTCCGATACCCCTTGCGCCGCCTCGCTTTCCTTGACTTTCCCCAGGCGGGGGGCTAAGAACCCGATTCGGTTCGCTGGGCCGGCGGCCTCGGATCGTGCCCCGTGCGACACCATCCCGCCCTGCCCCCCGGCACATGTACAACCTGTTGTCGGAGGTTCCGATCATGACGCAGAAGGAATTCCTGGATTCTGTCGCCGCCCGCAATCCTTCCCAGCCCGAGTTCCTCCAGGCCGTGCAGGAAGTGGTCGAGTCCGTCTGGGACGTGTACGCGGCGAATCCGCGCTTCCAGAAGGCGAACATCCTGGCCCGCATCGTGGAGCCCGAAGCCCTGCACACCTTCCGGGTGGCCTGGGTCAACGACCGCGGCGAAGTCGAAGTCAACCGCGGCTACCGGATCCAGTTCAACAGCGCCCTCGGCCCGTACAAGGGCGGCCTGCGCTTCCACCCGTCCGTCAACATGTCGATCCTGAAGTTCCTGGGCTTCGAGCAGATCTTCAAGAACAGCCTGACCACGCTGCCCATGGGCGGCGGCAAGGGCGGGTCGGACTTCAACGCGAAGGGCCGCTCCGACAACGAAATCATGCGGTTCTGCCAGTCGTTCATGACGGAACTGTTCCGGTACATCGGCCCCGACACGGACGTTCCCGCCGGCGACATCGGCGTGGGCGGCCGCGAGATCGGCTACATGTTCGGCCAGTACAAGAAGATCACCCGCGAGTTCAGCGGCGTCCTGACCGGCAAGGGCCTGGAATGGGGCGGCAGCCTGGTGCGGCCCGAGGCGACCGGCTTCGGCGCGACCTACTTCGCGGAAGCGATGCTGAAGACGAAGGGCCAGTCCTTCGCCGGCAAGACCGTCGCGGTGTCGGGCTTCGGCAACGTGGCCTGGGGCGCCGTCATCAAGATCAACCAGCTGGGCGGCCGCGTCGTCACGCTGTCGGGCCCCGACGGCTACGTCTACGACCCGGAAGGCATCAAGGGCGACAAGGTCGACTTCATGCTGGAAATGCGGGCGTCGAACAACGACCGCGTCGAGGACTACGCCACGAAGTTCGGCGTCAAGTTCTTCCCCGGGAAGCGCCCGTGGGAGGTCAAGTGCGACGTCGCGATGCCCTGCGCGACCCAGAACGAACTGGACGAAAACGACGCCCGGACCCTGGTGGCCAACGGCTGCACCTGCGTGACCGAAGGCGCCAACATGCCCACGACGCTGGAAGCGACCCGGGTCCTCCTGGACGCCAAGGTCCTGTTCGCGCCCGGCAAGGCCTCGAACGCCGGCGGCGTCGCGACGTCGGGCCTGGAAATGAGCCAGAACAGCATGCGCCTGCGGTGGTCGGCCGAGGAAGTGGACCAGCGCCTGCACCAGATCATGCTGCGCATCCACGACGCCTGCGTGGAATACGGCAAGGGCCCCGACGGCTTCGTGAACTACGTCAAGGGCGCCAACGTGGCCGGCTTCCTGCGCGTCGCCAACGCCATGCTGGACCAGGGCGTGGTCTGAGCCACCCCGCCCCTTCCTGCCTGATCCACCCCGCTTGAACACCGACGGTCATTCGGCGAAGTCGGCGAAATGCGCCTTCCGGTAGGCCTTGATCTGCGTTTGCAGGCGATCCAGGAGGGCCGGGTCGGGCGGCTCCTGGACGGTTTCGCCCAGATCCCGCAGGCCGTTCAAGGCCGCCGCCGTCGCGACGTCGGGCGCATGGTGACGCGCCGCCTCCCGGCCCAGGAGCAGCCAGGCCCGGGCCGATGCCAGGTGGCCATGCTCCCGCGCGCGCGCCGCCGAAAATGCCCGGACGGCGGCGTCCCCGGTGGCGGCCCGTCCGCCCAGGCGCCGGATGGCCGTGACGATGAAGCGTCCCGGGCCCGCGGGCACCACCTGGAAATCGTACGCGTCGACCGGGGATCGGGACGGGTCGTCGACGGCGACGGCAGGTTCGGCCACCCGTTCGGGGCCCGGCGCGCAGGCGGGCCCGACGAACACCGGGATTGCCGCCAGCACTGCCGCCGCCAGCACGCGAAGGGGGGTTGTCACCAGGGGGACTCCGTTGCGTCGTCGCGATCCTCGCACCCCTGGGGCCCGGTTCCAAGGGGAGGGGCGTCAAGCGCGATGCAACCGATGGGATTCCCTGGGCGATTCCCGCTGCGATTCCCGCCCTGCACCGGCGGTCGGTAGGATGCCGGGGCGGAGGGGGCGATGGACGAACAGGCCGGTACTGCAGAAACGCCCGGGTTCCCGGAGGCGGGCGGGGAGAACCGTGGCGACGGGCCGGTCACCCGCCGGAGCCTCCTGGCGTGGCTCGGCAAGGCCTCGGTCGTGGGCCTGTTCTCGCCGGTCCTCGACGCGTGCGTGCGGGCTTCCGGCACCGGCGCCCTGGATCCGGGCGGGCCGGGGGATTTCGGGGGCGGTGCCGACGCGGGATTCGACGGCGCCGGGGAGACCCCGGGGGACGTGGCGGCCGAGGAGGCGCCCGGGGACCCTGGATCGGCCGATGCGGCCCCGTCCGACGAAGGGCCGGCGCTGGACGGCGACGAGGTTGCCGCCGAGGACGTGGCTGCCGGCGATGCCGTGTCGCCCCCCTGCGACCCGGCCTTCGCTCCCGGGTCCGACGCGCTGCCCGTTCCCCAGAACTGGGGCGAGCGGACCGTCGATCGGCAGGATCTGGCCGCCCTCCTGGCCACCTGGCGCCTGACCATCGACGGCCTGGTGGACACCCCCCTCACCTTCGACTTCTGCCAGTTGCGCGACCTGGGCCTGGTGGACCAGGTGACGGACTTCCACTGCGTCGAGGGCTGGGACGTCCTGGACGTCCCCTGGAACGGCATCCCGCTGTCCCGCCTGCTGGACCTGGCGGGCATCCGCCCCGAGGCCCGCTTCCTGAAGTTCACCAGCGTCCGTGGCACGTACACCGAGTCCCTGCCGCTGGCCGTTGCCCGCGAGCCGAAGACGCTGCTGGCCCTGGGAATCGGCGGCAACACGATGTCCCTCCGGCACGGCTTCCCGGCGCGGATCGTGGTTCCGCGTCTGTTCGGCTACAAGAATCCCAAGTACGTCACCCGCATCGAGGCCTCGGTCGTCGAGCACGTGGGGTTCTGGCCGCGCGTCGGGTACACCGTGGAAGGCGAGGTCCAGCCCGAGCGCCTGCGGGAAGGGAAGTACTGAGGGGCGACGTCGTCTGGGTCCCGGCCCGCCGCGGGGTGTATGATTTCCCCCCGAACGTGCAGGCGGTCTTCGATGGCAGACCCGATTCTCACCGACCGCGAACTGGACGAACTGTCCTACCACCTGGACCACCTGGTTCGACCGCAGTCGGGCTCGCTGGGGACCCTGGCCGGCACGGCCGTGCGCTACCTTTCGGGCATCCTCGGCGCCGAGGGCGTTTCCTGCGAGGTGCTGGAAGCCGAGGGCGGCCGTCCGTGCCTGGTGGCGCGCCTGTCCGCCCATCGCCCCGACGAAGGTCTGCTGCTGGTGGCGTCGTCCGATCCGCCGGCCGCCGGCACCGCCACTCCCCGCCAGGCCCTGCTGGGCGGCACCATGGCGGCCGTGGGCCTGATGGCCCTGGCGCTGGTGCGTCGCCGCGGCTTCCTGCTGGAACGGGACCTCGTGCTGGCCGTCCTGCCCGGTCGCGGTCCCGACGGGGCGCCGGTCCTGCGGCACCTGGCCGCGCGGCATCGGGACCGCCTGCGGTGCCGCTTCGTCCTGACCGCGGATGGCGTCGGGCCTCGCCGGCCGGGGAATCGTACGCTGGTGGGCGTCCAGGTCGCCTCCAAGGCCTGGCTGCGCCTGCGGGTCACCGCCCTGGCCGAACCCCATGCCACGGGCCCCGCCAGCGCCACGACGCGCCTGGTGCGCAGCCTGCTGCAGATCGAATCCGGCGTGCTGGGCACCCGGCCCTGTGCCCCGGCGGTCGCCTGGATGGACGCGGTCGCAGCGACGCTCCCCTCGGGTTCCTCGGCCATGCTGCGCGGGATCCAGTTGCTGGGGGCGGGGGCCTCGCTGTCGCGCCTGGTGTCCGACCGGGACCTCGCGGCCACCCTGGCAAACATCAGTCGCGACACGGTGGAAATCGTGGGTCTCCGGGCGGGCGAGGCGGGTGGCCTGCCTGCGGGCCGTGCCGAGGCCGAACTGGCCCTGCGCGTGCTGCCGGGTCGCCGGGTCGAGGAGTCGATCCGCGACCTCCAGAGCCTCCTGGGCGCCGAGGTGACGGTCGATGCGGTGGAATCCGTCGAGGCGGTCGAGATGCCCCATCCCTCGGCGCTCTGGGACCGGATCGGCGACGCCGTCGGCCGGGTCGTTCCCGACGCCACCCTGGTCCCGACCCTGGATTCGGATGCGTGGGACGCAGCGGCGCTGGCCCCGCTGGATGTGACTGCCTACGGATTCGGCCCCCTGGCGGTCCTGGACGATTCGGTGCTGTCGGCCCCCGAAAGCGGTCCCGGGATCGCCCCGGAGGCCCTGCGCCGGGGTGCCGAGGCCTTCCTGCGGGTCGTCCTGGGGACCTGCATTCCCGATGCCTTTCCCATGTCCTGCGTTGACAACCCCCGCCCGCGCATCTAAGGTTTTGCGCGGCGACCAGCGAAGGGTTCGAACGATGGCGTTTCCTGACGATTCCAACGGCGTGAACGAGCAGGCCGAAGACCTCTTCGACGAGTTCGGCCTGGTTCCCGATCCCCAGGCGGCCCGGGATTCCGTTCCCCAGTTGACGGGGCCCCACCCTGCCGAGGCCCGCGTGGCCGAACTGGAAAAGGAACTGAAGGAAGTGCGGGACTGGGCGACGCGCGTGGCCGCCGACTTCGAGAACTACAAGAAGCGCGTCGAGCGCGAGCGCCAGGACCAGATCCGGTTTTCGAACGAGCGGCTGCTGAAGGAGATCCTGCCGATCGTCGACAACCTCCAGCGCGCCCTGGACGCGGCCGCCCGGAACGGCGAGGCGCCGTCCATCTCGGCAGGCGTCGAACTGGTCATCGCCGAAACCCAGAAGATCCTTCGCCGCGCCGGCGTCGAGCCGATCGCCGCCCTCAACCAGCCCTTCGATCCCGCGATCCACGAGGCCCTGCAGCGCGTCGAAACCGAGGCGGTGGAAGCGGGCTGCGTGGTGAACGAGGTCCAGCCCGGCTACACCCTGAACGGTCGCGTCCTGCGGCCCGCCCTGGTGACCGTGGCGATGCCTCCGGAAGTCACCTCCCCGGGGATGGACCGCTCCGACCTCGACTAGCTGGAAACTACAGGCCGATCCGGGTGAGGGCTGCGCGGGCTGCGTCCGTGTCGCTGACCTTCAGGAACAGCGTGCCGGACTTGTCCGCCTGGCGGGTTCCACCGTAGGCGTACTCGATGTTGACGCCGGCCTCGCCCAGGGCGCGGCTGACGTCGGACAGGCTGCCCGGCTGGTTGTCCAGCGCGATGGCCAGCACGTCGGAATCCAGCACCAGCAGGCCGGTTTCCCCCAGGATGTGGACGGCGACCGTCGCGTTGTCCACGACGAATCGCAACACCGCGTGGTCCATGGCGTCGGCGACGCTGATGCCCAGGATGTTGACCTTGTTCTGGGCCAGCGTGTCGCAGATCTGCGCCAGCGTGCCGGGCCGGTTGGCCACGAACACCGCCAATTGCTTCATGGTGTCCATCGCGACTCCTGATGTTGGCGTGGTAGAATCCCGTCCATCCTAGATCGCCGTTCTCGAATGCGTCAAGGAGGCCAGGTGGAAGCACTGTCATCCCGGACCGAGGAACTGCTGGGAGTCCTTGGGCGATACGCGGGCAAGCGCATGTTCGTCGCCGTCCTCGGCTCGCCCGATCCCGACGGACTCGCGTCGGCGTGGGCCCTCAGGCTCCTGGCGCGCCATGCTGGCGTCACGATGGACATCCTGACCTTCGAGGTCGTCAGCCGCCCCGACAACATGGTGTTCGCCCAGTTGCTGGGCATCCCCTTCCGGCAGGTCACCGGCGTCCTTCCGCGCCTGGGCTTTTCGGCCTTCGCCGTGGTGGACCGGCAGAACGCCCGCCTGCCCGTGCCCCAGCCGAAGCGCCTTCCCCTGCTGGTGCACATCGATCACCATGCGCCGGTTCCGACCGGGGCGGTGTTCTCCCAGCAGATCACGGAGGCGGGCAGCACGTGCACGCTGATGGCCATGCATTTCGCGAACCTGCTGAAGATGACCGAAATCGACCCGAACGAGGCCTGTCGCCTGTCGACCGCCCTGCTGTACGGCATCCGCACCGACACGCTGGACTTCGTGACGGCCCGTGCGGCCGACCATCACGCGGCGTCGCTGCTGGCGCCTTACGCATCGGCCGAGATGACACGCACGATCGTCCAGACGCCGCTGGGCAAGACCTTCCTGGAAACCCTGACGACGGCCCTGCGGACCGTCCAGTCGAAGGGCGGCCTGACGGTGGCGTACGCCGGCAAGGTGGGGCGCCGCGCCCGCGACACCATCGGGGAAACGGCCGACTTCCTGGCCCGGGCCGAGGGCACGAACACGGTCATCGTGTTCGGGTTGGTCAACGGCCGCTTCAACGGATCCCTCCGGGCCCAGGACCCGACGCTGGACCCCTACGCATTCCTGGACGGCGCCCTGTCCTCGCGCCTGGGATTCCCGGTGGATTGCGGCGGCCGCACCTTCTCGGGGGGCTTCTCGGCGGCACTGGGCGACGTCGCCGGCGGGAACGAGGAAACGGCCCGGCTGCAGATTACCGAGGCCCTCATGTCGTCCTGGGCGGCCCGCCGGTCACCGGCAAAGGCCGCGGCGCGTCGCGTCCGGAAGGCTTGAGTTTCGCGAGCCTGCCGGCGCTCCCTCCCATCGTCCCTGCCGATCGCCACTTCAGGCTTGCAAATGGCGCCGGGCTCTCGTACAATCCGGCCGCCTTGGGCCAACGGGCCTATAGCTCAGTTGGTAGAGCCACCGGCTCATAACCGGTCGGTCCCTGGTTCGAGCCCAGGTGGGCCCACAGGACACCAGTGGTGGCCGATGAGATTGACGATCAAGCCCCGTGGAACAGCCCACACCGCGACGAATGTCCCGGGGTGTGGATGGTCCCGGGGCCTGATCAGCGGCGGACGGCGCCCCAGCACGGGCGCCGTTTTCATATCCACCACATCCGTTTCGGCTTCGCGCACCCCTTCTTCCGTTAGCTCATGCCAGGAGGTCGCACCTTGAAAAACCTGATCACCGCCCTGCGTGCCTTGCAGGAAGTGGATCGCCAGCGGATCGACGCCGAAAAGGAGCGCCGGTCGATCACCGAGCGTGTCGACCAGCTGGCCGCCATGGTCTCGGATCTCGAGCGGGAGCAGTCCGACAAGCGGGACAAGCTGCGCGAGGCCGAGCGCTGGTACAAGGAGCGCGAGAAGGAACTCAAGGAAGACAACGAGAAGATCAAGCGGGCCCAGACCCGTCTGAACGCGCTGAGCAAGGCCAAGGAGTACGCGGCCGTCCAGCGGGAAATCGAGGCGCTGCGCCGCGGCAACTCCCAGAAGGAAGAGGAAATCCTCAAGCTTCTGGCCGTCATGGAAGAGTTCAAGCGGGCGGTCGAGGAAGAGGACGCCAAGCTGGGCACCATGCGGGCCGAACTGGCGGGCGAGCAGGCGACGACCGGCGTCCGCGTGAAGGAACTGGACGAGCGCATCGAGCGCCTGTCGGTCGAGTACGCCTCCTACGAGCGCGGCATCCCGGCGGAAGTCCTCAGCCGCTACCGTCGCATCCAGAAGGCGTGGCAGGGCATGGCGGTGGTCCTGGTGGATACCCGGGGCTCCTGCGGCGGCTGCCACCGTTCCATCCCCCCGCAGCTCTACAACACGCTCCTGCGGCAGGACTCGCTGCTGGCGTGCCCGTACTGCAACCGCTTCGTGTACGTCGAGACCGCTCCCGAGGAGCCCGTCCACGGCTGATCACCCCGTCATCCCCCCTCGCTACCTGTCCCTGTTTCACTCGGGAGCCCTGTCGCGCCTGTCGGAAGACCTTTCGGCGGGCCTGGCGGACTGCCGTCTGTGCCCGCGGCACTGCGCGGTGGACCGCGGGGCGGGGGCATCCGGCCGATGCCGCACGGGTGTCCTGGCGCGCGTGGAGGCGGCGTTTCCGCACCTGGGCGAGGAGCCGTGCCTGGTGGGGCGCGGCGGGTCCGGAACCATCTTCTTCGCGGGGTGCGGGCTGGGCTGCCGCTTCTGCCAGAACGCCTCCATCTCCCGTGGCGGGGCGGGGCGCGAGGTGACCGCCGAGGACCTTGCCGGACTGATGCTGGCGTTGCAGGCCCGGGGGTGCCGGAACGTCAACCTCGTCACGCCGACCCACGTGCTTCCCCAGGTCGTCGCGGCCCTGGACATCGCGGCCCGCAAGGGCCTGCACGTGCCGCTGGTGTACAACGCCGGGGGATACGAGGACCCCGACACCCTCAGGCGCCTGGACGGCGTGTTCGACGTCTTCCTGCCCGATCTCAAGACGCTGGACGTCGAACGGGCGGGCCGCTGGTTCGATGCCCCGGACTATCCCGACGTTGCCCGGGCGGCCCTCGGCGAGATGCACCGGCAGGTCGGGGGACTGGTCCTGGACGGCCACGGCATCGCGGTGCGCGGGCTGATCGTCCGGCACCTGGTGATGCCGGGCGCCACCGCGGACGCGCTGGCCGTGATGGCCTTCCTGGCGGGGTTGGCCCCGGGGACCGCCGTTTCGATCCTGGCTCAGTACCGGCCCCTGGCCGACGGACCGTCCTTGCCGGACCTCGCGCGCCGGCCCACGGCCGCAGAGGTGGATGTCGTGGTCACGGAGGCCCGGCGACTGGGCCTGCGGGTGGTCTGATCGTTTCCCTTGTCGGACAGGGCGCGACGCCCCTATCATCAAGGCCGGTCCTGGACGCGAGGCCCCATGCTCTGCCCTGCCTGCGGACACGAGCAACCCGAAGCCTTCGAGTGCGCATCCTGCGGCATCGTCTTCGCGAAGCACGCCGAGCACCAGGCGCGCCTGCGGGGGGGCCAGGGCCCGGCGGTGACCGGCTGGCGACGTCCCCTGGGACGGACCACCCGCGTCGTGCGGTCCCTGGCAGGCCTGGGCGCCCTGGCGATCGCGCTGCTGATGTACCTGAACGGCTCGGCGCTGCGGGCGTTCGGGCCCTACGTGGCGATGGTGCTGTTCGGGCTGGCGGGGCTGTACCTGCTGGTGTCCTTCCTGGAACGGGTCACCCTGGGGCGGCTGATGGTGGAAACCCTGGTCCTGGGCCTGGCCTCCGCGGGCCTGTACGTGGCGCTGCCGGACGTCTTCTCGCTGCGCAAGCCCCTCTACGAGGGCGCCATCCACGAAGCCCTTCCCACCGAGGCCCGGACGTTCCTGGGGGTGGCCCGGGGCCACATCGCGGGCATCGGGCGGTTCCTGGACGCCCGGGACGTGCCGACCGCCGTCGAGGGCGAGGCGCTGATCAAGGCCTTCGAGGTGCATGAGGGGCTGGTGCCGGGTTTCGAGCGGCTGCCCGGGAAGGACCAGGCGCTGATGCAGGGGGTCTACCTGCGCCTGCGCGCCCTGGATCCCCTCCTCCAGAACCTGTCCCAGCGCCTTCGTCGGGAAATCCCCAGTGGACCGGCGGCATGGCTGCCTGCGGTCCTGGCGGCTGACGTCCGCGGGCAGCTCGCCCGGGCCGCGGCAGACCTGGACGGGGTCGAAGCCGACGTGGCTCGCCGCGAGGCCCTCGTGGAAACCAGCCGCGCGCCGACCCACTGACCCGTCTTCCCGCCGGCCCGTCTTTCCGCTGACCCGCTGACCCGCTGACCCGCTGGCCCGCTGGCCCGCTGACCCCCACATCGCACCTTCCCGGAGCGCGCCGCACCCTCGCCGGACGCGTCCCTGCGGTTCGTCCATCGCGGACTCCCGGGCACGGTCAAACGATGGCCAGGGTCTTCAGGTGCTGTGGGTTCGGGGGGAGGTTGAAACGGCGGCCCGGCCTTGCGACCGGGCCGCCATCGAAGGCGTCAGGAGGGGTTCAGTTCGCGCCGCAGCCGCCCGCGGGGCCCTTGGCGTCGCCGGACAGCGTCTTCGCGCAGCCCTTGAGGGTCGCGTTGTAGGCGCAGAAGTTCTTCTTGACCTGCTCGGCCGCAACACCCGAGAACTGGTTCTTGTTGTTGGCCAGCCACGTCGGCGAGGCGCCGATGCCGAGGTCCTTGGCCAGCTTGATGTTCTCGGAGTGCAGCTTCTTGCCCTCGCCGCCGGTGAAGCACTTCTCGATGACCTTGGCATCGATGCCGCCCACGGCGCACTTCTGCCACTCGGTCGACCGGATGTCGCCGTTGCGGCAGAGGACGTAGTCCATGTACTTGTAGCCCTTGGGGTAGTACTTGATCGCGCACAGCTCGCGGATGTTCTCGTCGACTTCCGGCTGGCCATGCAGGGCCTTGAAGGAACCGTCGGGCAGCTCGTCGGCGATGAAGTTGACGTTGAAGACGATCGGGTCGTCCTTGAAGGCTTCCAGGACTTCCTTCATGGCGTTCAGGGCCTTCACGCCGAAGGGGCACTGGGACATGACGAACACGTCCAGCTGGTTCGCCTTGGTCTCGCGGCAGACGACCTTGCCCTTGCAGGCGGCGTCGGCGCAATCGGCAGCGCCGTTGCCGTCGTCGTCGATCGTGTTGTCGCAGATCTCGGCGGTCGGGTCGAACTTCGCGCCGATCTGCAGCAGCTTGTACTCGCCGGCGTCGGCGACGAAGCGCTGGACCTGCTGGAAGCCCGGGTCCTCGGTGACGATCGGGGCGAACAGGAACGCGGGCAGCAGCTTGGCGCCCTTGTCCTTCAGGCCGTCGTAGAGGGCCTTGCCTTCGGGCGTGCCGTAGTCAACGGTCTTGGCCTCGAGGCCGGGGAACATGTTCTTGAGCTGGCCCAGGATGCGGTCCGGGAAGCAGTCCTTGCAACGCGCATCGGACAGGACCGTCAGGGGGATCTTCTTGGGCTCGGGGATGTTCTTGCAGACTTCCGGCTTCGCGGTCGTGAACTTGCCGCAGATCGCCCGGATGAAGTCGTTTTCGGTCCGGCCGCCTTCGTACTTCGCGCCCGCCAGGAACAGCGTCGGCGAGCCACGGGCGCCCTTGTCCTTCGAAACCTTGAAGGAAGCCGACAGAAGGGCCTTGCCCTCGTCGCCTTCCGCGCACGCCTTGATCTTCGCGCCGTCGACCTTCGCCTCGGTGGCGCAGGCGTCGAAGTTGTTCGGGATGTCCCGGGCGTTCTTGTTCTGGCACAGGATCAGGTCCATGTAGTTGTTCGGCGCGTGCTTCATCGCGCAGACGTGCTGCAGGTCACCCTTGACCTCGTTGTCGCCGTGCATCGACGTCAACTGGCCGGGGGTGGGCTCGTCGCCGATGAAATAGATCCGGAAGTCCACGGCCTTGCCCAGCTTGGCCAGCACCGGCGCAAAGCCGTTTTCGACTTGCACGCCGAAGGGACACTGGGACATGACGTGCATCGCGAACTCGACCTTTTCCTTGGGCTCGGCGCCCTTGCCCGCGGCGTCCGTACCCGCCTGCTCCTTGCAGCCCACAACCGCGATCATCGCGAGCGAGGCCACCAGCATCGACCGGATCTTCATTGTCCAACCCTCGTTAAAGAGACCACCAACCCAAAGAACCGTTCGGCGGAGTTTATTCCCTGGGGGGCTTCGACGCAAGAGGTTTGTCAATCCGGGGCTGAACGGCGGCCGTTACCGACGCGGCGTACAGGAAGATGTTCGCCGAGTAGAAGGTCCACAGGATCACCAGGAGCGGCGCCGCGACCGATCCATAGAGGACGCCGAAGGAGGCGATGCGGGTGACGTAGAACTCGTAGGCCACGCGCGCCAGTTCCCACAGGACGGAAAACACGCCCGCGCCCGCGAGGGCCGCGGTCAGGCGTGGGCGGACCAGGCCCGGGAGGTAGAGGGCGGCCAGGAAGCCGAGGGGCACGGGAAGGTACGTCAGGATCGCGTCCAGCAGTGCGCTTTCCCGAAGCAGTTCGTCGAGGGTGGCGCCGCGCCAGGCCAGCAACAGGGAATCGGCCATGGTCATGGCCTGGTGCAGCGCGAACAGGGCGACGCCCGACGCGACCAGGAGCGCCGAAAACAAGGCGCGCGACACCAGGAACTTGCGGCGTCGGGCCAGGCCGAAGATGTCGCCGATCGCGTGCTCGAACGCCCCGAAGACCATGGAGGCGCCGAAGAGCAGGACCACGCCGCCGATGATTCCGAAGGAGGTCCGGCGGGCCACCAGGGCGGCCACGACCTCGTGGACCTTGTCGCCTTCCACCGGCGTGAACGAGCGTAGGGCCTCGGTGACCCGGCCGGCCAGCCAGTCCACCTGGGCGGCCTCGGGCCCCAGCAGCATCGCCAGGTAGCCGGCCGCCGAAACCAGCAGCACGACGAAGGGCGCCAGCGAGAGGAGGGCGAAGAACGACAGCGAGGCGGCGTGGTCGAAGGCCCGGGCGTCGACGTAGACCCGGAGGGCGTCGGCCGCCACCCGAAGGATGGTTCGGAAGGACCGTGCCGTGGCCCGGGTGGCACGCGAAATCACCGGCGGGCGGATCCCGGGCGTCGCGTCTGCCGCAGCCTGCCTGCCCTCATCCTGCGAAGTCGGTGCGTCGTTCACCGGGAACCCTGTGCCGAGGCCATCGGAAGCATAGGACGGTCGGGTGGGGCGGGACAAGGGGACCACCTTTCCTGCGTCAGGGGCAGCGTCTGGACTGGGTCGGCAGACGCCCCTAGAATGCGAACTGCTTCCAGGATTCGGAGCCCTACCATGCCCGTTCGCGACGGGAAACCCCGGAAAAGTGGGCGAGCCGACGCGAAGTCAGACGTGGTTCCTGGCAGGTTCAGTCCCAGCGCCCATGCATCCCAGGCCGCCGAACTGGCCCGAATCCGCGCCATGACTCCCCGGCAGCGGATGGAACTGGCTCTGGCGCTCGGCAGGCGGCGGTTGGCCCTGATGGCGATGCGCGCCCAGGGGGGGCACACGCCATGACCGGAATGCCGGACCTCGACAGTTCCTTGCGCGTCGCCGAGGACGTGCTGGACGTGGCACGGAACCACGGCGCGTGGACGTCCGGTCTGACGCGGGCGACCTGGTCCAGGTGGTGAACTTCCTGAACCCGCCCTCCGGAGGCTTTCCTCGCCTGGTCGCGGATGCCATTTCAACCTCGGTTCCGTTCGTCGAGGGCGGCCTTCTCCGGGTGGTCGATCTGGATCACCTGATTGTGTTCAAACTCTACGCGGGTGGACCGAAGTCAAACCATGACATCCTGGCGCTGCTCGATAGCAACCCCGACCTGGATATCCAGCGACTGCAGGCGCTGTGCAAGTCCTACCGACTGGACCGTGCCCTGGCAAAGGTTCGGAAACTGGCAGGTCGGTAGTTCGTGTCCAGGAACAATCCTCCACGCAGCCGAAGCCGCCTGGGATCCACGTGATCCCTAGCGCCAGTCCGGGGTGCCCACGGGCTCGCCCTTGCCGGTGACCGGGAACTGGTAGCGGCCGTCCTCGGTCATCAGGAACACGCGCCAGGCGCCGGCCCGGTCCGACATGAACACCAGCCACCGGCCGTCGGGGGACCAGGCCGGATCCTTGTTGCTGCCCTGCTGCTGGGTCAACCGGTTGATGTTCCCGGACATGTCCACCGTGAACAGGTCCGACACGAAGTCGTCCATGCCCGCGAAGGCCACCAGTCCCGTCGGCCCGAACCGGGGGGAGGTGTTGTACGACCCGCGCATCGTCAGGCGGCGCTCGCCGGTGCCGTCGCCGTTCATCAGGTAGATCTGCGGGCGCCCGGTCTTGTTCGAGCAGTACGCGATGCTGCGCCCGTCGGGGGACCACGACGGCGTGACCTCGTCCCACTCGGACTCGGTGAGGCGCCGGGTGATCGCGCCGGTCTTTGGGTCCAGGATCACCAGGTCCGACTGGCCGTCCATGTCCACGGAGGCCACGATCCGGGACCCGTCGGGGGAGAAGGCGGCGCTGCGGTACTGGCGATCGTCATGGGTGATCCGCCGGTCGTCCACGTAGATCTGGGGCAGGCCCGACAGGAAGGACGTGTACAGCACGCCCCCGCCCGGCGCCCACCGCGGGAACATGTTCGCCGACTTGTTTTCGATGACCGTCCGCCGCCCGCTGCCGTCCATGTCCATGGCCTGCAGGACCCGCTCGAACCCGGGCATCTTCAGCGACATCAGGACCTGGGACCCGAAGATGCCGGGCTTGCCCGTGATGGCCTCGATGATGCCGTTCACGAAGGCGTGGACCGCCCGCCGGATGCCCTTCGGCGCCACGTTGGTGGCCGTCGAGCCCTTGACCGTGATGGACTTCCGATCGCCGACCGAGAACAGGCGGAAGCGCAGGTCCACGCCCGAGGCGCCCTTCGACACGCCCACGGTGACCAGGTATTTCGCCCCGACGTTGAACCAGTTGTCCCAGTGGGGGGCCGACGGATCGGCCGTCGCCGGATCGCCCAGGAACGCCGCCGGGTCCAGCACCTTGAAGAAGCCCGACAGCGTCAGGTCCTTCGTCAGGACGTCGTCGATTTCCTTGCAGGAACCCTGGGCGCCGTCGACGCAGGTGAACGGCGACACGGCGATCGGGTCCAGGGCGCGGGACGAGGGCCCCACCACCACGTGGATCGACTCGAAGAGGTCCTTGCTGTCCGGGCCCCGGGTGGGTTCGGAAACTCCCGCGGCAGGCGCGGCGGTGGGTGCGGGGGGCGTCTGGGCCGCCGGGCCGTGCGCCACGGGAATCGCGGCGAGGACGGCGGCCAGCAGGATCGTGGTGACCAGGTTTCGTCGGGTCATGGCACCTCCGGAGGGCGACCGGCACCCGGAAACGTCGGGGACGGTGCGTCGATTCCCGATCGTTGCACGGGGGCGGCGGAAAGGTGTAGTCGGGGGCGGTGCGGCGTCCTGCAACCGGCGACGGGCGGGATCAGGGCGGGTCCGCCCGGCAGATCGCCGTGCAGTTGGTGCGGCCCGCGGCGGTGCACTGCTGGATGCAGGTGTCGGCACGGGTGCCGCAGACGTAGCCGCAATTGCGGGCCGCCGGGGCCTTCGTGCAGTTGTCCAGGCAGGCCTCGGTGGTTCCGTTGCAGGTGGTGTCGCAGAACGTCGCCTGGTCCCGGAAGACGCGGCCGCAGCGGTCCTGGCAACTGAACGCCGCCGCGCGGAACACGATCTCGATGCGGTCCGAGTACTCCAGGGGCGTGCGGAACTGGATCGCGTTCTCGAGGCGCTCGCCCTGGGTCACGTAGAACAGGGGGCAGACGGGCGAGTTCTGGACCAGGGAGTAGTCGCCGTCCGCGTCGGCGTTCGGCGCGAACTTCATGGGCAGGCAGTTGCCGCCGGCGTCCACCTTGGCGCAGTTGCCCTTGGCGTCGTACTTGTAGACCTCGATGAACTCGCCCGACGAGCAGATGGCCGCGCAGCCGGGCTTGCCGGCGAAGGTGTCCTGGCAGGTCGTGAAGCAGTCCGACGCCGCGCAGGCCACCTGGCATGCGTCGCGGTCGTTGAACAGCGACTCGCACTTGCCCTGGCACGACCACTCCAGCGGCCGCGGCAGGCAGACCTGCGTCAGCAGCGGGATGACCAGGTTCGCGATGGATTCCAGGGCCGGACGGATGCCGGCGTCCGAGCAGATGTTCGACAACTGGCCGTAGGTGCCCAGGCCGAACGCCTTGGTGACCTCGGCGAACCGGACGCCCAGGTCGGCCTTGCCGCCGTCACTGAGGCAGCCGTAGGTCAACGGGGGGATGGGCGATCCCGGCCTGCTGCACTTGCAGTCGAAGTAGCGGGAGGTGATGGCCGCCAGATCGTCCGAGGGCGACGTCGTCGAGCCGGCGATCACGCCACCGGTGATGGAGGCGAAGACCACCTGCGCCGGGTCGGGCTTGAGGCTGCGCAGCAGGTTCACGAAGCGCGCCGTCGAGTACAGCGGGCACTTCTTGGCGTCGAAGGAACCGTTGGTCAGGCACAGCGACGGGTCGCAGTCGCCTGCGGGGGTGCAGCCCAGTTCGTCGCGCTGGCAGGTGCACCGGCCGTACTGCTCGGCGGGGATGACGTTGTCGAACGTGTTGTCCGCCTTCTTGTACTCGGGCGCCGAGCAGTCGTCCTCGTCGCCGACCGCGACGATCAGCAGGTAGGCGTCGTCGCGCAGGAACTTCCGGGCCTGGTCGGCGTTTTCGCCTTCCGTGTCCAGGGCCATCCAGGCGGCCCGGAGGCCCTGCTCCTGGAGTGCGCAGCCGGTCTGCTGCGTGCCCAGCGTGGCCATGCACTTGAAGAGCTGCTCGAAGACCTTGGAGCGCGCCACCTCGCGGGCGGCGAAGTCCTCGGTGGAGTCGCCGGTCGGCAACTGCTTCCAGCGGATGTCCCAGTCCGGGTCGCCGCCCCAGCGGCCCGCGATCCATTCCTTCAGCCACTGGTCGGCCACCGTGTTGTTCAGCATCCGGGGGCCCTCGGCCACGGCGGGACACGGGTTGGTCGCCGGGGGCAGCACGCAGCCGGCGATGGTCTTGTCGTTGCCTGGGTACAGGCAGCGGTAGGTGGGCGCGCCGAACTGGGCGGTGCAGCGATCCGTGCAGTCGTACTTGCTGTCGCAGGACAGCAGGCACAGGAAGTCCTGGTTGGTGAACTGGGTGTTGCACTCGGTCCGGCACTCGGTCAGGGTGCCCTTCGCGCAGACGGCCTGGCACCGCGCCGCGTCGTGGAGATAGCCCTCGCACTTCTGCTGGCACGTCCAGTCCGACTGGCAGACGGCGCCGCACTCGTCCACCTTGGATACGACCTGGCAGACGTCGATGCAGGATCCGTTGGCCGCCTCGCACTTGGCCTGGCACTGGGTGGCGTCGGTCAGGAAATCGGCGCAGACGGCGGTGCACTCGCGGCCGCGGCAGCGGGAGGCGCAGTCCACCACCGTGCTGGTGAGGCCGGCGTTCCCCTCGCAGGCGCCGGTGCTGCACTGGCTGTTTTCGCACATCGACAGCGGGGCGCCCGTCGCCGACGTCGCGGCGCAGCCGTCGGGCTGGCCGAAGACGCGGGCGCACGCGGCGGCCCCGACGTCGGTTTCCTTGGTGCAGCGATATCGGCACTGCGACGTGAAGGTGAACAGGTAGTCGCCGGGCTCGAAGGTGTCCACGCCGCCCTGGTCCTTGACCGCTTGCGGGGTGTCGCAGGTCCACTGATCGCTGGCCTGGCGCTTTTCGCAGACCCAGTTGGTCGGATCGGGCAGCGGGGCTTCCGGGTGCGCCGTCGAATACGCCAGGCAGTCGGCGTCGGAACGGCAGGAGATGACGCGCTTTTCCACGCAGTCCGGCGCGACTTCCTTCGCGGGTTCGTACACGAACTTGCCGCGGACGGCGCCGGGCTTGTTCTTGGCGCAGACGTTGGTGGTGGTGACCGCCAGTTGCATGTCGATGGCGGTGTACTTCTGGAAGACCTCCAGGAAGGCCTTGAACGATGTCGCAAGGCTCTGCTGTTCCTGGCACATCGACGGGGAATCGTCGACGACCCACAGGATGTCCAGCTTGGCCGGCTTGCCGCGGTCGCGCAGTTCCTGGATCTGCAACTGGTACGACGAGGTGAGGTTGCGCACCGGGACATCGTTGCACGCCACCGAGGCCAGCGAGCAGGCCATCAAGGCGGCGAAGGCGCGAATCTTCATCGGGATACCCCTGCAAGCGCTCAGGGTTGGAGTGTACCGGGGTGCAGTCAACCGGTCAAGACGGCATCCACCCCCCGCGGCCCCGGTTCCGGCCGCGCCGGGACGGGAGCAGGGGCAGATTCATCCCGCGGGGGCGGTCCGGGCGGCGAACGAATCCTTGCCGCCCAGATGGCCGGAGCAGATCGGGAAGGCGCCGCGGACCAGGTCGGCCATCGCCGAGGTCAGGTGCCGGATGTCCCACTGGGCGTGCTCGTCCTCGCGCAACCGGCTGACGTGATAGAACTCCCGCAGGTTCAGGGTCCACAGGCACCGGCGCCGGTGGGCGTTCAGCAGGGCATAGGCGGCCACGGGGTCCGCGGGACCGCCCAGGCGCTGGGCCATCGCCTCCGCCTCCGCCGCGCCTTCCAGCAGGATGTCCGACAGGCCGGCTTCCGCGATCGCGGGCGGGATCGTGACGCCCAGGGCGGCGTCGTAGGGCCAGGTGGTCAGGCTGGACATGCGGTGGCGCTTCTGCTGGCCGAAGGCCGCGGCGGAAACGACCATCTCGAAGGTCATCGACGCCAGTTCGAACTCCCGCGGCAGGGTGTCGTGGACGCCCAGGCGCGCGGTGACGGCGGCATACAGCCGGGCGCGCCCGTCGTCGTCCAGGGCCCGGATCGCGGCCAGGGCGGACAGGTAGTCGGTCCCCAGGGTGGGCAGGGCCAGGGCCGCCAGGATCCGGGCGTCGCCGTCCGCGGTGGCGTTCACCAGGCGGACGCCGGTGGGGGGCAGGTCGGTCGGGCCCTCCAGGGGCGTCGGGGCGGCCGGCGGTCCCAGCAGGTCCCGCACGACCTCGGCCACGTCCGCCTCGCGCAGCAGGTGGTACGGCCCGGGCGTCATGTAGCGCAGCAGCGACGGGGCCACGGGCTTCGCGACGGCCAGGAAGCTGCGGGCCAGGTCCCGGACCTCGGCCAGGGGGCTGGAGTTCAGGCGCAGGACCAGGTGCTCCAGGGACCGGGCGTTGCAGGTCATCCCCAACTGCCCGTGGACCGCCAGGGGCAGCGCGTACCGGGCGTCCTCGCCGGCCAGCTTGTCGGGCACGCCGGAGGCCATCAGGCGGGCCACCAGCAGCGCGTACCGCGAAAAGGAGCGGCTGACGAATTCCGTGAACGCGTCGCCGAGGCCCTTCGCCTGGACCTCCTCGGGGATCGCGTAGTCCTCGCCCAGGCGGACGTACCGCTGGGATTTTTCGGTGTACGACGCCAGCCGGTGGGCTTCGAGGGCCTCGATCGCCAGGCGCGACACCTCCAGGACGTCGAAGTTGAACACGGCGTGCTCGGCCACCGAGGCGTGGCCCAGGCCGAAGACGATGCGCTCGTTGGAGGCCCGGGCCTTTTCGACTTCCTTCCGTGAAATGCGGCGCAGTTCGCCCACCGGGCGCGAATCCCGGCTGATGCGGGCGTAGGCGGCCGACACGGTTTCGGGGGTCAGTTCGACGGGCTCGGGATGGGAGGCCGCCAGTTCGCGCAGGAGGTCCGCATCGACATTGAACCCCGCCAGGTCCACTCGGGCCACGATCGCCTCCTTGCTGGGCCCCGGTTCGGTGGGAACGGGCTACAACCGGGGATGGCCGTACGGTAGTCCCGGGGCGCGGGCAGGTCAACCCGGGCGGGTGTGGTGCTAGAATGCCCCGGTCGCGGAGGGAGCCATGGTGCAGCGGCTGACCTGGTGCGAAATCTCGCGGGGCGCGTTGCAGGCCAACATCGCCGAGTTCCGGCGGCTGGTCGGGCCGGCGTGCCTGCTGGCGCCGACCGTGAAGGCGAACGGGTACGGCCACGGGCTGGTGCTGGCGGCCCGGGCCTTCGCCGAGGCGGGGGCCGACGTCCTGTGCGTCAACGATCTGTGGGAAGCGTCGGTCCTGCACGAGGCGGGAGTTGCGTTGCCGCTGCACGTGGTCGGGCGCGTCACGCCGGAGCAGGCGGGGGAGGCGGTGGGGCTGGGCGTCAGCCTGGTGGCCTACGACAGTGACCTGCTGGATGCGCTGGACGCCGCGGCGGCGGGTTCGGGACGACGGGTCCGGGTGCACCTGAAACTGGAAACCGGGACGAACCGCCAGGGCGTCGGGCTGGACGAGGCCCGGCAGTTGGTACGCCACGCGGCGGGCCTTTCCGGGGTGGCCATCGCGGCGGTGGCCACGCATTTCGCCGACGTCGAGGACACGACGGACCATGCGTACGCCCGCCAGCAACTGGCGACCTTCAAGGCGGGGCTGGCGGCCCTGCGGGACGAGGGGCTGCCGGACCTGAAGGGCGACATCGCGAACTCGGCGGCGACGATCCTGTGGCCCGAGGCCCACCTGGACATGGTTCGGGTGGGGATCTCGGCGTACGGGATGTGGCCGTCGAACGAAACCCTCGTGTCGGCCACGCTGACCCACCGGGATCGCCTTCTGCTGCGGCCGGCCCTGGCCTGGAAGACGCAGGTCGCCCAGGTCAAGACGGTGCCCGCGGGCGAGTACATCGGGTACGGGCGGACCCACCGGACCACCCACGACACGCGCATCGCGGTGCTGCCGGTCGGGTACTACGACGGGTACGACCGCGGGATGTCGAACGCGGCGTACGTGCTGGTCCGCGGGATGCGGGCGCAGGTCCGGGGCCGGGTGTGCATGAACATGGTGATGGTGGACGTCAGCGACGTGCCGGGCGTGGCGGCGGGCGACGAGGTCGTGCTGATCGGGCGATCGGGCGACGACGCGGTCACGGCCGAACAGGTCGCGATGTGGGCGGGAACGATCAACTACGAGGTCACGACCCGGATCGCCGAGTCGGTGCCTCGGGTGGCGGTTTGACCATGGGGAGGGTGCGATGGGCGACGTGAAGGAACTGGACATGACGCGGTCGAAGGCGCTGATGGGCCGGGCCGTGCAATCGATCCCGGGCGGCGTGAACAGCCCGGTGCGGGCGTTGCGATCCGTCGGCGGCGAGCCGTTCTTCGCGGCCCACGGCGACGGCGGCTGGGTCGTCGATGTCGACGGGAACCGGTACGTGGACCTGATCGGGTCGTGGGGACCGCTGATCCTGGGCCACCGGCACCCGGAGGTCGTGACGGCGATCCAGGCGGTCCTGGAGCACGGGATGTCCTACGGCGCGCCCACCGAGGGCGAGGTGGACCTGGCGGAGGCCCTGAAGCGGGCGATGCCGGGGATGCAGAGCCTGCGCCTGGTGAACAGCGGTACCGAGGCCACGATGAGCGCGGTGCGCGTGGCCCGCGGCTTCACCGGGCGGTCCAAGCTGGTGAAGTTCGAGGGGTGCTACCACGGGCACGCGGACTTCCTGCTGGTGAAGGCCGGGTCCGGGGCCCTGACGTTCGGCGCGCCGGACAGCGCGGGTGTGCCCCCCGAGTTCGCGGCCCACACGATCACCCTGCCGTACAACGATCCGGCGGCGCTGGCGGCGGCATTCGCCGAGGCCGGCGACCAGATCGCGGCCGTCATCGTCGAGCCCTACGTCGGCAACATGGGCGTGGTCACGCCGACGCCCGCCTTCGTCGAGGCCCTGAACACGGTTCCGCGGCAGCACGGGGCCCTGCTGATTTGTGACGAGGTGATGACCGGCTTCCGGGTGGCGTGGCACGGCGCCCAGTCGCTGCTGGGCCTGACGCCGGACCTGACCTGCCTGGGCAAGATCATCGGCGGCGGGCTGCCGGTGGGGGCCTACGGCGGCCGGGCGGACGTGATGGCGATGGTGTCGCCGGTCGGGCCGGTCTACCAGGCCGGGACGCTGTCCGGGAACCCGCTGTCCGTGGCGGCGGGCCTGGCGACCCTGCGCGTGCTGGAGGCGACGGACCCCTACGCGGCCCTGGATCGATCGGCGGCCCGCCTGTGCGCCGGTCTGAAGGCGGCGGCCGACGCGGCGGGCGTGGTCGTGACGATCAACCGCATCGGGTCGATGTTCACGGTGTTCTTCACCGGCGAGGCCGTCACGGACCTCGAGTCGGCGAAGCGCTGCGACACGAAGGCCTTCGGGCGGTGGTTCCACCAGATGCGCCGCCGGGGCGTTTCCCTGCCGCCGTCGCAGTTCGAGGCGGCGTTCCTGTCGGCGGCCCATGCCGACGCGGACATCGATTTCGTGATCGCCGCAGCGGGCGAGGCGTTCCGGGCGCTCTGACGACGCGGGCACGCAAGGGGTGATTGCATGACAGCGAAGGAGGGCGTCCAGCCCTGGCGGCGGGTCAACGAGAAGGTCGTGGCCGACTACCGCATCTTCCGGATGGCGGACGAGACCTACGCCCGGCCGGACGGCGCCGGGGAGTTCCCCTTCTACGTGATCCTGTCCGTCGACTGGGTGAACGTGGTCCCGGTGACGCCCGAGGGGAAGGTCGTCCTGATCCGCCAGTGGCGGGCCGGGTCCGACGAGGTCGCCATCGAGGTGCCGGGCGGCATGGTCGATCCCGGCGAGGATCCGCAGCACAGCGCCGCGCGCGAACTGGAGGAGGAAACCGGGTACCGCTGCGACACGGTGGTCCGGACCGGGAAGCTGCGGCCGAACCCCGCGATCCAGCGAAACTTCCTGCACACCTTCGTGGCGATCGGTGCCCGGCCCGACGGGCATCTGCACCTGGAGGAGCGGGAGGACATCAGCAGTTTCGAGGCCACCTGGGACGAGGTGGACGCGATGATCCGGTCCGGCGCGATCGATCATGCCCTGGTGATCAACGCGCTGCTCTTCGCCCGGCGGGTCCTCGCCGAGGGGACGGGCCGGTGAGCGGCGAAGCGGGCGACGTCGGCCGTTCGAACCCGATGAGGGTGCCCCCGGGGGCCTGGATCGAGTGGGGCGGCAAGGGCCCGCCCCTGCACTTCGGCCACGCCAACGGCTTTCCGCCGCGGACCTACGGCGCTTTCCTGCGGAACTTCCTGCCCCACTTCCGCGTGGCCAGCCTGGAGTCGCGTCCCCTGTGGCCCGGCGCGGATGCGACGCGCCTGCCCGACTGGTCGCCGCTGGTCGGGGACCTCCAGGTGGCCCTGCAGTCGCATCGCTTCCGGGGCGGCCTGGGCATGGGCCACAGCCTGGGCGCGATCACCAGCCTGTGGGCGGCGGTCGAGGATCCGGGCCTGTTCCGGGCCCTGGTCCTGGTGGACCCGTCGTTCTTCGCGGGACCGATTTCGTTCGCCTGGGGATGGTTGCAGCGCCTGCGGCGCCTGGATCGCACGCCGATCGTGGCCGGCGCGCTGCGGCGGCGGGACCGGTGGGGGACCCGGGCGGAGGCCCGGGCCGCGTGGCGCGACAAGGCGCTGTTCCGGCCCTTCCGGGACGAGTGCTTCGAGGCCTACCTGGACACCGGCCTGGCCGAGGTGCCCGAGGGCGGGCTGCGCCTGCGCTATCCGAAGGCCTGGGAAGCCGCCATCTTCCGGACCACCCCGGCCGATGCCTGGGACTGGGTGCGGCGTTCGCCGGTGCCCACGCTGCTGGTCCGGGGCCGGCACTCCGACGCCCTGACCCGGGGCGCGGTCCGGAAGTTCGACCGGCTGATCCCCAACGGGCAGTCCATCGAGGTGCCGGGGACCGGGCACATGCTGCCGCTGGAGCAGCCGGGTGCGGTGTCCGACGTCATCCTGCGGTGGCTGCACGACGCGAAGATCTTCTAGTTTTCCCGCAGCGGCACCACCAGCCCCCCGGGCAGCACCCTCACCAGTCCCGCGATCTCCAGGGACAGCAGGGCGGCCTGGACGCGGCCCGCGTGCAGGGGCAGGACGGCCACGATTTCGTCGACGCTGCGGGCACCCCCCGCGATCACGGCCATCGCCGCGTCCGCGTCCGGCGGAAGGGCGGTCGGGGCGGCGGACGGTGCCGGTTCCCACGGCGACGGCAGGCCCAGCGGACGGCTGCCGGGCCGGGGCCAGGGCGCGCGCTGGATCCCCGCCAGGTCCGGGACCTCGGCGAGGTCGCCGGGGCACGCGAAGACCCGGGCGCCGGCCCGCAGCAACGCCAGCGTCCCCGCCGATCGCTCGTACCAGGCGTCTCCGGGCACCGCGAAGACCGGGACGTCCAGGCCCTTCGCCCGCTGGGCGGTGATCAGCGCCCCCGAGGGCACGCCTGCCTGCACGACCACGACCGCGTCGGCCAGGGCCGCCAGCAGGCGGTTGCGCTGGGGAAAACTGAACGGCCGGGCGGGGCCCAGGCAGGGCGCCTCCGACAGCACGCAGCACCCGGGCGCGGCGGCGATCCGGTCGAACAGCGCCCTGTGCGAGGGCGGGTGCGGCACGCCCAGGCCGCCGCCCAGCACGGCGATCGTCCGGCCTCCGGCCTCCAGCGCGGCTTCGTGGGCGGCCCCGTCGATCCCCAGGGCCCCGCCGCTGGCCACCACGGCGCCGACCCGGGCCAGCGCGCCACCGATCCGCCGCGCCATGGCCAGGCCGTAGGCATCCGGGCGGCGCGTCCCGACCACCGCGACGGTCGGGGTGGCCAGGTCCGGCGTTCCCGCGGCGAACAGCAGGTCGGGCGCGTCGGGCCCCAGGCGCCGGGCCAGGCGGGTGGTGTCCGGGATCCAGTAGCGCCAGCCGGTCCTGGCCATGCGGTCCGTTTCCTGGCGCAACTGCCGTTCCGGGTCGACGGCCGGGGGCGCCCCGTCGTTTCGGGACGCCCACCGGGCCAGCAGGTCGCGGTGCCGCCGGATCGCCAGGGGGTCCCCGGGCGCCCGCAGGTCGGGCGCAGGTTCCAGTCGCAGTTGCATCGCGGCCTCCTCGGGACGATCAATGAATCGTTCCGGGCCCCGATCCGTTTCATCCCCTCCCCCCGGCTTGACACGCGCCCGCGGTCCGTCCCATCCTCCGGGCCCCTGATCGAGGCGCGACCATGTGGCCCTGGGTGATCGAACAGCCATTCCGTGTCGGTTCCTACGGCGTGATGATGGCCATCGGGTTCCTGACCGCGTGGTGGCTGCTGGCCCGCGACCTGCGTCGCCGCGGGATCGATCCGGCCGTCGCCGAAACGACGGTCTTCCTGGGCGTCACCTCGGGCCTGATCGGGGCGAAACTGGCCTACCTGTTCACCGAGGCGCCCAGTTTCGAGTGGTCCGACCTGTGGTCGGGCAGCGGCCTGACGTGGCACGGCGGCCTGATCCTGGCCGCGACCGTCTTCATCGCCTACTACCTGCTGCGGCGCCTGCCCCTGCGGGTGATGGTGGACGCGGTGGCCCCGCCGCTGGCCTCGGGCTACGGGTTCGGCCGGATCGGGTGCCACCTGGCCGGGGACGGGGACTTCGGGATTCCCTGCGCCCCGGGCTGGTGGCACGACGTCGCCTGCATGGCCTACCCCAACGGCATGGTGCCTTCGCCTTGCGAGGTCCAGGGGTTCCGCTACGACATCTGCCCGCTCAACGCCCCGGATCCGACGTGGCTGTCGGTCCACCCGACGCCGGTCTACGAGGCCCTGGGGGCCTTCGCGCTGTTCGGGCTGCTGTGGTTCCTGCGCACGCGGCTCCGCATCCCGGGCCTGCTGTTCGCGATCTACCTGGTGCTGGCGGGCCTGTCGCGCTTTGCCGTGGAGTTCATCCGCCTGTCCGAGGATCGGCCCGACCGCTTCCTGGGCCTTCGGGACGCACAGGTCGTCGCGCTGGGGATGGTTCTGCTGGGGATCGTGGTGGCCGTTTCTAGCGCAGTCCTTTCCCGCGCAGATGCCCGATCAGTCCCGTCGGATCGTCCGTGATGATCCCGTCCACGCCCAGGTCCAGCAGCCGATCCCAGGCCGCCGCCCCGTTGGCGGTCCAGGGCAGGACGCGGATCCCGGCCGCGTGCAGCGCCCGGACGTCGATGGCGTCGATCCACTCGTGATGGGGCGCCAGCACCCCGGCGCCCGCCGCCTTCGCCACGGCGACGGGGTCGGCCAGGCGGTTTTCGCCCACCAGGGCCGACAGCGCGATCGTCGGATCCAGGGCCCGCACCGCCGTCAGGACCCGGTGATCGAAGGACTGCAGGGTGATCCGGTCCGCGAATCCCGACGCGCGCACCGCCGCGACCAGCAACTCGGCCAGTCGATCGGGCGGCGGGCCCAGGTCGGGCCGGCCCGGGACGGTCTTCATTTCGACCAGCAGGCGCACGGTGGCCGCGGTCGGGCCGGTCGCGCCGCGCACCAGGGCGATCACCTCCTCGAAGGTCGGGATGCGCTGGCCCGGGACCGGGACCTGGTCGGGGAAGCGCGGGTTGCGCAGCGTCCCGCAGTCCAGGCGCCGGACCTCGGCGAGGGTCAGGGCCCGGATCGCGGTGCGCTCGGTGATCCGCTTCCCGTCGGGGCCCAGGCAGAGGTCCCCGTTCACCTGGGGATCGTGGACCACCACCAGTCGGTCGTCGCGGGTCACGGCCAGATCCAGTTCGATCGCGTCCACGCCGGCCTGCAGGGCGTAAGCGAATGCGGCGGGCGTGTTTTCCGGGCGCACCGCACGGGCGCCCCGGTGGCCGATGACCAGCACCGGTGTCCGGCCGGGGGTGTCGGCCCCGATCGCGGTGGACGTCGCCAACAGGGCACCTGCCATGGCAAGGATCGCGGGGGTGCGCAGGCTCATGAAACTCCTTCAACTCAATGCACTACAGCCGCACGCCGCCCGTCACGTCGATGCAGGAGCCCGTCAGCAGATCGCAGTCCACGATGTAGGCCGCGGTCTGTGCGATCTCGTCGGGACGGCCCATGCGCCCCACCGGGATGGTGGCGCGGAACTTTTCCAGGGCCTCCGGCTTCATGTCGTGCATGACCATCGGGGTTTCGATGAACCCGGGGGCGATGGCGTTCACGCGGATGCCATGGCGCGCCAGTTCCCGGGACCAGGACACCGCCAGGGCCACCACGCCGGCCTTGGCCGCCGAGTAGGCGCTCTGGCCGAAGTTGCCCGAGCGGGCGATGGACGACATCAGGATCACCACGCCGCCGTTTCCCAGGTCCACCATGCGGGCCGCGGCCTCGCGACCCGTCAGGAACACGCCGGTCAGGTTCACGTCCAGGACGCTTTGCCACTGCTGCAGGGCCAGCCGGCTGGCGACCTTTCCGGTTTCCTTGTCCACCTTCAGCAGCATCCCGTCGCGCAGGATCCCGGCGCTGGCCACGACCACGTCCAGGCGTCCGTGCAGCCGCACCGCGGTGTCCATCAGGTTCGACACCTGGGCCTCGTCCCGCACGTCGCAGGCGACGCCGGACGCGGTGCCCCCGGTTTCCTGGAGGGTCGCCACCGCCTGGCGGACGGCCGCCTCGTTGATGTCGGCCAGGACCACCAGCGCCCCCTTGCGCGCGAATCCCTGGGCGATCGCCAGGCCGATGCCCGACGCGCCCCCGGTGACCACGGCCACCTTGCCCTTCAGGTCCATGGCGTACCTCCTTTGCGGTGGATGGATGACGGATCGAGGCTAGCACGACCCGTTCCGTCCGCCTATCGACCGCGGTCGGCGGGCACGTAGCTCCGCTTGCGGCCGGTCGCCACCTTTCCCATGGGCCCGTAATGCAGGCTGAGGCCGGTCAGGCCCGGGCAATCGATCACGACCCATTCCCCCGTGACCGCCAGTTCGGGCGGCGTCCGTCCCACCGAGTACGCCACGTAGGCCTTCAGCCACATCCGCACGTTCTTCAGCGTGATCCGCAGGCTGCCGTCGTCCAGGAACTCGACCTTCGGGTCGGGCACCGCGCGCTTCAGCCAGGCGATGGACAGCACCATGCCCACCCGGTAGCCCAGGTCGTCCCAGTAGCCGGAATTGTGGGTGATGTCGCGGATGTCCACGTCGCTGAAGCCCCGCTCCACCGACGAGACCTTGGAAACGTGGCCGTAGGGGTGCGTGTGCACGTCGCCCAGGAACTCGTAGTGCGGCCACAGCGACGCCATGATCTCGCGCTTCAGCGTCAGCGCCTCGCTGGAGGGGTGGACCGAGTCCCGGGCGCGCTCGGCCGAGGTGTCGATGCCCACCTGGCTGATGCAGTACACGGTCGGCCCGTTCTTGCCGACGTGCACCTGGTGGCCCCACAACGTCCCGTAGGTTTCGACGCCCGATCGTCGCCGGCCGTCGTGGGCGTGGTCCACGCAATAGGCCTCCAGGCCCGCCAGCACCAGTTGCACCAGGGCGTCCTCGGACACCCGCACGTAGTATCCGTGCGGGTTCCGTTCTTCCACCTTGCTCACGGGCGGGCCTCCGCTGGGGCCAGGGCCCATTGTGCTGCCGGGGCGAGGTCGGGGGCAAGGCGAGGCGTGGGCGGGGGATCGCGCAGAGGCTCCCGGGACCGCGGACCCTAGTCGCGCCGTCCGCCGTTGAAGCGGTGGGTCGTCGCCGAACGTCCCGATGCGGCGTTGCGCACCCAGGAGTCCTGGTGGGAAGCGGTGGCGGCGGGCGCACTGCCGGCGTCGTCGCGCCGCGGGGACGGGATGTTGTAGCGGTCCGGCGAGCCGGTGTCCTGCGCCGCCTCGACGCGGCGTGGCGGTTCGGCGTAGCGGGGCGGCTCGGGACGCCTGGGCGCCTCGGCATACCGCTGGGGTTCCGGGCGCCTGGGCGCCTCGGCGTAACGCTGCGGTTCGGGACGCCGCGGGGCGGCTTCCATCGGCCGCCGTGCCGGCGCAGGCGCCCGTGCAGGCTGTGCAGACCGCGGCGCCGGGGCACCTCCCTGGGCCGCCGCCTTGCGGTCTGCCTTCTCCCGGCCGCGGGCCCGCTCGTCGGCCTTGCGCGCCCGGATCTCGGCGATCCGCACGCCGATCGGCACTTCGAAGTGCTCGGCGGCCTTGCGGTTGTAGTCGAAGCCCTCCAGGCGCTCCCGGGGCATGCGGGTGTTCAGGACCCGCTCGATGGCCCGCAGATCGTCCTCCTCCTCGGGGGACACCAGCGTGATGGCCACGCCCAGGGCGTTGGCGCGCGCGGTGCGGCCCACCCGGTGGATGTAGTCCTCGGCCATGTGCGGCACGTCCACGTTGACCACCAGGGCCAGTTCCTCGATGTCGATGCCACGGGCGGCGATGTCCGTCGCCACCATGACCCGGAACTTCCCGTCCTTGAACCCCGACAGGGCCTCGGTACGCCGCGTCTGGCTGCGGTTGCCGTGGATGCGCGTGCAGGCGACGCCCTGCTTTTCCAGCAGGTCGGCCAGGCGGTTCGCCCGGTGCTTCGTCCGGGTGAAGGCCAGCACGCTTTCGTAGTCCGTCTTCGCCAGCAGTTCGACCAGCAGCGCGGGCTTCATGTCCTGGGGCACCGGGTAGACGTGGTGCGTGATTCCCTTGGCCGGCGCGGCCTTCCGGTGGATGTTCAGCGCCACGGCGTCCTTCAGGAGGCCGCGGGACAGGTCCACGATCGGCTGCGGCATCGTCGCCGAGAACAGCATCGTCTGGCGCTTCGCGGGCAACTGGGCCAGCACGCGCTTGACGTCGGGCAGGAAGCCCATGTCCAGCATGCGGTCGGCCTCGTCCACGACCAGGACGTCCAGGTTCGACAGGCGCGCGTAGTCGTTCTGCATGTGGTCCAGCAGGCGCCCGGGCGTCGCGACGATCACGTCCACGCCGCGGCGGAACGCGTCGACCTGCGGGCCCATGCCCACGCCGCCGAAGACCGAGGCGCCGCGGAGCCGCGTGTGCCGGGCCAACTCGGCCATGTGCTCGACGACCTGGGCCGCCAGTTCGCGGGTCGGCTCCAGGATCAGGACGCGCGTGACGCCCCGGGGCCGGTCCATCAGCCGGTGCAGGATCGGCAGCAGGAAGGCCGCCGTCTTGCCCGAGCCGGTGGCCGCGGCGCCCAGCACGTCCCGTCCTTCCATCAGGGGCGGGATCGCGATGGCCTGGATGGGGGTGGGCTTCGCGAAGCCCATGTCGGTCACGCCGCGCATCAGGTCCGCGTGCAGGCCGAATTCGTGGAACGTGCCCACGGGGGCTTCGGAACTGGTGGAACCTTCGGGAACCATGGATTGATCGAAACTCAAGGTACAGACTCCTCTGCCCTCCCCGGTACGGGGCAGGGCGTTCCATCGGCGGGCATCATTGCCCGTCCGGTTCCGGCAGTATTTGTGGTGAAAAACGGAGGGATCGCCGGAAGAGGCCACCGTCTTGCCGCCCACGGGGGGTCGGCTTCGGCAGCACTATGCGCCTTCCCGGGCGGTTTGGCAAGTTCGGGTGGCAGGCCTGCGCGATTCCGGGCCCCGATTCAGGGGGGGGACGAAGGCGCTTCGAGGGCCGCCGGAAGCCGGTACAACCCGATCGGAATGGATCCGGTGCCCACCCGGGCGTCCAGGAACCGGCGGAACGGGAACCGTGCCTGGCGCCAGGGCGTCGGGTCCGCAGCCTGCAGCCCGTCGTCGCAGGCCGCCAGGAACGATTCGAACGCCGGGTCCTGGGACCTCGCGACCCGTGCCTCGGTGCAGGCGGCCGGCAGCAGGAAGAACTTCGGGTGTCCCGGGCGCCCGGGCTCGTAGGGCCATTCGTACCATCCGACGTCGGGCCGGTGCAGCACCGCGGACAGGTAGTCGGGCGCGTGCAGGGACAGGTCGTCGACCTTCCGGTGCCTGCCCCAGCCGTAGACGTGGTGGATTTCCGCGCCCGGGGGGAGTTCGGCCACCCACTCCCGGAGCGCCAGGTACTCGTAGTCCGCGTCGGTGGGCCCCTGGACCGCCTGCGACGCGACCATCACGCTGAACAGGGCGACGGCCCCCAGCAGGATCCGGCGGATTCGCAACGATGCGGCCGGGGGGCACGACGGCAGGCCGCAGAGGCCCGACATGCCGGCCGCGGCCAGCAGGACCAGGGGGATCGCGGACAGCGTCTGGTACCGCGCGTTGGCCAGTTGCAGGATGCCGCCTTCGCTGCCCGGCATGACCGCGAACAGGAAACCCAGGCCGATCAGCGAAAAGGCGGCCCAGGCGCGGTGCGGGTCATCCTTCCGCAGGTCGCCGGCCATCCCCATCCCCATGCCGAACAGGACGACCATGGGGGTGAAGCGGGGGTCCAGCCACGTCTGGGCGGTCGGGCTGGCCAGGAGCGCCAGGCGAATCCAGCCGGGGGAACGGGCCACGTAGGTCTGGGAGGTGGCGTTCCCGGCATGAAAGTCCAGGTAGTACGCCAGGAACAGGGAGGCCGCCCCGGCGGCGGCGACGACGGGCCACCAGGACTTCCGGGGATCGGCCGGCGTCGGCGCCAGGGCCAGCAGGCCCAGGAGGATCAACACCAGGGCGCCCTCGGGCCGGGTCATGAAGGTCAGCGAGGCCGCCGCGATCGCGGTGGCGACGCCGGAAACGACGGCGCCGCGCCGGATCCCGGCCAGCCCCCACAGGGACGTCAGGCCCAGGAACAGGATCAGCGCCTGGCGGTTGCATTCGCCCGAAAACCGCACCGGCAGGGGCAGGAAGGCCAGCAGGATCGCGGCGATCACCCGGGTCCGATCGTCCGCGAAATCCAGCCGCCGCAGGAACGCCAGCAGGATCGACGGGCACAGCGCACCGACCAGCAGGTTGAACGCGATCACCGTCCGATCGTCCCCGGCCAGCAGGCGCACCAGGGGAATCAGGATCGGGTCGGGCCCCGGACCGTAGCGGAGGTTTTCGCGGCCGTAGAACACGTTGTCCAGGTTCAGGGAAAGGTCCCCGGGCCCCCAGGTCGCGACCAGGAGGCGGACGACCAGCGAGGCTGCCACCAGGGTCGCGTGCTCCAGCCAGGGCTGCGGCCCGCCGCGGCGGAGGCGGCGAACGAGGCCGGCGACGAACACTGCCGCCAGCACCATCCACAACCCCTGGGCGACCAGGAACCACGGCACGACCGGACGGGCGGGCGCCGGGGCGGATTCGACCGGCGGTGGGGCCGCGGGAACGACGGTGATCCAGAACGTGGCCGTGGACGCATCGAGGCGCGCTGCGGCCCAGGCGGCCAGGTGAAGGCCCGCCGGGGCACCGTCGTCGGGGGTGACGCAGAAGTCGCGGGACGCCACTCCCGGAATGCAGTCGTCCGCGCGGTCGGTCAGGCGGATCGAAACCGGGGTTCCACCCAGGAGGTAGCGTGCCGACGCCTCGGCGCCTCCGATCCGGATCGACCGCAGGGCGATCGGCCCTTCCCCCGGGATTCCCTCCGGAGGGGGCGTCAGCGCGTCGCGGAAAGCGGACTCGAGGCCCCCGGGGATCACGCGGGAGGAACCGGGGGGCGCGGCCTGCGCCAGGAGGGTCGGCGGGGACAGCACGGACAGGCATGCGAGGAGGGCCAGGCCTGGGAGGAGCGCGCGGAGCACCGGACACCATCGGTCAGCAGGCACCAATCGTAGCCCGGTTGGGGCGGGAGCGCACCTGCCCGCCCACGGGAGGTCGCCGCGGGGATGCTTGACCTCGGGAACCACGCGTCTATGCTTGAGAAGAATCGAGTTATCCTGGCGGGCGATCACGGCGGCTTCCGATGGGCGTTTCTGCCGGCGCGACGCGCGAGGAGCGATGATCGTGGATCACGAAGAAACCGGTCAGGTGTCGCAAACCGGAAAGGACACCGGCGCACCGCAGTATGGCGCGGGCTTCCTGGACACCGTCATCAACACCGTGGCCGATCCGCTGTTCGTCAAGGACCGTGCCCATCGATGGGTCGCGCTGAACGAGGCCTACTGCCGCTTCATGGGCTACCGTCGCGAGGAACTCCTGGGCAAGTCGGACCCCGACTTCTTCCCGGCCCCGGAAGCCAGGGTGTTCTGGGACCGGGACGACCAGGTGTTCGCGGTCGGCGGGGAAAACGTCAGCGAGGAACTGTTCACCGACTCCGGCGGGGTGACCCACGTCATCGTCACCAAGAAGACGGTGTTCGTCGACGAGCACGGGGACCGCTTCCTGGTCGGCGTCATCCGGGACGTTACCGAACTGCGGCGGGCCCAGGAGGAGCTGATCGAGCACCGGGAGCGCCTCGAGGAACTCGTGCGCCGGCGGACCTCGGAACTGTCGGACGCGAACGCCCGGCTGCGGCAGGAGATCATCGAGCACCAGCATGCGGAAACCGAGCGCCTGAAGCTGGAGGTGCAGATCCAGCAGGTGCAGAAACTGGAAAGCCTGGGCGTCCTGGCCGGAGGCATCGCCCACGACTTCAACAACCTGCTGGCCGGCATCCTGGGCAACGCGGACCTGGCCCTCGCGGAACTTCCGCAGGACTCGTCGGCCCGCGGATTCGTGGAGGAAACGAAGCGGGCGGCCATCCGTTCCGCCGGGCTGACGAACCAGATGCTCGCCTATTCCGGGCGCGGCCGCTTCGTCGTGGACGTGATCGACCTCAACGCCCTCGTCCAGGACCTGTCCGGCCTGCTGGCGGTGGGAACCGCCAAGAAGGTGGAAACGCGGTTCGAGTTCACCGAGCCCCTGCCGGCCGTCGAGGTCGACACCTCCCAGATCCGCCAGGTGGTCATGAACCTGCTGACCAATGCGTCCGAGGCCGTGGGCGAGGAGGTCGGAACGGTCACGATACGAACCGGCGCCGTGATCCTGGGCGGCGGTCCGATCCCCGGGATGGTGCTGGACCAGGCGCTTGCGAGGGGACAGTACGTCTTCCTGGAGGTCCAGGACACCGGCTGCGGAATGACCGCCGAAACCCGGTCGCGGATCTTCGACCCCTTCTTCACCACGAAGGCCACCGGTCGGGGACTGGGCCTGGCAGCGGTCCTGGGCATCGTCCGGGCCCACCGGGGGACCATCACGGTCGCCAGCGTGCCCGGACAGGGCTCGACGTTCCGGGTCCTGCTGCCGTCCACCGAGCGCCTGCCGACGGAAGTGGCCGCAAGCCCGGGGCAGCCGCGCGAAAAGGCGTGGCGGGGGACCGGGAAGGTCCTGGTGGTCGATGACGACGACATGCTGCGCCGCATGATGACCATGATGCTCGAGGGCGCCGGCCTGAAGGTCGTCACGGCGGTGGATGGCCGCGAGGCGATCGACGTTTTCCGCCGGGAGGCCGGCGAGGTCGCGCTGATCCTGCTGGACCTGACGATGCCCACGATGAACGGCGCCGAGGCCCTGGCGGAGTTGCGGGCCATCCGTCCCGACATCCGGGTGATCCTCACCAGCGGCTACAACGAAGGGGACGTGGTCGTGGGGGCCGACGATTTCCTCCACAAGCCCTTCACGCAGAAACTCCTGTTGGAGAAGGTGCGGAAAGGCCTCGAGAGGTAGGCGGGTGCACTGGCGGAGCGGGCCCCCTGCCCGTTCGTGGTCGGCCCGCGTGCCGGGTCGGGTCGGGAGAAGTTGCATGGTCAATGGTCCTGGAGACGATCCTTCCCGGGACGGTCCAACGGAAAGGGCGCCCGTCGCCGGCGCCGTCGCGGGACCGGTCCTGGGCGCCGAGTCGTCCGAGGCCGCGGCGATCTTCCGGGCCGCCTTCCAGACCAGCCCGGATGCGATCAACGTCAACCGGATGTCCGACGGCGTCTACATCGACGCCAACGAAGGCTTCACTGCCCTGACGGGCTGGCGCCGGGACGAGGTGATCGGTCGTCCGACGCTGGAGGTCGGCATCTGGGTCGATCCGGGCGATCGGATCCGGCTGCTCGACGGCCTGCGGGCCGGGGGCGCCGTGACGAACCTGGAGGCCCGCTTCCGCCTGAAGGACGGCCGTGAGCACACCGGGTTGCTGTCGGCCCGGATCTTCCACCTGGGCGGCGTGGCCTACGTCCTGTCCGTCACCCGCGACATCGAGGACTGGAAGCACGCCCAGGCCGGCTATGCCACCTTCCTGGCCCTGGTCGAAAACAGCAAGGAATTCGTCAGCATCGGGACCCTGGACGGCAGGGTCGACTATCTCAACCCGGCGGGGCGGGAGATGGTCGGCCTGACCGAACCGGCCGAGGCCGTGGGGCGGCCGATCAGCGACTACCTCGACGAGGACTCGCGTCAGAACGTCGCGGCGCGCCTGCTGCCGGCGTTGCGCGACCCGGGGTTTCTGACGGGCGAGGCCCGGCTGCGGCATTTCCGGACCGGCCAGGCGATTGACGTCGAGTATTCGGCGTTCGCCCTGTCGCCCGAGGACACCGGGGCGACGACGGCCCGCATCGCGGTCGTGGCCCGCGACGTGTCGGAGCGCAAACGCTCGATGCAGTTGCTGGCGACCAACGAAGCCCGCTACCGGCGGATCTTCGAGAACATCGTCGACGTGTACGTCGAGACCGGTCCCGACGGGGTCGTCCTGGAGGTCAGTCCCTCGATCGAACGCCTGTTCGGGTTCACGCGGGAGGAGGCCGTCGGGCACCTTCGGCCGCACGACAACTACGTCGATCCCGGCGCCCGGGAAGAGATCGTGCGTCGGCTGGGCACGGACGGCCACGTGGACGATTTCGAGGTGCGGATCCGGCACAGGGACGGGCACGCCGTGCCGTGTTCGATGAGCACGCGGCTGCTGGTGGACCCGGACGGGGGGCCGCCGCGCTTCGTGTCCATGCTGCGTGACATTTCCGACCGCAAGCGTGCCGAAGCCGAACAGGCGCGGCTGGAGGAACAGTTGCGGGAGGCCCACCGCCTGGAGTCGATCGGGCGGCTCGCGGGCGGCGTGGCCCACGACTTCAACAACCTGTTGACGCCGATCATCGGCTTTTCGGACCTGCTGCTGCTGGGTCTGCCGGAGGGGGACGCCCTGCGGCCGGCGCTGGAGCAGATCCGGTCGGCCGGGGTGCGCGGCAAGGACCTGACCAGCCAGTTGCTGGCCTTCGGCAGGCGCCAGATGCTGCAGACGAAGGTCGTGGACCTCAACGGGCTGGTCAGCGGGGTGGCGCCGATGCTGCAGCGCCTGATCCGCGAGGATCTGGCCCTGACGATCGATCTGGATGCAGGGGCGCTGGACGTGCTGGCCGATCCCTCCCAGGTGGACCAGGTGCTGGTGAACCTGGTGATGAATGGCCAGGACGCCATGTCCCTGGGCGGGCGGCTCCACATCCACACCGACCGGGTCACGCTGGGCGGCGACGATCCGCGCCATCCGGGCGTTGCGCCGGGCGCCTGGGCCGTGCTGGAGGTCACCGACACGGGCCACGGCATGGACGCCGACACGCTGGCCCGCGTCTTCGAGCCCTTCTTCACCACGAAGCGGACGGGGCGAGGGACGGGCCTGGGCCTGGCCACCAGTTACGGGATCGTGAAGCAGCACGGCGGCCACCTCTGCGTGGACAGCACGCTGGGCCACGGGACCACCTTCCGCGTCTACCTTCCGCGGGTCCAGTCCTCGGCGAGCCGGGCTGAAACCCCCAGCGCGCCGCCGCCTCCCGAGGGGGGGGGCGAAACGCTGCTGCTGGTCGAGGACGAGCCCAGCGTGCGCGGGCTGGCCCGTCGAATCCTGGAATCCCATGGCTACAGGGTGATCGAGGCCGGCGACGTCGAAAGCGCGGAGGCCCTTGCCGCCGCCCATCCGGGCCGGTTGCACCTGCTGGTCAGCGACGTGATCCTGCCGGGCGCCAACGGGCGGGAGCTGTACCAGCGCCTTTCGAAGCGTCAGCCCGGCCTCCGCGTCCTGTTCATGTCGGGGTACACGGACGACGTGATCGTGCAGCACGGGGTGCTGGAGCCGGGAGTGCGGTTCCTGCAGAAGCCGTTTTCGGTGATCGACCTGACCCGCCAGGTTCGCGAGGCGCTGGACGCCCCTATGCCGGGTCCGACGGAGTAGCGGCCGCCCTGACGGCGCCCTCGCCCGGTACCCATCCCGAGGCGATGGCCGCCGCGATGGCAACCAGGGCCTGGGCGGCCGGATCCTCGGGCTCCGAGGCCACCAGCGGCTTGCCGGAGTCCCCGGCCTCGACCATCGCCTCCGTGATCGGGATCCGCCCCAGGAAGGGCACGCCCAGTTGCTCGGCCGCCTGCTCCCCGCCCCCCCGCTTGAACAGGTCGATGCGCCGTGCGCACCCGGGGCAGGCGAACCCCGAAAAGTTCTCGACGATGCCCAGGACCATCTGGCCCATCTGCAGCGCGAACCCGACGCACTTCCGGGAATCCAGCAGCGACACGCCCTGGGGCGACGTGACGATCACGACCCCGTCGGCATCCGGGATCATCTGCGCCACCGACAACGGCTCGTCGCCGGTGCCCGGGGGACAGTCGACCACCAGGACGTCGGTTCCGGTCCAGTCCGCCTGGCCCAGGAACTGCGCCAGCACCTGGGCCTTCGCGGGACCGCGCCAGATCACCGGGGCGTCGGCGGACGGCAGGTACCCGGACACCGACAGCACGCGGACTCCCGGCGCCGCCTGGAGCGGCTGCAGCGCATCCCCCTCGGCATCGCCCTGCATCCCCTGGAGCCCGGTCATCAGCGGCACGTCCGGCCCGTGGAGGTCCGCATCGACGATCCCCACCTGGAAGCCGCGTGCCGCGAAGGCGTAGGCAAGGTTGACCGCGACCGTGGTCTTGCCGACGCCCCCCTTCCCGCTCATGACCAGGATCTTGTGGGGGATCCGGCGCATCGCGGCCCGGGCGCGACCGTCCGGCTGCGCGTCCTCGCGTTCACGCTCCAGCCCGCCGCCACCGCCGCCACATCCGCCGTCCCCGCCGCCGCACCCGCAACCCATGGTGTCCTCCTCGCGTCACGCGGCCTTGCGGGCCACCAGGCAGTACGATTCGCGGAAACCGTCGATCGGCGCGGCCCCGGTGAAGGCGGCCGCGCCTATCTCCTCCAGCGCCGTCGCGAACGGCACCCTCTCGTCGGTGGGCGGGCCCATCGTGCGTTCGACGCCGGGAGGCAGGGCGTCCCAGTCGATGACCGCGAGGCGGCCGCCGGGCGACAGAAGCCGCCGGACCTCGCGCAGGAATCCGGGACGATCGGCCAGTTCGTGGTACACGGCGCCCATCACCACGACGTCCACCGAGCCGTCGGCCAGGGGGACCGCGTGCTCGGTCGAGCGGGTCAGCGTGACGTCCGCCCGCCGCGGGTGGTTCCGCAGCCGTTCCTCCAGCACCGCCAGCATGGCGGGTTCGCTGTCCACCCCCTGGAACACGACCCCGTCGGGCGACGCGTCCAGCAGGGAAATCAGCCAGTACCCGGCGCCGCTGCCGATGTCGGCGACGCGGTCGCCCGGCTGCAACGCCAGGGCCGCAGCGAGCCTTGCCGGGGGCATGGCCTCGCGACGGAGCGGGTCGTCCAGACGCGCGGCGTTCGCCGGGTCGAACTTGTGGGGGTGATCGTGATGGCCCATCGTGTCCTCCGTTGTGTCCAGGCCCGGGGACGTCATTCCCGGACGGGTGGCCGTGCGGGGGTCCGCAGGAAGCGCCGCCGGTCCAGCGCCGGCGCCGACGGCAGGACAGGGGGCGGCAGACGGTCCGCTCCGGGAAGCGGCGGGGATTTTTCCTGGGTTCCCGCCGGCAGCGGCAGGACCGCGGCGGTCAGGGGCTGTGTCAGGACGGTCAAGGACATGTTCGCCTCCGCGGGTGGTCTACCCGAACAGCTTTGCAAAAAGGCCCGGCTTCTTGATGCCCAGGGAGCGGTCGAGCATCGCCCGCAGGTCCTCCCGGGAGCCGGCGCCGACCTTCACTTCCGCCACGTCCGGGCCCTTGAAGACCACCAGGGTGGGGATCGACCGGATGCCCATCTGGCCGGGGACGCCGGGGCTGGACTCGGTGTCCAGTTTCGTGAACTTGATGCGGCCCTGGTACTCGGCCGCCAGTTCCTCGATCAGCGGCGCCACGGCCTTGCAGGGGCCGCACCACGGCGCCCAGAAGTCCACGAACACCGGGATTTCGGAGTCTACGACTTCCCGCTCGAATGTCGCGTCGGTGACCTGAAGCACCAGGGATTTCATGGGAACCTCCGTCCAGGAATATGTCGCGAAAGAAATATATGGACGGCAAGTCCCTGTGTCAAGAGCCTTTCCAAAGTACGAATCGTGCGTAGATTGAAAGCCACGGCGGGGAAGGTCCTTGCCTGAAGGAGGTCCTCATGATCGAAAAACTGCTGCCCCGGAACGTCCATGTCGCCGAGCGCATCGTCCGGGTCCTGGCGGGCATCGGGATCCTTTCCCTGGCCTTCGTCGGTCCGGAAACGCCGTGGGGCTACATCGGCCTGATCCCGATCACGACGGGCCTGATCGGGACGTGCCCCCTGTACACGGTCTTCGGGTTCAGCACCTGCCCGAACAAGAAGGCTGCCTGACCCAGGCGACGCCAACCCGCATCGGCAGGATCCCGGATTCGTGGCGGTCTGAAGCCATTTCTTGACGTGGTAGGGGCGGTCGCGGATGCTACATGCGCGATCCTCTAGTGTGCCGCGCCCATTTGGCGACATGGCGGCAAGGGATCGCCACTGCGATTGCGGGGAGTCCGGATGACACGTTCGTCGAAGCGCCTGGTCCTGCTGTTCGGAACCTTGCTGGTCCAGGCCTGCCAGGGCGGCGGCAAATTCCAGTGGACCGGCCCGGACCAGGGCCCCGGCGACCTGCCCCTGACGGACTTCATCGGCGACGTGGTGACGGCCGACACCGCCCCCGACGCGGATCAGGCCCAGTGTGGGCCGGGCTTCCCGACCGACGCATGCGACACCTGGGCGAAGGAAACGCAGGGACCGTGCATGACGGGGCGCTGCAACGACGAAACCGGCCGGTGCTCGGCGTTCCCGGTGGCCTCCGAGGTCCTGTGCAACGACGGCGACGGCTGCACCGTGGGGGATCACTGCGTGGCGGGGACCTGCACGGGCACGCCGGTGGACTGCGACGACAAGGTTGCCTGCACGGTGGACCGATGCGACCCGGTGGACGGATGCGTTTCCACCCCCGACGACTCCCTGTGCGATGACGACAACCTCTGCAACGGCAAGGAAAAGTGCGTGGCGGTCCTGGGATGCCAGGACCAGCCCGCGGCGACGACGGACGCCACCTGCGACGGGATCGACGACGATTGCGACGGGTCGACGGACGAGGAATACGTCCGGGACGGGGCCTGCCTGGTCGGCGCCTGCGGCCTGGGCGGGACCGCCTCGACGTGCGTTGGGGGCGTGGAAACCCCGTGCAAGGCCGGGACCGCGGCGGCCGGCGACGCCACCTGCGACGGGACCGACGACGACTGCAGCGGGGCGGCGGACGAGGACTACGTGGTCGTGGCGGGATGCGGCGTGGGAGCGTGCGCGACCAACGCGGTCCCGTCGTCCTGCGTGGCCGGGGTCGAAACGGCCTGCAGGCCCGGGACGGCGGCAGCCGGCGACGCCACCTGCAACGGCATCGACGACGACTGCAACGGGACGACGGACGAGGACTACGTGCCCGTCACGGCCTGCGGCGTGGGGCAGTGCGGCGTGGCGCCGACGCCCTCCTCGTGCGTGGGTGGCGTTGTGACCCCGTGCCAGCCCGGGGCGGCGGCTGCAACCGACGCCACGTGCGACGGCATCGACGACGACTGTAGCGGGAAGGCGGACGAGGACTACGTGCCCGTCACGTCCTGCGGCCTGGGGGCGTGCGCCCGGTCGGCCCTTCCGTCGTTCTGCGTGAGCGGCCACGAGACCCCCTGCCAGCCCGGGATCGCCGCGGCCAGCGACGCCACCTGCGACGGTGTCGACAACGACTGCGAGGGGACGACGGACGAGGACTACGTGCCGGTCACGACGTGCCTCCAGGGCGCGTGCGGATTCGGCGGGTCCGCCTCGGTCTGCGCGGGCGGCCACGTGACGGCCTGCACGCCGCCCGTGCCTGCGGCCACCGACGCGACGTGCGACGGGGTCGATGACGACTGCGACGGCGCGACCGACGACGACTACGTGCCGAACGCGTCCTGCCTGGCCGCCTGCGGCCTGGGGGGCGTTCCCTCGGCCTGCGCGGGCGGTGTCGAAGCGGCCTGCCTGCCGCCCTCCGGGGCGACGACGGATGCCACGTGCGACGGCGTGGACGACGACTGCGACGGCGTGACCGACCAGGGCTACGTCCCCGACGCCACCTGCGGCGTGGGCGCCTGCCGGACGCGCAACGTTCCCTCGTCCTGCCAGGGCGGGGGCGAAACGGCGTGCGTGCCCGGGATCGCCGCGCCCACCGACGCCACGTGCGACGGCGTGGACGACGACTGCGACGGGACGACCGACGAGGATTCGGACCCGCCCTGCGACCAGATCGGGAGCCCGGTCGCGGGTGCGAAGGTCGTGTTCGGCAGCACGCTGGGCACGCCCTCGGGCATCGTGACGGACAACGGCGACGGGACCTACGGCGCCGCCGTGGTGGACCTGACGAATCCCGGCCTTTCCGGGACGGTGCGCGCCCTGGCGGGCGGGAACGCATCGACGGACCGGGCGTTCGCGACGAGCCCCGTGGAAACGGCCACCGTGCGGGCGATCTCCAGCCGCGACGAGGTCTTCAGCGACGACAGCCGGGTGAAGGTATACGCGTTCGTCACGGACGGCATCGGCAGCCCGGTGGCGTCCACGCGGACGGTCACGTTCCGGACGACCGGCGCGACGACGGTCACCGCGACCGCAACCCCCGCCGGAGGGGGCGTGTTCTCGGCCACCCTGACCGTCCCGACCGCGGCCTTCGCGGTCGGCGGCGTGGCGTCCCTGGTCGCCGACTGCGACGGCGTTTCGTCGTCGTCGGTGGCGATCGCGGTGCGGAAGAACCCGTCCGCCCTGGTCACCGAACCCGGGGAACTGGGCCTGGAACTGCCGCTGGGTCCCCGCTTCGACAACTCGCTGATCGACGTCCCGGTCTACGTGAACACGGGCGCCAACACCATCGGTTCGTACGACCTCCGGATCGACTTCGACCCGGCCGTCCTGGAGGTCCTGTCCGTCGGCCAGGGCGCCGCCACGGACCTGGCCCCGCCGGTCAGCAACGCCGCGACCACGGCCAACACCCTGGGCAGCCTGTCGTTCAACGCCATCAACGCGAACCCGACGGGCACGACCGCCCGGGGCGCGCGGGTCCAGGTGGCGGTCGCGCACTTCCGGGTTCGCACGGGCGTCGCCGCTGGGACCGCCGCGAACGTGTCGGGCGCGGCCCTGGGCTTGTACAACACCGTCGGCGCGGGCGTGTCGTTCCTGGCCAACCCGGTGATCCTGGTCCGGGACGGCGACGGTCCGGGCGACTCGGGCGTCGTGCGGGTCAAGAACGTCGCGACCCGCGGCGTGTTCGCCCGGATGGACGACAACGTGCTGCTGCACACGCGTCCGTTCGACGGCGTGCCGACTTCGACGGCGGTGGCGGTCCTGGCGGTGCAGTCCGACGGGGCGATTGCCGACGTGCGCGCCAGTCCGGGAACGACCTGTGCCCCCACCGACGGCGGAGTGGCCTCGGCCACCGGGTGCGCGATCGCGGCGACGGGCGGCGGGTTCACGCCGATCACGGCCTCCGTGGGCGCGGTGTCGGGAACGACGAACCTGTGGGTGCTGGCGACCGGGCTGCCGCTGGACGTCCGGGTTTCGGACCCGACGCTGGGGCACATCGTCGAACTGGATCGCGACCAGCAGGCGCGGACCGAGGTCCGCGCGTCGTTCGCGGGCGGGTCCTTCGCGCCCTTCACGATGGACGTCACGTCGCGGGTGCGCTTTGCGTCGTCGGCCCCGGGCATCCTGTCCGTGGACGCGGCGACGGGGCTGGCGACGCCGGTCGCCGACGGTGCGGCGCAGATCCAGGTCCTGGGCGAGGGTGACGCGGTCCTGGGCGCAGCCCCGGTGGTCGTCGATGCCGCGGCCCTGACGCATGTCACGGGGATGCGCGTGCTGGTGCCCGCGACCGTCCTGGTGGACCAGGCGGAACCGAATCCCGTACCCGATCGGACCGGCACCCTGACGGTCCAGGCCCGGGTGACGAACCTGTTCACGGCCGAAGGGCGCACCGCGCAGGCGGCGGCGTTGCTGGTCCTGTCGGATGACGCGGCCACCGCGGGCGGCAGCCGCGTTGACGTCACCGCCGCGCCGACGACGCGCTATTCCACCGGCGACGCGCTGATCGGCAGCGTCGACGCGGGCGGCGTCGTCACCGCGATCGGCGGGGGCCGGACGGACCTGACGGCGTCCTTCGAGGACGCGGGCGGCGCTCCGATCGCCTCGGGGAGCGGCACCTTCAAGGTGCTGCTGCCGAAGCCGATCGGGGTGGACGCCACGGTCACGGACCCGCGGGTCGCCTTGAGCGACGCGGACGTCGCGGCCACCCTGCTGGGCCTGCCGTCCAGCCGCCCGATCACGGTTCGCGTGCATTTCGAGGACGGGACCTCGAAGGATTTCACCGCCGACCCCCGGACGCGCTACGACGCGGTCGCCCTGGACCCGGCGGACCTGCTGTCCGTGGACGACGCGGCGTCGTGCGCCGGCGTCACCGGCTGCGTTCCCGGCACGGCCCACGCCACGGGGACCGGCGCCGGCCGCGCCTCGATCGGCATTTCGTTCCCGGGGACCTACCTGGAGGCCGTGTCCGCCACGGTCGAGCTGCAGGTCGTGACCCACCAGGGCCTGACCGTGGAGTCGTGGGAGCTGCACACGCCTGCGTCCACGACCCGCGTGGTCGAGCGCGTCCTGTCCTTCATCGAGAACTCCGGCGTCCGCCAGCGCTCGCGCCTGGAGGTGCGGAACCGGTTCACGGACGGGTCCTCCCTGGACGTGACGGCCCATCCGCAGACGACCTTCAGCGTGTACGTCCGGGGGACGTCGACCCCGATTGCCGGGGTCCTGTCCATCGACGCCTCGGCGGTGGTCCGCGGCGTGTCCGACGGCCTGGTGGACGTGGTCGCCCGGAACTCGGGCCATGGCAGCCCGCCGCTGCAGATGGCGGTCGACCCTGCCAAGCAGGACCTGGCGGACCTGACCCTGACCTACGCGGCGGGCACCACCTTCCTGGGCATCAAGGACGTGGGCCAGGCGACGCTGGCCGTCGTCGGGCGCTTCGCCGACGGCACGCACAACATCCTCACGGGCGGCGAACTGATCCCGGGCCTGCTGCGCTTTGCAAGCAGCGCCGTACAGTACGCCACGGTCGCGGCCACGGGAGTGGCCACCGCCCGGGGCAACGGTCCGGTGACGATGACGGTGGACGTGGATCCGATCGTCGATACGGGGACGCTGTACGACCCCCCGAAGCCCCTGTCCCTGGCCGTGAACCTCCTGCCCGACGTGGGCGACGTCGACCTGGGCAACAGCACCGGCCTCGCGTTCCCGGACCGCACCGGCGACGAGTACTTCGACATGCCGGTCCGCGTGAACAGCGGCAGCCGGACGCTGGGCGGCATCGACCTGGAGATCACCTACGACCCGTCCGTCCTCCTGGCCGACAGCGCCCGCGTCGGGTCGGGCATCCCGGGGGCCCTGTTTGCGGCCAACGTGTCCGAGCCCGGCCGCATCTACCTGAATGCCTCGCCGCCGATCGCCGGGGCCGGAGTGTCCGGCGCTGCGATCGAGGTGGCGGTCCTGCGCTTCAAGGCCATCAAGAGCGCCGGTGGTCCGCGAATCAGCGCCATGGGCGGCGTGATCCGCGGGTTCATCGACCGGACCGGCGTCGCGATCGGCGGTGCGGTGCCCCGTAACATCGTGGCGGGCGCCGGCGACCTGGATCCCGACTCCAGCGGCCTGTTCGGCGATGCGAACGACGACAACGAGTTCTCGATTGCCGACATCCTGTTCATCCAGCAGATCACGGTCGTTCCGCCGCTGGTGGTGCCGAACCCGACCCAGCAGGCCCAGAGCGATCTGTTCCCCGACGGCACCGTCATGGTCAACGACGCCTTCTATGCGTCGCAGGTCCTGGCGCGCCTGTCGCATTTCGTGGACGTCCAGGCGGTTCCAGACCCCATCCGGACGGGCGAGGTGCTGCTGCGGACCCACGTCGTGGACCGGGACCAGACGGACGTGACGGCGGGCATCCGCGTGCGCTACGAGGTGGCCACGGTCCTGAACGCGGGGACGATCGCGTTCACGGGGGCCCGGTCGGGCACCGCCAACGGCGTGCTGACGGAAGCGGCGCACGTCGGTGGCGGCGTGTGGACCACCCAGGTCTCGGGGCTCACCACGGCCGAGCCGGGCATCGGCGTGGTCGTGATCCTGGACGTGCTGAACGCGGGCGGGGCGGTGGTGAACGCCACGGCCTTCCTGGAAACGCCGCTGCTGGACGCGGCCGCCACGTTCAAGCCGCTGGTCACCTTCGACGCCAGCGGGTGCCTGGCGACCGACACCACGTGCAACGGCATGGACGACGACTGCAACGGCGCGACCGACGACGGGTACGTCCCGGCGGCTTGCGGGACCGGGGCGTGCGCGTCGGTTTCCGCCTGCGTGAACGGCGTCGAGGCGGCGTGCCAGGCGGGCCTGCCCGCGGCCACGGACGCCTCGTGCAACGGCATCGACGACGACTGCAACGGCGCGACCGACGAGGACTATGCCCCCGACGCGACGTGCGGCGTGGGTGCGTGCAACACGGGCAATACGCCGTCGACGTGCGCCGGCGGGACCGAAACCGCGTGCCGTCCGGGCCTTCCAGCGGCGACCGACGCCACCTGCAACGGCGTGGACGACGATTGCAGCGGCGCGACCGACGAGGGCTACGTTCCCGACGCGGCGTGCGGCGTGGGCGCGTGCCTTGCGGGCAACTCGCCGTCGACGTGCGTCGGCGGGACTGAAACCGCCTGCCGGCCGGGCCTTCCGGCGGCGACCGACGCCACGTGCAACGGCGTCGATGACGACTGCGACGGCGCCACCGACCAGGGCGCCTGCCACGACGGGGCCCTGTGCTGGGACGACGGCGCGGCCTGCGACGACGGCCTGGCCTACACACTGAACGACACGTGCGCGGCCCGCACCTGCGCCGGCACGGCCGAGGACTGCGCCCCGTACGTCGACTTCGGCGACGTGGTCGCACTGACCGACGTGACCCTGGGCGCCAGCGGCTTCCCGGGCCAGGGCCTGGACGTCGACGGCGACGGGGCGACCTGCGCGCCGGTCGAAAGCGGCCTGGGCGTGACGCCGTGGTGCAGCGACGGCATCGACAACGAACTGTCCGTGCTGGAAACCCTGCTGAGCCCGGTGGCGGCCGACCTGCTGGCGGGCTTCACCCAGGGCAGCGTCCTGGGCGACTTCCGGAATGCCACCTTCGACGGCAGCCGGTTCGTGCTGCCCCTGTACATGGCCGAGGTGGGCCCGACCACGCCCGGCTGCGACCCGAAGACGGAAACCTGCGACTACGTCCTGCCCCGGGAGGATTTCGACGGACAGTGCAAGCCCCTGTACTTCTGGGATAATGCCACGATCGTCGGCGACCTGCTGACGGCGGGCGGTGCAGGGTACGCCTTCACGGTGCCCACGCGCTACGGCGTGTCTGCCACGGTCCACGGGACCCAGGTCAGCGCGCGGTTGGCCATCACCGGCGGGCACGTCACGGGGATGCTGCCGGGCAGCCTGGCCGCGGGCGCGATCCGGGTGGACGAGGCCCTGGCCCTGCTGGACGCGGCCTTCCCGGGTCCCGAGGACACGATCGTCTACGCGACCTACACCAAGGGCTTCGTGCGCAACGTGCTGCAGAACCTGGTCGCCCCGGACGTCGACACCGACGGGGACGGGACGCCCGACGCCGTTTCCTTCGGCCTGCGGGTCCAGGCGGGACGCGGCGTGATCGTGGACGTCGGCACGCCGTGCGCGGCGGTGGCGGACTGCGAGGATGGAAACCCCTGCACGACCGACACGTGCCTGCCCGAGGCCGGCTGCACGCGGACGTTCAACTCCGACCGCTGTGACGATGGCGACCCGGCGACCGTCAGCGACACGTGCATGGCGGGGGCCTGCGTCGGGTCGATCCCGGACTGCGGCGCACGGGTCGCGATCGGGGATCTGGTGGCGATCAACGACGCGTCGCTGGGCGTCAGCGGCTTCCCGGGCCAGGGGCTGGACGTCGATGGCGACGGGGCGACCTGCGCGCCGGCGCTGGACGGTTCGGGCATGGCCCCGGGGTGCTCGGACGGCATCGACAACGCGCTGAGCGTCACGAACCTGATCGTGAACCCGGCGATCGACCAGATCCTGACCGGCAGCACCTGGGGGACGATCCTGGGCGATTTCCAGGCGTTCCAGGCCGACGGCGTGCCCTTCCGGCTGCCGTTCTACCTGGGCAACGTGGTCCTGGACCGGGTGTGCGACTACCAGACCCAGAACTGCGAATGGGACCTGCCGTACTTCAACTTCAGTCCGACGTGCGAACCGATGTGGTCGTTCGACAACGCCGTGATCGTGGGTGACCGGCTGACGGCCGGCGGCCCGGGGCAGACCTTCCGGGTATCGACCTGGATCGGGGACGCCCAGGTCACGATCCCGATCTTCGACGTGGTCGTGGACGTCCAGGTGACCCGGGAGGCCGGGCGCGTGGTCGGGTTCCGGACGGGCAGCCTGGCGGGCGGGGCGTTCCGGATCGGCGACGCGCTGATGATTCTGGACGCGCAGTTCCCCGGCCCCGAGGACACCGTGATCTTCGAGGGCTACACGAAGGGCTTCGTGCGCACCGTGCTGCAGAACGTGGTGACGCCGGACGTGGACGTGAACGGGGACGGCATTTTCGAGGCCGTGTCGTTCGGTGCGCTGTTCACGGGCCTGGGGGGGCTGTACCACGACGTCCGGGCGATCTGCCGCACCAGCGCCGATTGCGACGACGGCAACCCCTGCACCACCGACGGATGCTGGCTGGACAACGGGTGCTCCCACATCCGGACGACGGCGGCCTGCGACGACGGCAATCCGCTGACCGTCGGGGACACGTGCGTGCTGGGTGCCTGCCAGGGAACGATCCAGGGCTGCGGCGCGCTGGTGACGGTCGGGGACCTGGTGGCGATCAACGACGCGTCGCTGGGCGTCAGCGGCTTCCCGGGCCAGGGGCTGGACGTCGATGGGCAGGGGCTGACCTGCGCGCCGGCGCTGAACGGTTCGGGGACGGGTCCGGGTTGCTCGGACGGCATCGACAACGCGCTGAGCGTGACGGAATCCATCCTGAATCCGGCCATCGACCAGGTTCTGGCCGGCAGCACCTGGGGGACGATCCTGGGCGACTTCGGGGCGTTCCAGGCCGACGGCGTGCCCTTCCGGCTGCCGTTCTACATGGGCAACGTGGTGCTGGATCGGGCGTGCGACTTCCAGACCCAGAATTGCGAATGGGACCTGCCGTACTTCAACTTCGGCCCGACGTGCGAACCGATGTGGTCGTTCGGCAACGCCGTGATCGTGGGCGATCGGCTGACGGCCGGCGGCCCGGGGCAGGACTTCGTGGTATCGACCTGGGTGGGCGGCGCGCAGGTGGAAATCCCGGTTTTCGACGTGGTCGTGGACGTCCGGGTGACGCGGCAGGCAGGGCACGTGGTCGGCATCCAGTCGGGCAGCCTGGCGGGTGGCGCGTTCCGCATGAGCGACGCGATGGCCCTGCTGGACACCGTGTTCCCGGGCCCCGAGGACACCGTGGTCTACGAGGGCTATACGAAGGGCTTCCTGCGCAGCGTGCTGCAGAACCTGGTGACGCCGGACGTGGACGTGAACGGGGACGGCGTCGTCGAGGCCGTGTCGTTCGGCGCGCTGTTCACGGGCCTGGGGGGCGAACTGCACGGCGTGCGGGAGATCTGCAGCACCAGTGCCGACTGCGACGACGGCAACCCGTGCACAGCCGACGGGTGCTGGCCGGACAACGGGTGCTCGCACATCCGCACGACGGTGGCCTGCGACGACGGAAACCCGCTGACCCTGGGCGACACGTGCCTGCTGGGGACCTGCCAGGGGACGATCCCCGATTGCGGCCCTCTGGCGACGGTCGGGGACCTGGTGGCGATCAACGACGCGTCGCTGGGCGTCAGCGGCTTCCCGGGCCAGGGGCTGGACGTAGACGGTCGGACGCTGACCTGCGCGCCCGCGATGGACGGCGGGGGCACGGGGCCCGGGTGCTCGGACGGCATCGACAACGCGCTCAGCGTGACGAATTCCATCCTGAACCCGGCCATCGACCAGGTTCTGGCCGGCAGCACCTGGGGGACGATCCTGGGCGACTTCGGGGCGTTCCAGGCCGACGGCGTGCCCTTCCGGCTGCCGTTCTACCTGGGCAACGTGGTGCTGGATCGGGTGTGCGACTTCCAGACCCAGACCTGCGAATTCGACCTGCCGTACTTCAATTTCGGGGCGACCTGCCAGCCGATGTGGTCCTTCGCCAATGCCGTGATCGTGGGCGATCGGCTGACGGCCGGCGGCCCGGGGCAGGGCTTCGAAGTGTCGACGTGGACGGGCACCGCCCAGGTGACGATCCCGGTCTTCGACGTGGCCGTGGACGTCCGGGTGGTCCGGGACGCCGGGCACGTGGTCGGCATCCAGTCGGGCGGCCTGGCGGGCGGGGCGTTCCGCATGAGCGACGCGATGCTGTTGCTGGACGTGCAGTTCCCCGGTCCCGAGGACATCGTAGTGTACGAGGGCTACACGAAGGGCTTCCTGCGCAGCGTGCTGCAGAACCTGTTGACGCCGGACGTGGACGTGAACGGGGACGGCGTGTTCGAAGCGGTGTCGTTCGGCGTGCTGTTCACGGGCCTGGGGGCCCAGTATCACGACGTGCGGGCGATCTGCCGGACGGACGCCGATTGCGACGACGGGAACCCCTGCACCAGCGACGGATGCTGGCTGGACAACGGGTGCTCCCACCTGCGGATGACGACGGCCACCTGCCTCGACGGCACCCCGATCCCCCCCCTCTGATGCGCCGGATCCCGGGCGGGATCCGGAAGGAAAGGGCAGAATGTCATCCACGTTTGCACCCGCGACCGGGACGGGCCTGGGAGGCTGCGCAACGATGAACTTCGGGATTCGGATCCTGGCGGCCTGCCTGGCGCTGGCGTGCGGCCCCGTGGCCTGCGGAACGGGCGCTGCGGCCGGGGGACCGGACGACCCGGCGGGTTCGGAGGATTCGGGGACCGACGCGGATTTCGGCGGGGGCGCCGACACCCTCCCGGATGTGGCGGACCGGGACGTCTTCCGGGAGGACGGTGCGGACGACCGGGCCGATGACGGCGGCGCGGACGCAGTCGGGGACATCCCGTGCGTGCCGTACTTCCGGGACGAGGACGGGGACAGGTTCGGGACGTCCGATTCCCTGTGCCTGGCGGTGCCGGCATCTCCCTACCTGGCAACGGTTTCCGGGGATTGCGACGACGCCGACGGCGCGGTGCACCCCGGGGCCGGCGAGGACTGCTGGACCGACGGGGACGACGATTGCGACGGCGACACCAACGGGCGGGACGGCCTGGGTTGTCGCGTGTTCCGGCCGGACGTGGACGGCGACCTTTTCGGGGCCCAGACCGGTGGCGAGTGCTGGTGCCGCGGATTCCCGGGACTGGACGTCGAACCGGGCGGGGACTGCGATGACGACGCGCGCGACGTCCACCCGGGCGTCGCCGAGTCCTGCGACGGCATCGACCAGGACTGCGACGGCGTGACGGACGAGGACGGGGCCTGCCCGGCCGAAACCTTCTATTGCGACGGCGACGGGGACGGCCGCGTGTCGGCGACGGCCACGGGATCGTGCGCGGCGTGGGCGTGCGTGCCGTCGGGGTGCAGGACGGACCCGGGCGACGACTGCGACGACGGGGACCGCACGGTCCATCCCGGCGCGGCGGAAGCGTGCAACGGCCGGGACGACGACTGCCGGGACGGCGCCGACGACGGCGGGGCCTGCGACGCCCAGGCATACCACTGCGACCTCGATCGGGACGCCCACCGGTCGGCCACGCCCAGCGGGACCTGCTCGTCCTGGGGGTGCGTGCCCGAGGGGTGCTCGGCCCTGGTCGGGGACGACTGCGACGACGGGGACGGTTCGGTCCATCCGGGTGCAGTGGAAACCTGCAACGGCCGGGACGAGGACTGTGCGGGGGGCGCCGACGACGGCGACGTGTGCCCCCGGCGCGACTACTTCTGCGATTCCGACCGGGACAGCCATCGCGCGGCCATCGCCACGGGCACCTGCGGGGCGTTCGACTGTGTGCCGGCGGGGTGCGGCCAGACTGCGGGCGACGACTGCGACGACGCCAACGCCGACGTCCACCCGGGCGCCGTCGAAACGTGCAACGGCCGGGACGACGACTGTGTGGACGGGGTGGATGGCGGCGACACCTGCCCGTCCGTGGCGTACTTCTGCGACGTCGATGTCGACGGCGAGCGTGCCGCCGCGCCCACGGGATCCTGCCGGGGGGCCGCCTGCGTCCCCGCCGGATGCCTGGAGGCGGCGGGCCTGGACTGCGACGACGGGGACGGCGCGGTGCGCCCGGGGGCGGCCGAAGCCTGCAACGGCCGGGACGACGACTGCGACGGGGTGGCGGACGGCCCGGGGGTCTGCCCCGTGCTGGACTGGTACTGCGACCTCGACCGCGACGGTGCCCGTTCCGCGGAGCCTTCGGGGCGTTGTTCGACCTTCCGATGCGTCCCGGACGGGTGCCTGACGAGTCCCGGTGGCGACTGCAACGACCAGGAATCGGGGGTGCGTCCCGGCCTTGCCGAGGACTGCGCCACGCCGGCGGACGACGACTGCGACGGAACGGCGGATGCCCTGGATGCCGTCGGGTGCGTTCCCTGGTACATCGACGGCGACGGCGATGACTTTGCGGCGGACGGTGCAGACGCCCAGTGCCGCTGCGGGCCGGACGGGTCCTACGTCGCGCCGCGCGCCGGCGATTGCGACGATGCGGTCCCGGAACGGAACCCGGCGGCGGTCGAAGGGTGCAACGGGATCGACGACGACTGCGATGGCCGGACGGACGAGGACGACGTCTGCCTGACGGTCCTGTACTACTGCGACATGGACGGGGACTTCTACGTCGCCGCGCTGCCCACCGGCCGGTGCGAGGACGTCGGGCAGGTGCCCGAGGGCTGCCGGACCACGGCCGGCCGGGATTGCGACGACGGCGATGCCGCGGTGCACCCCGGCGTGGCGGAGGACTGCGCCACCCCGGCCGACGACGACTGCAACGGGTCCGCCGACGCCCGCAACGCGCTGCACTGCGTGAGCTGGTACCGGGATCTGGACCAGGACGGGTACGGGATCCCGACGGACAGCCAGTGCCGGTGCGCGCCCCTGGCGTCTTACACCTCGACGGCGGCCCGGGCCACCGACTGCGCGGACAGCAACCCGGCCATCCACCCCGGCGCGCCGGAATCCTGCAACGGGATCGACGACGATTGCGACGGCAACGCGGATGGCTCGGGGGTGTGCCCGATGGCCGCCTGGTACTGCGATCGGGACGTGGACGGGCGGTTCGCGACGGTTCCGGGCGGGGCCTGCGACACGTTCCGCTGCGTGCCCGAGGGATGCCGGGACCTGCCGGGCGACGATTGCGATGACGCCAACGGGGCGGTGCGCCCGGGCGTGTCCGAGGTCTGCAACGGCGTCGACGACGACTGTGCGGGGGGCGTGGACGACGGCGCCGCGGTCTGTCCCGTGGTGGCCTTCTACTGCGACGGGGACGGCGATCTGTCCCGGTCCACGGGCGCCACAGGGACCTGCGCCACGTTCGCGTGCGTGCCGTCCGGATGCGGCACGGTCCCCGGGGACGACTGCGACGACCGGGCGGCGGCGATCCATCCAGGGGCGGTCGAGGCCTGCAACGGCCTGGACGACGACTGCGACGGTACGGTGGACGAACCGGGCACCTGCGCCGTGGTCGCCTACCACTGCGATGCCGATCGCGACGGGCACCCCGCCCTGCTGCCGACGGGCACCTGCGAGCGGTTCGCCTGCGTTCCGGCCGGGTGCACCCCGACGGCCGGCGACGACTGCAACGACAACGACCCGGCGGTCCGGCCGGGCGTGCCGGAAACGTGCAACGGCATGGACGACGACTGCGTCGGGGGCGTGGACGACGGCGAGGCCTGTCCCCTGCGAACCTACCACTGCGATCGGGACGGGGACGGGCATCGCAGCCTGGACCCCAGCGGCACCTGCCGCATCTTTGCCTGCGTGCCGCCGGGGTGCGTCGAAACCGCTGGCGACGACTGCGACGACACCCGGGCGACGGCGTGGCCCGGGGCTCCGGAGCCCTGCAACGGGCGCGACGACGACTGCGACGGGGCCACGGACGAAGGGACCTGCGCGATCGGCGGGCGGTGCGTGGATGCGGGAACGGCCAGCCCGGACGACCCGTGCCTGCGGTGCGATCCGGCTCTGGACCCGGCCGCCTGGTCGCCGGGCGAAGGTCTGCCCTGCCAGGACGGCCTGGCTTACACGGTCGGCGACACGTGCGTCGCCGGGGTGTGCACGGGCCAGCCGGCCGCGTGTTTCCAGGGACTGGCGTTCGGGGACGGATGCCGCATCCAGTCCCTGCTGGTCGGCGCCGACGGCACCCCGGGCCAGGGCCTGGACGTCGATCGCAATCCCGCCACGTGCAAGCCCGACGGGACCCACAGCGACGGCACGCCCCTGTGCAGCGGGGGAATCGACAACCAGTTGAGCCTGATCGCCGAGGTCCTGAACCCCGAACTGGACAAGCAGTTGCTGCGCGGGTGGCTGCACCTGCTGGTGGACCTCCGGGACCCCGGTCCCGCGCCGTTCCGCATGTCGTTCTTCCTGGGCCGCGTGCCTCCCGGGTCGCCGGCCTGCGACTTCACCGGCCCGGGGTGCGATTTCCAGGCGAACGCCTCGCAGTTCGATGCCGACTGCAATCCCTTGTATGCCTTCGACAACGCCGTGCTGCAGGGGCCGGACCTCTCGGCGGGCGGCCCCGGTTCGCAGATTTCGCTGTCCATCCCGCTGGTGGGCTCGACGGTGGTCACCCTGACCCTCTACGACGCCCGCCTCCAGGCCACGGCCTCCCTGCTGGGCGGGGTTGTCACGGGCATCGACGGCGTCCTGGGCGGAGCGCTGCGGAAGGCCGAACTGTTCGCCGCCCTGGCGCAGGTGCCCGATGCCGAGCTGCCCATGCCGAAGGACCAGATCTACACCCTCCTGAACCTGCTGCTGAAACCCGACATCGACCTCGACGGCGACGGCGCCCGGGAGTCCATTTCGATGGGCTTGCGGATCCGGGCCGATCGGGCCGGGATCGTGGGTGTCTTCCTGCCGTGATTTCGCGAGGACGTTCGTCGGTCGGGGGCGTCGAGGGGGAGGGGTCTCCCGGACGTCACGGCCCGAGGATCATGAAGTCGACGCGCCGGTTCTTCCGGCGGGCTTCCTCGGTGTCGCGGGTGTCCAGCGGACGCGTGTCGGCGTAGCCTTCCGTGACCAGGCGCGCCGGCGCGATGCCCTTGCCCACCAGGTAGTTCCGGACGGCCATGGCCCGGGCCCGCGACAGCCGGACGTTGTGGGCCAGGCTGTACAGGTCGTCCGTATGGCCCTGGATGCGGATCTGCGTGACTTCCGGGTGGTCGACGAGGGTGTTGACCACGATGTCCAGCACCTGGCGGGCCTGGACCGTCAGGGTCGCGCTGTCCAGGACGAACTCCGCGCGCTCCCCGATCACCAGTTGGCGCTGGGGCGTCGTCTTCGGGCATCCGTTCAGCATCGGGTCGTCCCGGGCGATGCCCGCCACGTCGGGGCAGGCATCCAGGAAGTCCAGGATGCCGTCGCCGTCGCGGTCGGCCGGGCAGCCCAGCCGATCGGCGCCGCTGAGGTCGTCGCCCGGCTGGTCGGGGCAGACGTCCAGCACGTCGATGTAGCCGTCGCCGTCCCGGTCGGGCGGGCAGCCGTTGAACAGCGGATCGCGGTTTGCGACCCCGGCGAGGTCCGGGCAGGCGTCCGTCAGGTCCGGGAAGCCGTCCTCGTCCCGGTCGGACGGGCAGCCGTTGCGCTTCGGCCAGGGGCTGGAAAGGCCGGCGGCGTCCGGGCAGGCGTCGGCCGAATCGATGACCCCGTCCCCGTCGCGATCGGCGGGCGGCGCCACGACCATCGGCAGGGGCTCCTCGTCCGCCGGGCGCGGCCGTTCGGCCCGGGGGCCGCAGCCCCGGTCCACCGGAGGCGCGTAGGCCACGGCGATCAGGACCCGTCCCAGGGGGCTTCCGAAGCCCGCCAGCACGCCGCCGCCGCCCGCCGCGGTCAGCGACACCGGCCCGATCTGCCCCCGGAGGCCCGCCATCAGGTCCAGGGCGTCGTGCTGCGACGACTGGAAGGGGGCGGTCAACCGCGTTCGCGCTTCCAGGGTTCCGATGGCCTCCAGCCGTCCGCAGATCAGAGGCGCGGACAGGCCCAGACCCATCAGCAGCTGGTGCCCGGTCAAGGTTCCCGGTTCCGTATCCAGGAACTTCACGGGGGCCTTCAGGCGCACGCCGACGTTCAGGGCCACGTCCCACCCGCGGCGGTTGTAGCCTCCGACCAGCAGCGTGGTCGAGGTGACGTACCGATCGCCGCCCAGGTTGCCGCCCGTGGCGGTCGGGAAGGTCAGGTCCTCACTGACGGCCAGCCCGAACCCCTCGCCGTTGCCGCCGAGGATCCGGAACTTGAGCCCCAGTCGCAGGTCGCCCAGCGAGGTGCCCTTCACCTGCGTCAGGGGCGCGCCGGCCGGGGGCGAATCGCCGCGGATGAACAGGAACACGGGCACGTCCAGGCCGATGTCCAGCCAGCGGGTCGGCGCGAAGTGGCCATAGACGTCGGCCTTCGCCACGTCCCGGAGGATCTGGTAGACCTTGCCGCCCTGCGGGTCCTCGAGGCGCAACGAGTGGTACTCGTAGGAAAAGAACGCCCCGACGCCCCAGGCCATCGCATCGGGCATCAGCGTCGTGTCGACATTCAGGAGCGCACCCGGATGCACCGCCGGACGGAAGAAGTTCGCGTTGAGCGGCGGGTTGCCGGCACGGGCCGAGGCCGGGAGGCACAACGTCGCCAGGAGTCCCAGAAGAACGGCTGTGCGGGTCACCACGGTTCGGGTCTCCCGGAACGAGTCACCATCCGCCCCCCGTTCCGAAAGCGAACAGTGGGCAGCGCAGGATACCATCGGGGCGGTCCGGGGCAAAGTTGGTGATTGCGTATGCGATCTCTTGCCGCAGCCCGAGTCGCCTCGGGCCGGACCAATCATCCCGAGCGTCAGAAGTTCGCCTCGGCAGCGACCCCGGCCGCGCCATCCCCACCGGGCTCGCCCAGCGAGAAGCCGCCCAGGCCGCCCGCACCGCCGGTGCCGGGATTCTCGAAGGTGTTGTCCGACTTCCAGGCGCCGGCCTGGGATCCGGCGACGCCCGACAGGAAGATTCCGTAGGCCGGCCCGCCGCAGCCGCCGCCGCCGCCGCCGCCATGGCCGCCGCGCCCCCCGGATCCGCCCTTGCCGCCCTGGAACGCGGGATAGGTGATCGATGGAGGGATGTAGCCGCCACCCGCGGCGCCGCCGGTGGCGCCCAGGCCGCCGGATCCGCCGACGCCGCCGTTCCCGCCGACGCCGCCCGTGCCACCGGTGCCGCCCGCGATGGCGTTGGCCGTCAGTTCGGGGATCGTACCCGGCGCGGCCTGGAACGCCACGAACACCGTGAAGGCCCCGCCGGCCCCGGTTCCCGCGGTTCCGCCGAACCCCTGGCATCCGCCCGAGCCGCCGCCACCCCCGGACCCGCCGAAGTTGTCGCGCCCGAAGCCCTTCGAGAAGCAGGATTGCTCGGACCACGCGCCGGCGCCGGACCCGCCGCCGCCGCCGCCGCCCCCGGAGAGGCCCGTGGCCCCGTCCGATCCGCCGCCGGGCACCCAGGACCCGTTCAGCACCTGGCCCGCGGCGAACGCGCAGCCGGAGCCCGACCCGCCGTCCGTGCCTTCCTTGCCGTCCAGGCCGTTCCCGCCTTCCACGGGGCCCAGCGTCGAGTAGCCGTCGCAGGAATAGGCCTGGTGGTACACGTCCCGGCCCGGGGTGCCGCCCAGGCCGCCGACGGCGTTGTTCCTGCCGGCGATCCCGCTTTCCACGGCCACCGGCAGCGCGGTCGTCTGGTTCGTTCCGTCCAGGATCGCGGGACAGGTCCGCACGCCGCCCGCGCCACCGGACACGTCCACGCCGCCGCACTGGAAGGTCCCGCCCGGGCCGCCCGGCGACAGGAACTGCGTCTTCGTGGCGCAGTGGTCCAGGCCGTAGGTGGCGAGGAGGTCGAACGCCGCGATGCCGCCGGTGCCCCAGGCCCCGTCGTTCCCGTCGATGCCGTCGATGCCGCGCAGGCCCGCCCCGCCCGATCCGCCCAGGAGGTGGTTGTGGGCGACCCGGACCGAACCGTCG
>CAINDP010000136.1 GCA_903847405.1 uncultured Myxococcales bacterium | reverse complement strand
GAACGAGGACAGAATGCATCGCACTTCGACCCTTCCCCTCCTGACGCTCGCGCTGCTGCTGGCCTGCGGCGGGAATCCCGCCCTCCCCAGCCTGTCCACGGACTACCGGCCGGGGGGACTGCCGACGGACGTGGCCGGCGAGGCGACGGACGACGTCCCCGAACCCCGGGACGGCATCGTGCCCACCGAGGACGGCGTGGTCGTCCCGGACCCGGGCCCCGACGCGGTCGTCCCGGACGGCGTGGCGCCGGAATGCGAAAGCGGCGGGATCCGCGGCACGGCCTGCGGCCTGAACGGGAACGGCCTGAAGCCCCAGTCCTGCGTCGACGGGCTGTGGATCGACGGCGGCCCCTGCCAGGACCCCGACGCCTGCACCAACGGCGACGTGCAGAAACACCCCTGCGGGCTGAACGACCGGGGCCTGTGGGTCAGCACCTGCGTTGGCGGGCAGTGGGCGCCGGGGGTGTGCCAGGACCCGGACGTCTGCAAGGACGGGGACGCGGGTGTCCTGGGATGCGGCAAGAACGACGCGGGCACGCAGGCGCAGTGGTGCAAGGCGGGGGCCTGGGCTCCCGACGGACCCTGCGTCCAGCCGGGCCGCTGGCGCTGCATCGACAACGTCTGCACGGCGCAGTTCGGCGACGCGGCCTGCGGGGACGGGATCTGCAGCCCACGGAACGGCGAGTCCCCGACGTCCTGTCCGGCCGACTGCGACATGGGCACGGTGGACGGCCAGGGGCAGGATTGCAAGGATGCCGTCGACTGCGTCTTCTACAAGTGGACCGCCAAGGGTCCCGGCTACTGGGAATGCCGCGGATTCATGCGCCGGACGTGCAACGCGGTGGTAACCGACGCCTACTGCGGAACCAGCGGCTACGACTACTGCTACTTCGATGCGACGGGCATGGAAACGATCCAGTCCTGCCCGCAGGACTGCACGCCGCAGTACTCCAACTGCGGGTCGGACCTGGAGTGCATCTACCAGGAGTGGCCCGCGCCCTGACCCTGCCGCCAGGAAACCCCGGCAGAAGCAGGGATTGTAAGTCCTTGCGTGATCTGACATAATGCGCCCCCGGTTCCACCCGACTCCAGGCAGTGACCTGGGGCGGCTCTCTTGAAGGAGGCGCATCCATGAGTCGCAGCATTCTGGGTACCCTGGCCATTTCCCTGATCCTCGCGGTCGCAGGTTGCGACAGCAGCACCAAGACCGATGTCGCCGACATCATCACGGACCAGGGCAACCCGACCGACCGCGGTACCGACACGACGGTCACCGACCTTCCCCGGACGGACTACGGTACGCCCGACACGCCGGCCGTCGACACCCCGGTCGTCGACACGCCCGTGGTCGACACCCCTGTCGTCGACACCCCGGTGGTCGATACCCCCGTCGTCGACACCCCCGCCACGGACACCCCCGTCGTGACGGGCTGCACCGGGGCGTGCGACCCGGCGACCGATGCTGCCTCCTGCATGGCGGACGGCACGACGGTCTGCGCCTGCAACCAGAACGTGTGGACGCCCGTCACCTGCTCCGACTTCTGCGCCACCAGCGGCGGAACGGGCACCCAGTGCACGACCACGGCGGACGGCCCGAACTGCGAATGCGCCTGGGACTGCACCGACACCGCCGCGGTCACCACGGCCTGCACCAACACCGTGTACACGAAGTGCACCTGCGGCGCCGCCGACCCCTGCAAGTGGCTGGGCGACAACTACTGTGACGACGCCTGCGCCACCCAGTACCCGGCCGACTTCTTCGCCGACACGGCCGACTGCGACTGCGGCAACGCCACGGCGGTCGACGCGGCCTGCCAGGGCGGCGGCTACACCAAGTGCACGTGCGCGGCCGCCGACCCCTGCGGTTGGGTCGGCGACGAGTACTGCGACGGCCCGGCCTGCGCGGAAGCCTTCCCCGGCCAGACCAACCTCGACGATTCCGCCACGGACTGCACCGGCGTCTAGTCCCACGACGCGTCCCATCCCCCCGACAAGTCCCTCCCCCGACTGACGCCGACACGGCATATCCACCCCATCGATCCGCCCGGGGTTCGTGGCCGAGGGGGGTTGCGGGTCCCCGGTCGCCCTGCTACCGTCGCGCCCGACATGCAGAGGTGGCGGATGCGGACGTCCCGTTGTTCCCGGCCGATCGTCGCGTCGTTCCTGCTGGCCGGTGCGCTGGCCGGCTGCTCCGGGTCCGGGGAATCGGGGCCGCTGCCCCTGCCGGAACCGCAGTCCCTGGAAGCCGGGATCACCCGCATCGCCACGCGCCTGTCGTCGGCCGAGTTCCTGGGCCGCGACGAGGGCACCCCCGGGGGCATCGCCGCCCGGGCCTACCTGCTGGAAGAGTGGAAGGCGTGCGGCATCGAACCGCTGGTGGACGGCGGGTACGAACAGCCCATTCTGACCGGCAAGGGGGCGAACATCCTGGGCCGAATCCGGGGGACCGACCCTTCCCTGGCCGACCGCCACGTCCTGGTCAGCGCCCACTATGACCACCTGGGCGAGGACTGCGACGACGGCCCGTACTGCCCCGGCGCGTACGACAACGCGGCCGCCGTGGGCATCGTCATCCAGGTCGCCTGCGGGCTGGCCGCGAACCCGCCCGCCCGTTCCGTCATCGTGGCCCACTGGGACGCCGAGGAGCCGCCCACGGTCCGGACGGACAAGATGGGGTCGAACTTCTACGCCGCGAACCCGCTGATCCCGCTGTCCAGCCTGGACGCCTCCATCGTGCTGGATCTGACCGGCACCGGCATGTGGCCGGGGTACGGCGGACACTTCGTGATGGGTTCGGAAACCAGCCCGCAACTGACGGCCCTGGTCGCATCGGCCACCGTTCCGGACGGCCTGACGATCTTCCGCGGGTCCCTGCACACGATCGAGGAGCAGAGCTTCGGCCACCACCCGTGGAGCGACTACGACGCCTTCCGCAACGCGGGCGTCCCGGTGCTGTTCCTGTCGGACGGCCAGACCAAGGTCTACCACCTGGCGACGGACACCATCGACAAGGTGGACATGGCCAAGGCCGGGCGGGAAGCGTCCTACCTTGCGGGCCTGGTGCGCACGCTGGCGGAGGCCGAGGTGACGCCCGTGTTCGCGCCCGCGGACGACTATCTGCACGACGCCCGAACGGTCACCGCGATCCTCGAGGACGCGCTGCTGGAGGGGGGCGGGGTCAGCCTGCTGGGCCTGCAGCCGGAATCGATCGCGTCGCTGCAGGGGGATTCCGTGAAACTGGCGGCCACGCTGGCCCGGCTGGAGGGCGGCGCGACCGCGACCGCCGACGACATCGCGATCATCCGGATCGCCGTGCAGCGGGTCATGTGCCTGGCGTCCCAACTGCCCGACTTCCTGTGCCAGGCGCTGTAGGACCGCCCCCAGAACCCGCCGCTACCGCCCGACGAAGGGCACCGACACTCGATCGATTTCGGCCCCGTCGATGCCCGTGGCGACCACGCTCAGGGCATCGCAGCCCGTCTCGACCGTCAGGCGATGGTGGGCCTCGACGCTCTTCCAGGGGGTCGGAAGGCCCTCGGGGAGCGGGCACTCGACGTTTTCCAGCCCGCCTCCGGCGCCGCCCAGGACGAACAGTTCCACGCCGTCCATCGTGCCGTGCTCATAGTCGTGGAAGTCCCCGCTGAAGATCGCCGAAACCCCCTTGTCGCGGGCCATCGGGACCAGCAGGTCGCGCAGGGCCGGCTCGCCATAGTGGGGATTGTCCTGGTTGCAGGGGGCCCAGTTCCGTCCCCACGGCGGCTCGTGGATCACCAGCAGGCGCCACCGGGCCGATCGCGCGGCCTCCGAATCCAGTTCATTCGCAAGCCACAGCACCTGCCCCGTCGGCTCGCCGAAGCCCCACGACAGTTGCCAGTCGGTGATGTCCAGCACGCCGATCCACGCGTTCCCGCGGCGGAACGAGTAGTACAGTTCCGGGGCCCCAGGGTCCGGCGGGTCGGCCTGGGGCAGGACGAAGGCCTCGAAGTACGTGGGGCTCAGAATCTCGTGGTTCCCGATGGTGGTGAACATCGGAACCCGGTGCAGCAAGGGGCGCAGGCCGTCGAACAGGTCGTCGAACTGGGCGTCCGTGGGCTGGCCCACGTGGTCGCCGGCGGTCAGGGCGAAGTCCACGCCGTCCGCCAGGGCCGCCGACACGATCTTCGACAGGATCGCGGCCGTGTTGGCCTTCGTGGCGTGCAGGTCGGACACCACCAGGATGCGCTGGGGGCGGTCCGGCGCCGGGGCCGACCGGAAGGTGAACGGGCCCGCCGTCAGGGTGGCCCCGACGGACGCCGTGTAGGTGATTTCGGCGTCCGGGGGCAGCGCGTCGATCCGGATCTCGTACTGGCCGAAGGTGTCGGGCACGACGCACGTCCGGGACGGTTCCCCGGCCGGGGATCCGGCGACGCCCCAGGTCAGGCAGCCTTCGTCGGCGACAGGCAGTGCCGTGCGGAACACCACCACGGCGTGGCCGTCCCGCACGTCCTGCAGGAACGGTCCGCGCAGGAACGTCGTGCTGACGTCGGTCGGCCAGGCCGCCGTGCCCGCCACGCCCACGCAGGACGCCCCCCCGACGTCCGGCGGCACGTCCGGCGGGACATCCGTTGGAACATCCGTCGGCGCGTCGTCCGGGGCCACGCCCTCATCGCCCGCCGGCACATCGATCGCGTCGATCGCGAGGTCCGCGCCGCTGCCGGACCCGCAGGCCGCGCAGGCCAGCAGCGCGGCAAACGCGACACACACCCGAACAGGTCCCGTACGAAGGACACGACGCATGGGCACAGCCTCCCGAGCCATCAGAAGAAGCCGTTCTGACGGTACCACTGGAAGGCGTCGCCGACCATCGCGTGCAGCGGAACGATTTCGTACCCCAGCTCGCGCACGGCCTTGCTGGAATCGTAATACGCGTTCACCGACATATAGCGCGCCATGCCGGGATCGACCTCCGGCGGCTTGCCCGTGAACGACGACAACGCCTCCATGGCATACCCGTAGGCCACGAAAATCGGGCGCGGGAACACCAGCCGGGGCGCCGATCCGTTGAAGCAGTCGGCAATGGCCTGGAACAGTTCCTGGTAGGTCACGTTCACGCCGGCACAGATGTAGCCTTCCCCCGGGCGCCCGACCTGCGCCGCGCGGATGTGGGCCCGGGCAACCGCCGCCACGTGGCCGAAACTGACGCCGCCGGGAGGACAGCCGGGCACCTTCCCGTCCCGCAGATCGAAGAACAGGCGGCCGTATTGCAGGGTGAAATCGTACGGGCCGATCATGCTGCCCGGGTAGACGACGACGACGTCCAACCCGCCCCCGTTGAACTCCCGGACCAGCCGCTCCCCTTCCCGCTTTGTGTCCGCATAGTTGTACCCGGTGCCGCCATAGTTGTAGCGCCGCCACGTTTCGTCGGCGAGGCCGTCCGGGTTGTAGCCCAGCGCGTCCACCGTGGCCGTGTGCACCAGCCGCCGGACGCCGTGGGCCCTGCACGCGCGCGCCACGTTCACCGCGCCGTCCACGTTGATCCGCCGCTGCCGCACGAAATTGCGTTTCCACCACGACGTATCGCCCGCCAGGTGGAAGACGACCTCGACCCCCTTCACGGCCCGATCGACATCCGCCTCGTTCGTCACGTCGCCTTCGATGCACTGGACGGGCAGGTCCCGGATGTAGCGCGTTTCCGACCCCGCCAGCCCGAAGGCCCGAACCTCCCAGCCTTCACCCACCAGGGCGTGGACCAGGTTCGCCCCCAGGAATCCCGTCGCCCCCGTCACCAGGCATTTCGTCCCGCGCTTCATCAGACGCCCCCTGCTGGATTGGACAATCCTCGTATGAGCAGAAGGCTATGCGAGACGGGATCGGTTGTCAAAACCCCTGCCCCGTGTGGGCTTACGCCTACAATCGTTTCAGCCGCGGCTGCTTGTGCCCGATCCGGATTTCCCCGACAGTGGCGCCATGGACACCGTTAGGGGGATCGGACCCATGACACACGAGCTGGAGACCCATCCGGAGCCCTTCCAGGCGACGCTGGACGGCCTGGCGCCCTTCGAGGTGCAACTGGACGATCGGCACTACGAGATCGGCGACCTGCTGCGGCTGCGCGAATGGGACCCGAAGACCGACATGAAATACCCGAACGGGTACACCGGCCGCGAAGTGACCGTCCGGCTGACCTACCTGGCCCGGGGCCGGTCCTGGGGGCTTCCCGCGGGCCTGTGCATCCTGGGCGTCGCCCGACTGAACGCCTGACCCCCACCGACCGCGGCCCGGCACTGCGGGCCGTCGATCGGGACGATTCCTGCGCGGATGTCATCAAGGAGGATCTGCAGGTGCGATTTTTCCAGAAGGCACGGGTTCATGGCGGGGACGCGAGGGACATTCCCGCGGCCGCCGTATTTTCCGGACTGGTCCCGGAGGAACTGACCGCGCTGGCCCGCCTGGGGCGTCGGGAGTCCTTCCTGCCGGGCGAAACGGTGTTCTCCGGATACCTCCGGGCGACGTCGTTCTTCGTCATTGCAGATGGCGGCGTCGAGGTGCTTCGCCGCGCGCCCGACGGCTCGGGGACGATCCTGGCGCGCCTGGGCCGGGGGGCCTCCTTCGGCGAGGTTGCATTGCTGGACGGCCTCCCCCGACAGGCCCAGGGGATCGCGAAGGGTTCGACGACCTGCTGGATGCTGGACGCTGTTGGCCTGGCCCGGCTGCGCGCGGAGCAGCCGCTTGCGGCGACCCGCCTGGTGGCCAACCTGTCCCGAGGAATGGCGCTCCGAATGATCCGTGCGTCGAACCAGGCGATCCGGGCCGTGGACGGGGAGCGGGCCCTGCTGTCCGCCCGCGGCGACGATGCGTCGGAACCCACCCTGCTGGATCGCCTGTTCGGTCGTGCGTGATCCGTCAGTCGATGCGGGCGCCGACCGAGTACCCGACGAACCGGAATTCGCCGTCCGTCCGGAAATTGAAGCCCATGTATGCATAGGGCAGCAGCACGAAGTACATCTTCAAGGTCTGGACGATCCCGTCCGTCGTTTCCTGCGATTCCGCGTGGAACATGTTCGGCAGCGCCGGGCAGGCCGCGATGTTCCCCAGGACGCCCGTCGAATACGAGCCTTCGGTGTTTTCGTGGCCGTAGCTGCCGGTCCCGTCGGCGTGGATCACGGCCTTGCCCGCGCTGCGGCCGCCGCCCTGTTTGTCGTCGTAGACGTTGATGAACTTGTAGGTGCCCGCCAGGTTGGCCAGGGTCATCGTCGGCAGGCGCTTCAGCGCCAGGATGAAGCCGTTGCCCTCCCCCATGTCCAGCACGAAGATCGCGTTCGGGTCCGGCGCGTAGGCGAACCCGATCAGCGGGGCATCGGCGCCGGCCATCGTCACCAGCATCCGCACCGGGTTCGCGGCGTCCATCGCCCACGTGCCGGTCAGGTCCGGCGTTTCGACCGGGAAGGAAGCGGCAAACTCCTCGGGGGCCATCGCGGCCGGTCCGTTGCCGTTGCCGGGGGCGGTCGCCTGCGCCTTCACCCGGAAGGAACCGTCGTCGATGATGGACACGACGCCCCATTCCTTGATGTTGGTGCTGCCGTTGACCGCGGTTCCCGAGATGTGGATGTACACGTAGTCGCCGGGCAGGTTCTGCCCGATCGCGGCGCCGCCCGCGACGCTGCTCACGCCGAACGAAATCAGGTTGCCGGGGTTGCCGGTCGGGAAGTTCGCCGCGATCAACGTGCCGCCCAGTTCGACCGCGTGGAAGACGTCGGCCCCCTGCTGGACCTTCAGGACGCCCGCCATTTCACCGCCCAGGACCGTGAACCCGTGGGTCACCGTCTGGCTGGTCGTGCTGTTCACGACCGTGCAGGTGCTGGCGGCGGGGTCCACCGTGAAGACCACCAGGTCCCCGTAGGAAGCCGACCCGGCATACTCGCGCGGCGGTGTGGTCGCCGTGTCGCCGATCGTCGTATCCACGCCGGGAACGTCGATCGCGGCAGGCGTGTCGCCGGTCGCGTTCGACCCGGAACCGGAGCACGCCGGGAACACGGCCAGAACGGCCAGGGACACGAACAACGAAACCTTCATGCGCCGTCTCCATCCGGAAGGCTGGGCCCGGCGCGGAAAGTCCGCGGCGGGGGGGCAGTTCCATTCATCCAGTGGCGACGGTATCAGAGTGTTCGTGCGCGGGGCAACTCAACGGCCGGTCGTGTCCTCGGGTGCGGCGTTTCCGACGAAGGAGTATGCCGGCCACGGACCCGTGAAGCGCACCTCCACGCCTTCCTCCTGGAAGCCCGCCAGAACGGTCCCCAGTTCGGGTACCCGTTCCCGGGGGACCAGCACCGACAGGTTCACGATCATCAGGTGCCCCGGCAGTTTCTTCACGTCGTTGGAACGCACCTCGGGGAACAACGCGCTGATCTGGCGGAAGCACCGGCGGTAGTCCTCTTCGGCCCGGGCTTCGACGGCCAGGCGCAGGGCACGCTCGATCTTCTGCTGGTAGAAGTACGCCAGGCCCTTGGGCTTGGTGGCCATTTCCGCCCGCAACTGGCCGATCGCCTCGTCGCCCCGGGCGATCGACTCGCCGACCACGCGATGGTCCCAGATCACCTGCACGCCCAGTTCGACCTTGCCCCGCAGGCGCTCCAGGATCCCCCGGAACCGGGGTCCTTCCACCGTCAGCCACTGCATCACGCGTTCGTCCGCGTCGGGCACTTCCCCCTGGTGGATGATGGTGTTGAAGGCCAGGGGCAGGACCGTACCGGAACGCTCCCAGGCGGCATCCACGACGTCGCTGTGGGCCAGGACCCGGGCCTTCACCTTGTCGTCGTCCCCCAGGTAGGCCTCGAGGGGGCAGTCGTGCACCAGGGCCGTCAGTCCCCCGGCACACAGGGCGCGGACCGGCAGTCCGTCCAGCCCCTGCAGATCCCAGTCCCGGGATTCGCCCGACACGACGCAGTACACGTACCGCGCCACCTTCGCACCGGCCGCGGCACCGCTTCCGGATTCGCCCATCGCCCTACCCCCCGTCCTTCTTGGCCAGCCGCAGGCTGAGCACCCCGTTCGTGAACGTCACCCCGGTCGGACGGGCCAGGACCTTGCAAGGCAGGGGCACCGTCACGTCCCAGGCGTCGTCCGCCCCGACCTCCGCCAGCACCAGTTGCCCGGCACGCACCGACACGCGCGGCGCACGGCCGCAGTCCCGCGGCACCGTCGCCACGACCAGCAGCGCGTCCCCCTCGTCGTGGATTTCCACGAGGGGCGCGATGGAGTCCGCCTGGACCGGCACTTCGACGCGGTCCATCCACCACTGGAAGCCGATGGCGCGCCCGCTGTCCGGGTCGAACGCCCGTTCCCGGAAGGCCAGGACCGGACCGCCCAGCACCCGGCACGCCAGCGGGTTGATCCCTTCGCGCACCAGCGTCAGCACGTCCATGTGGGTCGGCGCGTCGATCAGGGCGGCCAGCGCCTCGATGTCGGCATGGCGCTCGTGCCACAGGTGCCACAGGACGCGCGCGCCCTCGATGCCGGCCATCGCCGCCAGATCCCGCACCTGCTCCTCCCGGACGGGCACCGCCTCCCGGACGATACCGCGGCGGGGGGAAGGCGCCGGACCGGTGGCGGGCTCGGCAGGCGCGCCGTGGACCATCCCCTTCCCGGTCAGCGTTTCCAGTTGCTCGATCCACCGGCCCAGGTCCGGCGCGATGAATCCCACGTGCTTCTCCCGGCCCGAATCCGGCAGCGTGTACGTCATCTGGACGACGTCCTTCTGCAACAGGATGAACTTGCGGCGCCGAACGGCCATGCCGGTGATGCTGGCCAGCGGCACCTCGAAGCGGCGCCGCTGCGCCTGTGCGAAGCCGAAGGTGTCGGCCGTCAGCGTCACTTCCCCGATCAGCCACTGGGACTGCCACAGGGGAAGGAAGCACCCCTGGCTGCGCAACAGGACCGGACCACCGCCATCGCCGCCTGCACCCTGGATGCCGCCTGTCATCGATCAGCCCTCCCTCGCCGCCAGTTGCTCGCGCCACCGCTCCGGGTTCAGCATCTTGTCGACCACGTCGTTCACCAGGTCGTCCAGGCCGTCCCGCACCTTGCGCACCGTTTCGGCGACGCCGTGCTCTTCCTTGATCTGGGCCATCGCCACGTCCAGGTCCGCCAGGGCCGAACCCAGGCGCTCCATCTCGCTTTCCGTGAGGTGCCCGCTTTCCACGCGCCGGAACGCCTGGGTCGCCAGGGCATCCTTGACGACCTCCGCCAGGGCGATGACCAGCCCCAGAAGTCCCTGCTTGAGGTTCCCTTCATCGACGTCAATCATGACAACCCTCCTTCCTGGTCCACCACGACGCGACGGACGGCCTTTCGCCATTCGTCCATGTTCTTTCCCGCGAACAGGACCACCGCCTGCCGGCCGTCCAGCCGGTAGCGGACGCCCAGCACCGTTTTCGCGCCCAGCAGGGGGCCCAGCTCCCGCGGCTCGACGCCCACGCTGACGATGTCGGCGACCGGGATGCGCACCAGCAACCGGCACCGGTTTTCCGACCACCACAGCAGGCCCTGGTCGGTCAGGTACAGGCGCCCCGCCTGCCACGTGTCGTCGCCGCTCCCTGCCCCCTCGGTCGGCTGGTGCCACATCGTGCTTTCGGCCAGCACGCGCGCGTCGGGGGCGACCCGGGCCACCTCGCGGTCCCGCGGACAGGGATCCCAGCGGGGTTCCAGCCTGGCGTCGGCGGCCACGCCCAGCGCCGCGAATCGTTCCCGCAGCGCCGCCTCCAGCCCGGCGACGTCCTCCGCGTACAGGGAGGCCTCCTCGCCCGCATCGTTGACGACGTGCAGCAGGGGCGCGCGCCGGCCGTTGAAGTGCACCGACGAGGCCACCGCCAGCCCGCGGATGCGCGCCAGAGGCACCTGGAACAGGATCTCGGCGGGCATCTTGCGGTACACGATCAGGCGCCGATCGGTCACGAAGACCCGGCCCGGCCGCCAGGCCCGGTACACGCCGTCCGAGTACCAGTGGGATCCGAACATGTCCACCAGGATGGATTCGCCCGGCTCCAGCGCCAGTTTCTGCCGCTGCAGTTCCCGCTCGGCGTACTCCCGGGTCTTTTCGTCCCAGGTCTGCAGCAGCCCGTATTCGATCATGGTTTCGATGGCGGCGATGGCGGCGTGCAGGCTGACGCCGATCAGGGGGATGCCCGCGACGCCGATCACCAGGTCCAGGTCCAGGATGATGCCCTTGGTCAGCAGCCTGTCCAGCAGGTCGTTGAGGGTCGCTCCCCTCGCACGCACGGGCTCCAGGGCGCCGCCCGAGTACGAAGGATTCCCGGACGTGTACGCATCCATGGACGACCTTCCTTCTACCGGGCCGGCATCGCGACCTGGACCGGCAGGGCCTCGGCGAACGTCGCGGCCAGGCGGGCCGAGGCGCGGGCGCTCTGCCAGCCGCACCAGGGACAACTGACCTCCAGCAGTTCGTCCGCGGCGGACTGCTTCCCGCACTGGGGGCAGGTTTCCTTCAGGATCTGGGCCTGCTGCCACGCGGAGGTTTCGATGTTGGTCCCCGAGGGGAACTCCATGCCGTACTGGGCCGCCGTGGCGAAGGAGGCCAGGGCCGCCCGGATCTTGATGCCCAGCAGTTCCACGCCGGCCACCGACACCGTGATGTCGGCGTTGATCACCAACCCCTTGTCCAGGATGACCTCGATCACGTCGGCCAGGGAGGCATCCCTCCGGTTCCCGCGCGTCGGCTCCAGACTCGTCATCGGTCTACCTCCAGCGTCATGCTGACGAAACTGTAGGGCGGCAGCGGCCCCAGGGATCGGAACGCCAGGCGCTGTCCGAACGCCTCGCGCAACGCGTCAACTGCCGTGTCGAACGCGTCCTGGCGCCGGGTGCCGACCAGGAAGGCGGCATTCAGCACCATCATCTCGGTTTCGTTCTTTCCGTTCTTGACGTCGTGGGCCAGGGGCGCCAGGACGTCCAGGATCCGGCGGGAATCCTGGTCCCTTCGGACCCGCAGGTCGGCTTCCACCATCTGGCCCAGGGCGATCCGCGTGGCCCGGGTATCGGGTTCCGGCCGACCGACGATCGCGTCGCGCAGCGCCCGGATTTCCGGGTTTGCCGCGACGATTTCCTGGAACACGGACTGCTCGGCCCAACTGGCCTTCACGACCAGTTCCACCTTCCCGGCGACCAGGGCCAGCAGGTCCCGCAGTCGGGCGGCCTGGGCCCGCAGGAACTGGTCCCGAACGGTCCGGGCGTCCGGGGCGACCACGCCAAAGCGCATGGGCAGGACGGCGCCGTTCCGCATCGCCGCGTCCAGCACCAACTGGTGGGCCACCACGTTCGGCCGCGTGACGGGGCAGCCTTCGGCGGGAGCCAGGCTGACCAGCGCGGCCAGGTCCTCGTACCGGACATTTCGACCGGCTGGTCCCGCAGGCCGTGCGCGGTGAAGTCGCCGGGACCGCCGTCGCCCATCACGCCATACAGATAGCAGGGGCGCGTTTCCATCACGTCCTCGCCGGGATGCGAACTCATCCTTCCGTCCTCCCGTCCGCCGCGGCAGCCCTGGAAAAGAACTGGACCAGCCAGTCGGCCTTGGCCGTCAGCGACTGCGCGCCCGGGTCCATCAGCCACTTTCCGACCACGGAATTGACCATGCCGATCAGGACGCAGGCGAGGTCCGCGGGCGGCGCGTCGCGCAGGTCGCCGTCGTCGATCCCCTGCCGGATGATGCCGGTGATCAGGTCGAAGAAGGCGTCGTACTGGCGATCGACGCCGTCCCCGAACGCTTCCTTCGGACCCGCCACCAGCCCGCTGGCGGTGAAGAAGTGGATCTGGAAGAAGTCCCGGTTGCGGGCGAAGAACTGCAGTTCTGCGACCACGATGCGGCGCAGCTTCCCCAGCGCCCGGGGGGCGCGCTGCGACTCGGCGCGAAGGTGCGACAGCAGTTCCTCGACCTTTTCGTCCACCAGGCTGCGGTACAGGTCCTCCTTCCGTCGGAAGTACAGGTACAGCGTCCCGACCGCCACGCCGGCCTCGGCGGCGACCTGGGCCATCGTGGCGGAATGGAAGCCCTCCCGGGCAAAGACGCGCGACGCCGCTTCGAGGATCCCGCGGCGCCTTGCAGCAGCCTCGCGCTCCCGGCGGCTCTGCGGTTCCTGGAAGAACGACGATTCCGGCGCCGCCTCGACGAAGCCGTCCGGCAGGAACAGCGCCTCGGCCTCGGACAGTGTCGACGGCACGTCCGCCCCGCCGAAACCGCCCAGGATCCTCGCGGCCTTGGACTCCACCACGGCCAGCCGCAGTTCGTCCTTGTCCTTGAAGTACAGGTACAGCGTCCCGACCGCCACGCCCGCTTCCACGGCCACCTGGGCCATGGTGACCGCATCGGAATTCTCGCGGGCGTAGACCCGGGCGGCGGCATCGAGGATTTCGCGCCGCTTCGCCTGGGATCCCCTGCTTCGCCCCGTTGCCACGTTCACGACGTCCTCTTCGTTCCTGCCAGATTCAGCAACTGACGTTGCGTTCATCGTCTGAATCATGAAACTGCATCCCTCCCTTGTCAAGCACGATTTTCGATTTCTGCGTGTCGAAGAGTGTGGGAGCCCCGAAACCCCGGCCGGTCAGTTTCCCCCGAGGCCCGGAGCCCCGGCGGCGCCGCACGAGGCGGAATCGATGTACACGCGGCCGGCCGCGCCGCCTTGCGCGGGGATCGCATGGCACGAATTGCACTCGCCCAG
>CAINDP010000135.1 GCA_903847405.1 uncultured Myxococcales bacterium | reverse complement strand
GGCGAGCCCCGGCCCGACAAGGAACCGGTCTTCACCATCAGCGGCTTCCCGGCCCTGGGACCGGTGGTCGAGGCCCAGTTGATGGGCGGGCTGCATCGGGCCGTTGCCGTGGTGCTGGGGGTCTTCCTGGTGCTGGCCATCCTGGCGGGCATCTCGCGGCCCGGCCACCTCCGGGCCATTCCCGAGGCCGTCATCGCCACCCTGGCCACGTTCGCCCTGGGCACCGCCCTGGGCCTGAACGTCGACTCGAACTCCGCGACCCTCTACCTGCTGCCGCCGACCATCACGTGGTTCCTTTCGCCGGGCCTCGCCGACCCCGACGGCTACCACGGCTGGTTCCCCTGGGCCTTCGCCGTCGCCTTCGCCGTCGCCGCCACCAGCATCGCCATGATCGGGGTCCTGCCGGTCGTTCGACTGGGGGCCGTGATGGCCCTGGGCCTGCTGGCCTCCGCGGGCAGCGCCGCCCTGGGATCGTACCTGTGGGAGGGACCGGTCCAGCGCGACGTCCCCCGCAAGACTCCGTAACAGCAAGGCGTCTGGCCGCCGCACCCCCCGCTCCCTTTCCGCCCAGGCCGTTTTCCGTTACGCTGCCAAGGTTCCGGTATAGCGACCAGCGAGGATGCATGGCCAGGTGCCTACAGACCTGCAGCCACCGCCCGCGCCTGTCTGTCCACGCGTTCGTGGCGGCCGCGGCGCTGCTGACGGCGGTCGCCCTTCCGGGGACCGGCCTCGGGGCGGAGGACCCCTCGGGATCCGACGCTGCGACGGCCGCCCCACCCGCCCGGGCGAGCGCCTCCTCATCCGAACGACGGGTCGTCCTGTATGGCGGGGATCGCGACTTCTACCCCTATGAATGGCTGGACGAGGGCGGGGTTCCCCACGGGTTCAACATCGACCTGGTGAATGCCCTGGGCGAGGTCCTGGGGTTCGAGGCGCGATTCGAACTGGATCGCTGGGACCGGATCCGCCATGCCATCGAAGTCGAGCGACGCATCGACCTGTCGGACATGTACGCCTCGGAAACACGGTCGGAGGTCGTGGACTTCGCCGAGCCGATCACGGTCGTCTGGGAGCAGGCGTGGGTCCGTCGGGGCGGCGCGGACATCAACGGCCTGGAGGATCTGCGGGGCCTGCGGATCCTGGTCCACCGCGCCGGGTACATCGAGCAGTTCCTGCGGACGTGGGACCCGACGCTGACGCTGATCCCGGTGGACAGCGAGGAAATGGGACTGCAGGAACTGGCCCTCGGACACGGGGACTGCGCCCTGGCGACGCAACTGGTGGGCCAGCACGTTTCGGGACGCCCCGGGTTCGCGAACCTGATGCCGGCCGGCCCCCCGCTGCTGCCCCGTCCCTACGGCCTGGTGGTCCGCAAGGGCGACACGGCCTTCCTGGCCGACATCAACCGCGGGTTGAAGACCCTTCGCGCCTCCGGGCGGCTGGACGAACTGGAAGACCGATGGCTGGGGACACCGGAACCCCCGAGTCCCGCCGCCGTGCTGATTTCGAACAACCTACGGTGGCTCCTGGCCGGGCTGTGCCTGTTCCTGGCGATCGGGCTGGCGGTGACCCTGGGACTGACCCGCAAGATCCAGCGACAGGCCCGGCGGCTGGAAGCCGAACTGGACGAGCGTCGCCGGGCGGAAGAGGCCTTGGGGCAGTCCCGGGAGCAGTTCCGCCTGGCGTTCCAGAACAGCCCGGCCATCCTGGGCATCAGCGACCTGGAAACGGGCGAGTACCTGGACGTGAACAAATCGTTCGAAAAGGTCATGGGATGGAGCCGGGCGGAGGCCGTCGGCCACACATCGCGGGACCTGAACCTGTGGGCCGCCCCCGCAGACCGGGATCGGATGCGCGAGGCCCTGGCCCGGGACGGAACGGTCCGCGACATGGAGGTCGTGCTGCGGACCCGCTCCGGGGACCTCCTCAGTTTCCTGTTCATCGCGGACCTGATCACGCTGAACGGCCGCCGGTGCATCGTGACCAACGCCCTGGACATTTCGGATCGGGCGCGCTGGGAAAAGGCCCTGCGGGACAGCGAGGAGCGCTGGAAGTTCGCCCTGGAGGGGGCCGGCGAGGGGGTCTGGGACTGGGACGTCCCGTCGAATCTGATCTACGCGTCGCGGCGGTACAAGGAAATCCTGGGCTACCCGGACGCGGCCTTCGACCTGGACCCTGTTCCCTGGCGCGCCCGGGTCCACCCGGACGACGTCAGCCGCCTGGAAACCGACTTCACCGCCTACCTGGAAGGCCGCGCGCCCCTGTTCCAGACCGAGGTCCGGATGATCTGCCGGGACGGCACCTTCCGCTGGGTCGTGATCCGGGGGCGGGCCGTGGCCCTGGACGACCGCAACCACCCAAAGCGCGTGATCGGCACCATCATGGACATCACCGACCGGCGACGGGCCGAGGAGGAACGCACCTCCCTCGAGGACCAGTTGCGCCAATCCCAGAAGATGGAGGTCGTGGGACAGTTGGCGGGCGGCATCGCGCACGACTTCAACAACCAGTTGATGGTGATCCGCGGGTACAGCGACCTCCTGCAGAACCAGGGTCTGGACCCCCGTTCCCAGGCGCTGCTGGCCGAGGTGGTGCGGGCGACGGATCGTGCGGCCACGCTGACCAGCCGACTGCTGGCCTTCGGTCGCAAGCAGGTGCGTCGCCTGAGCGTTTTCAACCCGAACCGCGTCCTGTCCGACATGGCGGGCGCCCTGGGCATGATGGTCGGCGAAAGCATCGCCATCGTGGTGGAGGCGGCGCCGAACCTCGGGTCCGTCCGCGCGGACCGGGATCAGATCGAGCAGGTCATCGCGAACATCGCGGTCAACGCCCGGGACGCGATGCCCGGCGGCGGCCGGCTGACGATCCGCACGCGCAACATCGTGCTGGACCAGGAGTACGCCCGGCACCACGTGGGCACGAGGACCGGTTCCCACGTGCTGCTGTCGTTCCAGGACTCGGGCGTCGGCATGGACGAAGCCACCGCCGCCCGGATCTTCGAGCCCTTCTTCACGACCAAGTCCGAGGGCCTGGGCTCGGGCCTGGGATTGTCCATCGTGTACGGCATCGTGAAGCAGAGCGGCGGTCACGTCACGGTCGACAGCGAGCCCGGGCGGGGGTCCACCTTCAAGGTGTTCCTGCCGCGCGTGGACGAGGTGCCGGCCGACGAGCGGATGCCGGCCCGCCTGCCCGTCGAACGCGCGCGGACCGCGACGGTGCTGTTCGTGGAGGACGATCCGAACCTGTTCGCGCTGCTGCGAGGCATCCTGGAAAGCGCGGGCTACGAGGTGCTGGCGTCGCCGGTGCCGACCCAGGCCATCGCGCTGGCGGCCCAGTATCAGGGCACGATCGACGTGCTGATCACCGACGTGGTGATGCCGGGGATGAGCGGGCCGGACCTGGCGGAACACCTGCAGAAGAGCCGGCCGGGGATCCGCCTTCTGTTCATTTCCGGATACCCGAAGGACGTCCTGGAGCGGCAGACCGTGCTGCCGGCGGGCATCCACCTGCTGGGCAAGCCGTTTTCGCCGAGGGATCTGATCGCCACGATCCAGACGCTGCTGGAGTCGCCCGGGGCGGAGGGGACCCGGTCCGGGGTCACGGACCGCAAGGAATGACGTTCTTCAGGAAGGTCAGGGTCTTGCCGGTCACGTCCACCGTCACGATGTCCGGACAGCCCGTCCCGTCCAGGTTGGCCACGGCCATTTCCTGGGGGTTCACGCCCGTCGCAAACACGTAGGGTGCGCTGAAGGTCCGAAGGCCCAGGTTCAGGTAGACCGAAACCGTGGAATCCTGGGCGTTCAGGACCACGATGTCGACGTTCCCGTCGTTGTTCATGTCCGCCAGGGCGAGATCCGACGGCCCATGCCCCGTGTGCCCCAGGGAAACGGGCGGCTCGAAGGCCAGGAGGTCCGGGTTGGACGTGACCAGGGGTTCGCTGGAGTTGTACGAGATGACGACATCCTGGTCCAGGAGCGTCACGACGTCCGGGAAGACCTTGGCGGCCTTGTCTGCCGCGTAACTGCCGTCCACAGGGACCGACAGGAAGCCCACGGCCAGCGCCCGCGGGTTCGCGCCCACTGCGAAGTGCTTGAAACGCTCCGGGCTGACCAGGTTGCCGTTCGAGGACATCGCGTAGACGGTGAAATCGCCCGTGGTCCCATCCGGGGACAGCACGTCGTACAGGTAGTTCTGGCCGGGATTGCTGAACTGCCAGTCGAAGAGCGCAAGGCGCAGCGGTGCCGCCACCAGTTCGCGCTGCGTCCGCGCGGTGTCCACCTTCTTGCCCTGCGTCAGCAGGAGGTCAAGTTTCGCCTGGAACAGGCCGGACCCCTGGTTGATGAAGGGCTTGATCTGCAGCGACCTCACGGGGGGCTCGCTGACCGAGGAGAAGGTCGCGATCGTCACCAGGTCGGGCCGCCAGGGTACCGACGACGCCCGGCCCGAGAAGTTGCCCAGCGCCACGAGGTTCGGGGAATCCCCCCAATCGTTGTCCACCAAGTCGAACACGATCTTGGTGTGGCTGACCCCGTCCTGCCGGAACAGGTAGACCTTGCCGGTCACCCGCAGGCCGGTCGTCGGTCCCGTGAACGCAGATCCCACCACCAGGTCGTCGAGGCCGGCGTCGCCGACCGCGTTGGGGTTCACGTTGGCGACCAGCAATTTCCGGGGCGAGGGCAGGTCGACCGTGACCGAGTTGTCCGCCGGCGTCACCGCCATGCCGGTCGCGGCTTCCGCGGTGAAGAAGGAAAGGACGCTCTTGTTGGTCTGGGTGCCCAGGACCGCCACGTCCAGGAGGGTCTTGTCGGTCGCCAGGGGCTTGGTGAACCGACCCACCGCCATCGAGATCGGGGTGGCGTCCAGGCCGACCATCGGCGCACCGGAAAACACCAGATTGCCGGTTTCCTTCAGGTTCTGCAGCCACGTCAGCGAAGTGCCGTCCTGCGACAGCGTCACGACATCCAGGTTCCCGTCGTCGTCCAGATCCGCCAAGGTCATGTCCAGGGCGGACCCGACGAGGTACGACGGCCCCACCTTCAGCGGCAGGGCGCCCTGTCCCTGAAAGAAGTGGACCTGGTTGCCGCCCTGGCACAGCACCGCGAGGTCATTGGTGCCGTCGCCGTTCAGTTCGCCGGCCAGGACCCGCAAGGGCAGGACGCCGGAAACCAGCACGGACTTCAGCCCCCCCGGGCCGGGTATCTCCATCAGGCTGGGCGATGATCTCGAAGGATCCGCGTACCACAACACCACCGCATCCCGCTCGCCATCGGCGAAGGCCAGGAGGTTCGGCGGATTCGACGGTCCCATGGCGAACGCGGTGACGGCCTGGATGCGCGTGAGCGGCTTGTCCCCGTTCGTCAGCGAACTGTTGAGGCCCGCCGAGAGCAGGCCGTCAGCGCTGGCCTGGAACAGGGTGGCGTTGGCCGACCCGTTCTGGGCGACCACGACCGCGATTTCCCGGGCGGGGCCCTCGCCGATCCGCTCACCGAACTGGCCGATGGCGATGAACTTCGGCGTCTGGGCGCCGCCGTACTGCTTCAGGGGGCCCCAGGTCTGCGCGTTGGCGTTGGACAGGATGATCCCGACCGTCTGGGTCGTGTTGGACAGCGCCAGGGCCACGTCCAGATGGCCATCCGTGTTCAGGTCGCCCAGGGCCAGGGCCTCCACGGCGGCCGGAACCAGCACCGTCACGGGCTTGGCGAAGGCGGAGTTGGCGGTCTGCAGGAACAGGTGCACGTTGGTCCCCGTGCCGGTCGCCACGGAGCAGACGGCGACGATATCCATCAGGCCATCCGCGTCCATGTCCCGGACCGTCACGCTGGCGCACCCGGTCTTCAGCAGGTCCTGCCGCTTGACCAGCACCTCGTTGTCGCCGTCCCGGGTGAAGATCGACAGGCCCGACGACGCGGCCACCACGACGGCGTTGGAATTTTCCTCGACCTCCCCCAGGCGGATGCCCGCCACGGAGGTCCCCAGGAAGTCCGTCGGCAGGGCGTACACGGAGCCCCCCTGGAACCGCGGGCGCTGGGAATACGAGAAGTTGATGGTGGCCGTCCCTTCGTGGTCGGGGAGGCCGTCCGTGGCCGTGACGGTCAGCGTCTTGTCGCCGCCCGCCCACGCGCCGGTCTGGATGAGGAGTTCCCCGGTATCCACCTGCACAGCCCCGGGGTTGGTCCCCGCGGGCGGCCAGTTGTACTGGTACACGATGGTGTCCCCGACCTTCTCCTTGACCACGATCTCGATGGTCGCGACGCCGGCCCCCGCGTCCTTGACCAGGAACCGCACCTTCAGGTCCCCCAGGATGCTGGCTTCGTCGACGGGCGTGGGAGCCTTGGCCGTGATGCCGGGGCCGCTGTTGTCCACGGTCATCTGGACGGTGGCCGTGGCGTCGCGACCGTCTTCGGTCGTCGCGACCACCCTCAGGGTCCACTTGCGGCCATCGGGGATCAACGACGTGTCGACCTCGATGGTTTCCGCCTGGGCCCCGGGCAGGTTCTTCGTGATCGTCCCGAAGGCGCCGGCCTTGAGGACGTCGATGACCAGCGTGACGGGCGATTTCTCGGTGTCCTCGACCAGGATCGCCAGTTGCAGTTTGCCGGACACGGGATTCGTGAAATCCGCCGCGGGATTCGTGATCGTGACCCGCAGGCCGGTGGGAGGCAGTTCGCCCTCCCCGGTGTCATCGATCGCGTCCGGGTCGCCGAAGTCCGGCGGGCTCGACGTCTTGGCGCAGCCCTGGGACCCCATGGCCACCAGCATCGCGGCGAGGACGACGACGATGGAACCCTGTCGACGGCACATCAGGAGCCTCCCCGAACTGTGGGCGCTTACATTCTTACGGATGGGATCGGCATCGTCAAGAATTCGGCCACGGATGTGGGAAAGGCCCCTTTCGGGGGGGGAGTTCCAGGCCCGTTCCGCCGGTCAGTCTGCGCCCGGCGTGGAGGACCCGTCCACGATCTGGACGACCGCCGCATCGACCAGCACGTCGCGGCTGCCGGGGCACTCGGCGTTGCGGGCGCCACTGCCGAACGCCACCACCACCGTGTCGCCCCGGGCGGCGTCCAGCAGGTCGGTGGCCACCACGACACGCCCCGTCGGACGTTCGGCGCCTGCGGTGATGCAGGTCTCGGCCACCAGGATCAACTTCCTTCCGGCGAGGCGCGGGGCCTTCTTCGTGGCCCAGACCTCGCCCATCACGCGGCCGCGAATCACGTCGATGCTCCCGGGTTCTGCCGAAGGGTCTCGGGGGCCCGGCCGGGCGCGAAGGCGAATGCCGGTCCTTCGGCGGTGTCCGGGTAGAGTTCGACGCCATCCACGATCGCGGCGATGGACGCCTCGACGGGGGTCCGGGTGTCGCCCGCGGCCAGGCGCGCCGGGAGCCCCATGCACACCACCACGTCCTGCCCGACCTCGGCGCCCACCGGGTCAACGCACACCAGGTGATCGGCCTGGTGGTCCGGGTCGTACCAGGCCAGCGGCTGCACCAGCAGCAGTTTCTGACCGTCCAGGCGGGAGGCCTGACGGGTGGCCCAGCACTGGCCGATGACGCGTCCCAGGATCACGGCGAGCCCTCCCCGGGTGACATTTCGACCAGCGCCTCATCGACGATGGCGATCACGCACGCCTTGGTCGTCGCCCGGGGACCGATCACCAGGTCGCGGATCCGGCTGCCGACGCCGATCAGGACCAACTGGCCCACGTCGGCCCCCAGGGGATCCAGGGCCAGCATCGAAGATTCCCGCAGGTGGACGTCGTCGCAGTCGGCGGTGAGTCGGGTCCCGTCCGTCGCGCCTGCAAGCCCCAGGGGGCGGACCTCGACGACCCGGCGGCCGTGCATGCCGTCGGATTGCTTCGCGCCCCACAGGGTGCCGACCACGCGCGCGAGTTTCATGCCTTCGCGTTCCTTTCCTGGATCAGCCGCGCCAGGGCGGCCGCCTCCTCGTTCACGATTTCCGCGGCGTAGGAATGGATCACGCGCTCGGCGATCGCCCCCAGCAGGAAGACCAGGACCTTCAATTCGCCCGTGAAGACGCGCCGGGCCCGCCCCGGACCCGCGGACTCGAACTGGATCTCGCCGTGGTTCTTCAGCAGTTCGGCAACCTTGTGGGTCGTCGGGACGTTCACGTACGTCGCGGTGCCACGCGCCAGGTCCAGCCGGGATTCCTCGACCCACTCCATCCACCGGGGCTCGACCTTCTTGGGGCCGACCGAGTGGATCTTCGGAACGGGCATGTACCGGACCTTGCGCACGATGCGCCCCGGCTCCTCGGCCCAGGACAGGGTTTCAGCCTCCTGGACGTGCGTCATCCTCGGCTTGAGCACCTCGGTCACACCCTTCTCGAACATGATCTTCATGAGGGTGTCGCGGTCGCAGGGGAACTCGTGCTCGAAGCGATACTTCATGGCGGGACCTCGCCTCGGGAATACCCAATCCGCCCGGGCGCCTTGTCCGGCCGGTCGCGGCATGATACCTTTGCGCTGGTCCCGATGGCAATCCCCGCTCCGGCACGGGCCGGGCGCCGTAGATGGGCGTCGGGTCGCGGACCCCGGAGGAACAAACACATGATTCGTCTGCAACGCTACCTCGTCGAAGGCGGCCAACTGTCCCGACGCGAGGCCGAGGAGCGCATTGCCCAGGGCCGTGTCACGGTCAACGGGACGGTCGCCACGCCCGGCACCCTCGTCGATCCGGACGTCGACCGGGTCAAGCTGGACATGGAAACGGTCCGGCCGACCCGGCACCACATCGTCCTGATGATGCACAAGCCCACGGGGGTGGTCTGCAGCGAAAAGGACCCCGAGGGTCGCAAGAACGTGAACTCGCTGCTGCCGGAACTGCCCGTCCGCGTGCACACGGTGGGCCGCCTGGACATCATGAGCGAGGGCCTGCTGCTGTTCACCAACGACGGGGACCTGACGCGGCAATTGACCCGCTCGGCCAGCGGGTTCGAGCGCGTCTACGAGGTCAAGATCCAGGGGGGCGTGCCGGACTGGGCGCTGGAGCGCATCGAGCGCGGCGTGAACCTGGACGACGGGCGGGCGCAGGCGGCGTCGTGCAAGCGCCTGCGGATGGCCCGGACGAACGAGTGGCTGGAAATCGTGATGACCGAGGGACGCTACCGCGAAGTGCGGCGCATGTTCCAGTCCCTGGGCATGAACGTCCTGAAGCTGAAACGCGTGCGGTTCGGGCCGATCCGCCTGGGCAAGCTGCCGACGGGCGCCTCGCGGATCCTGACGCCGGACGAGGTCACGGCACTGACGGAAAACCGGGCGCCGAAGCCCCAGAAGGCGCCGAAGGCCCAGCGGCCGGCCCGCGGAACGCGGTCGTCCAGGGCCGAAGCCCCGGTGCGGCAGCCGAAGCCCGCGGCGGCAGACAAGCCCGAACGGGCCGCGCGACCCGGCGCGACACGGACGTCCCGGACGCTGGCGCCCGACCGGCCGGCGCGGCCCGGCAAGGTGGCGCGTCCCGAGGAGCGGTCCCAGTTGCCGGGACATGCGGCCCCCAGCACGAAACTGAGCCGGATCGAACCCGGCACCCGCCAGGCGCGACCGGCACGTCCCGAAAGTGCGGAGCGTCGGCCCCGGACGCTCCACGGTGGGACCGAGGTCCGGCGCGGTCGTCCCGAAACCGCACGCAGTCGCGCCGAGGGCGCGGCGGGACGGCCCGAGGCGGCACGCGGGCGGCCCGAGGCGCCGCGCGGACGACCCGAGGCGCCGCGCGGACGACCCGATCGCGAGCAGCCCGTGCGTCGGGCAGCGGCACCCCGGTTCGACGCGGACCGTGGCGCGCGGCACGACGATGACTACGATTCCGACAGCGGACCGGGGGCGAGGCGCTTCGAGGCGGAGGTCGCCGCTGCAGTGCGGAAGGCCGAGGCCATGAAGGGGGCCAGGCCCGCGACCCGTATCGGCGGCGCGAAACCGGCGGCGGCCCCCCGTGGCCACGCGGCCCGGTCGGGCGGTTCGAAGCCGGCCGCCGACCACAGCCTGGCCCGCACCGGACGGACCAGCGGCACCGACAGGAACGGCTTGACGGTACATCTGCCCCGGGCCGAGGGACGCCCCGAAAGGTCCGGTCCCGGCACGCGGTCCGCACGGCCCGAAGGACGTCCGGAAAGATCCGGTCCCGGCACGCGCACCTCACGGCCGGAAGGACGCCCGGAGAGGTCCGGCCCCGGTACCCGGTCGGCACGGCCGGAAGGACGCCCGGAGAGGTCCGGCCCCGGCACCCGGACGTCACGGCCGGAAGGACGCCCGGAGAGATCCGGCCCCGGTACCCGGTCGGCGCGGCCCGAGGGACGCCCCGCCCGGTCCACGCGCACCGCGGACAAGCCGACCGGCAGGCCCCGGAAGCCCTCCGGCAAGCCCCAGCGGTCGGTGCACGCCAACAAGCCTCAGAAGGTGTAGAGCACCCCGAAGTGGATGTTGCCGACCTCTTCGCGGGCCGAGCACTTCCCTGTCGTGGAATCGACGTTCTTGCACCGGCGATCGAGGATGATCCCGTAGTCCAGGCGGATCGGCACCACGCCCCCCAGCAGGTAGCGCAAGCCCACGCCCACCGAGTGGCGCAGGGACTTCGCGTGCAGATCGGTCGGGCTTTCGGCCAGCGCGCCGACGTCGTAGAACAGGGCGCCGTGAAGGTCCAGGCTGCGCAGGATCGGGAACCGCAGTTCCAGGCTTCCCGACACCACCGTGTCCGCGCTGTTGATCTTGGTGATCGACGGGGTCAAGACCGGCTGCCCGGTGCCCGGGTCGATATACACGGTGCCGTCCGCGTTCGTCTTCTGGTTCATGACCGTGGCCACGCGCAGGCTGCCGTCCGGGTTGTACTGGGCCACGCCGTCGTTCGCGAAGCCTCGCACCCCGCGATTGCCTCCCAGGGAATAGCGTTCCTCGGCGGGCAACTGCCCCTCGCCGCCCAGCGCCTTGGACCCGCCGTAGTGCGCGGTCAGGCCGATGGTGAGGAACTTCCGGATCGTCACGAACCCCTTGGCCAGCACTTCGTACTTCAGGAAGTTCCCCTGGCTGAGGGCGTTGATGTACGCCAGCGACACCTGCAGGAAGCCGCCGTTCCGGGGATCGATCGGGTGATCCAGGCGGTCGTAGGTCAGCGTCGGGACGATCTTGTTTTCGTACCGCCACGACGAATAGGTGGCACCGGGGATGCCGGGATCCCGCGTCCGCACCACGCCGGTTTCCCAGGCCAACGACCCGTACAGGTGCTTGACCAGTTCCCGGGACACGACGAACTCGGCCCCGAACTGCACCTGGTCCAGGCGCGTGGTGGCCCGGTCGTACAGGGCGAACGGCGTCACCCGGAAGGACAGGCCCTTGGAAAAGAAGTTCGGGTCCAGGTACGTCGGCGCGAACGACGCGTACCGATCCCAGGCGGTGAACGACAGGCCGTATTTCACCGGCAGGTACAGGCGTTTCCCGCGACCCAGGAAGTTCTGATCGACGTACCGGGCCTCGACCGTCAACAGGATGTCGGGGAGGGGCAGGTCCAGGGTCCGGCCGGAGCCCGACGTCGAAAGGTCGGACAGGGCAATCGAGGTCGACAGACCGTCCGTGACGCCCTTGGGCATCGACGAACTGGTCCGGTCGCCGCTGAGGGTCTCGAAGCCGACCGCGATGTCCACGAACTGGCTCTTCTGCTCCCGGCACTCGATGACCAGCGCCACGCGGTCCCGGGGGGGATCCTCGTCCGGGCCCAGGGCGGTGACCTGCACCGACGTGAAGATTCCCAGGTTGTTCAGGAACCGCACGCCTTCCGCCACCCGCACCACGTCGTAGGGCTGGCCCGGACCCGGAAGGCGCGACGTCACCGTGTCGCGGATCGTCCGGTTCAGTCCCTGGACGAACACCGCGCCGATGGTCGCGGGCGTTCCCTCGTCCACCGCGATCCGCAGCGCGACGACGCGATCCTGGACCTTTTCCAGGTCGCACGGCTCGGTCGCCTCGGCCGGGCCGCACGCCACCTTCACCGAGGTCCGGAGGTAGCCCGCCGCGGCATACCACCGCGTCAGGCGCTGGACTGCCGCCCGGACCCGGGTGGGCGAGAAGGGGCCCCCGGGATGCAGGTCCAGGACGTTCCGGGCCTGCTTCACCGACCGCAGCGCGATGCCCGTCAGGTCGATGGCGCCCATCGTGCTGCGCGCGCCCTCCTCGACGCCGATGCGCACCCGCACGCCCTCGGTGTCGCCCGACGGGACGACGACCTGGAACGCCTTGTCCTCGGAAGCGTAGGTGAAGACCGTGGTCGCACCCTCGGTGGAGGTCAGGCGCACGCGCCGGGCACCCTCGACCGTCCCCTGGAAGCGCATCTCGCGGAAGCCTTCCTCGAGGTACAGCCGCCGGACCTGGTCCAGGTCCGCGAACACCTGCTCGGGCAGGACCGCCCCTGAATCCCCGAAGAAATCGTATTCCTTCGTGCCCATGACCTCGCGAACGCGCTCGACGGGGGAGGGACTTCACGCCGGCCAGCAGCACCTTCCGGATTTCCACCCGGCCGCCCCGGCTGACGAGGTACGAGATGCGGCCGGCCACGTGCGGGCCCCAGGGAATGTCGTCGACGGTCGGCACCTCGTCCGGGTCGGCGGCGGACGAGGGTCCCCGGCGCGTCCGGTAGTCCAGCACCACGTCGGCGAACAGGTATCCGCGGTTCTCGAAGTGGGCGCGGACCGACTCGCGACCCAGAGCCGCCTCGGTCAGATCGAACACCCCCGAATCGCCGAAGGGAAGCGCGTGCAGCAGATCCTCGTCCTTCAGGGAGGAAAAGCCTTCGCGGCCCGGCCGGGCGCGGTCGCGGCTGTAGAAGCGCAGCAGGTAGCAGGCGTCGTAGGTCGCTTCGACGCGCAGCGCCTCGGTGGCGGTCTCGAAGACCGCCTTGACCCGGACTCCCGTGAAGCCCAGGGACCGCAACGCCTTGGTCAGACGGCTGACGGTGTTCGGAATGGTCCGCTCGGTCAGCGTCGTGGCCGAGCCCAGTTCCGTCCACTTGCGAAGGTCGCGTTCGCGGATGACCGGGCATCCCTCGGCGCCGGAAGAGGCGCCCGGATCATCGGGGCGGGCGGGGCGCAGGGACGTCAGGACCTCGCGGATCTTGACGCGGCTGCCCTCCTCGATGCCGATTTCGAGGTCCTCCTGGGACTCCCCGACGTCGAACATCCGCACGGTCACATCCGTGCCGGTGAACCCTTCCTCCTGGTAGGCGCGGCGCACGGCATCGCGGGCCCGCACCAGGGCGTCCGCCATCGTGGCATCCTTCGGATCGAAGCGGTCGCCGGACACCATGGCCAGGCGGCCCAGCACCTCGCTGTCGTCGAAGTGGGAGTTCCCCTTGACCTTCAGGCGGCGCAGGCGGCGGGCGACCTCGACCTTCAGGACGACCGACACGCCCCCGACGACGGGTTCGCAGACCACGGCGGCCGTGCGGAAGAAGCCCATCCGCTCCAGGCGCCGAAGGCCGGCCGCGCTGCGTTCCGGGGTCAGCACGGTCCCCGGGACCAGGTCGGCCAGATCCAGGACCCCTGCGACGAAGGCCGCGTCATCGCAGCCGCGGACCCGGCAACCCTCCAGTTCCGCGGCGACGATCGGCCCCTCGGCGCAGGCGTCGGGAACGGGTTCCTTCACCAGTTCCGGGATCCCGATCGTGTCCGTCGGCGGCGCCTGGAAGGTCGGGACCGGAGCGGGCGTGGTCGCGGGCGCGGGCGCGGCACGGGAACCCCCGGGGATCAGTGCCCCCAGGGCCGCCGCAACCACCATCCAGCCTCGCACCGACATCCGGGCCACCACCTACTCGATCGGGATTCGGAACCGCAGTTTCGTTTCGTACTTGTTGCCGGCCTCCACGGACTTGTCGAACGCGCCCTGGGACACCGACAGGACCCGCCCTTCCAGGGACAGGTAATCCGTCAGGCGCACGTGGAACCCGGCCGTGTACCAGGCGGAACCCGCCCCCGTGGTCTGTTGCACCTGCGTTTCGAACCGCAGGCGCGACCCGAGGTGCGCGATCACGTCCACGCTGACCCCCCCCGCGGGGCTGACGCCCAGATTGATGGCGTCCACCAGGGATCCCAGCAGCAGCCGGGTCACGACGCCCGTCACTTCCTCGGTCAGGAGGCCGACGTTGAACACCTGGCCCGCGCTGCCCGCCACGCCGCCCTGGGGCAGGGCTCCCGTCAGGACCAGGTACTGCAGGTCCGTCTGGTTGTAGGCCTTGGAGTTCGACGCCAGGGTGATGTCCAGGTCGGGATAGCGCCCCGCGACCTTCAGGCTGACCTGGATCCCCTGGGTCAGGGCCCCGGACATCGCGGCGTCGGGGTCGAAACGCGAGGCGACCGCCGTGGACTGCGTCGAGGCGCCCTGGATCTGGATGAAGGTCCGGGCCGTCAGGTCCACCAGCGGCTGGCCCGGAGGACCGTCGAAGTCCACCCGGCCCCGGACCACCTCGAACACCCGGCGGACCACCTCGTAGGTCACGGTGCCGCCCGGCAGGATTTCCACGCGGTTCCACAGTTCGGGGGCCTTCACCTTGCCCTTGACCCGGAGGTCCATCGAGATGTCGAAGTCCGTGGAGCCGACGTCCAGTTTGCTGCGGACACCGAACCGGGGTGCGGTCACGGCCAGGTCCAGATCCGCGTCGGCCAGCCACGGCACGGCATCCTCCAGCGACCGTCCCTGGCGCGCGGCGACCCGGGGACCCGCGAGGCCCGAGAAGGAACGGCCGACGATGCCGAAGTTCTTGTGGTACGAGCCTTCCGTGATCGCGACGCGGCCCGAGATGCGCAGTCGCGACTGTCCCGGCGTGCCCAGGCCCTCGAACTGCGCCGTCACCGAGGGGTTGCCCACCAGGAAGTACTCGCCCGCCGAAACGTAGCGCAGGCCCGCCCCGTCCAGCTGGATTTCGCCCTCGGTCGGCACGAGGCCGTCGAAGGCGGCGTCGCCATGGAGGGTGAACGTGCCGTCACCCAGGGTTCCCCGGACCCAACCGTCCTGGGGAATCGACGCCCTCAGGCGCCCGTCGGACGACGACAGCAGGATGCGGCCGCCATCCTGGACCCGCAGCACGTCGCCGAAGTTCCGGATCCCGATCTCGATCCCGCCGACCCGGACCTCGCCGTCGACCAGCGGTCGCGCGAACGTGCCGCTGACCACCAGGGGGCCGTCGCCTTCCGCAAGGGTCGGCCCGCAGCCGGGAGGCGCCGCCCCGACCGTCGCGCCGGGGGCCCCCGAAAGGCGCACGTAGCCGTCGGACACCGAGAACACGGACCCGAACTGCCGCAGCCAGTAGGCGCCCACCGGACCCCGGACCCACAGGCGCATGTTCCCGTCCGGGTCCAGCACGGTCCCGCAGACCCGCAGGACATCCCGGCCGTCGTCCAGCGCCAGGCCGGTGACGCTGACCGAACCGTCGCGCTGGACCGCGACCACCAGCTTCTCGACGTTCTTCAGCACGACCTCGCGGTCGAAGAAGCCCAGGCGAAGGCCGTCGGGCGGGGACGTCAGCGCGGCTTCCAGCGTGCCGCCCGAGCCGAAGCCCATGCGGACCTGGAGGTTGCCCGTCACCTGCCCCCACAGATCCCGCGGCTTGATCGAGGGCAGGATGTCCTGGGGGGTGACGCGGTTCAGGTCGATCATCACGACGAGGCCCGTGAAGTGCCCGTCGGCCCAGGTCAGCCCCGAGGCCTCGTTCAGGTGCATCCGGGGCAGGAAGCGATCGCTGGACAGCATCAGGTCGCCGCCGGAGTTGCGGGCGGCGTCGATCGACAGGTCCCCGAAGCGCTGATCGTTGTAGGCCACGCCGTTGGCATCGACGTGCGCGTCCAGGACCGGGTCCAGGTAGGGGCCCGAGGCCGTCGCATGGACGTTCACGACCCCCTTCAGGGCGCCGTCCTGCTTCATTCCGGCCACGACCGGCAGGGACAGGTCCTCCCCGTCCAGGATCGCGTCGAAACGGCCGGCCGGAAGGTCCAGCGTGCCGGTCACCCGGGCGCGCCCACCGCCCTTCAGGGACGCAGCCACCGACGACAGGGTGACGACGCCGGCGGCGGCCGTCGCCTGGACGCTCACGCCCTGCAGCGGACGACCCGCCACCACCATCCAGGGCGCCGACGCACTGATCGTACCGTCCAGCGTCTGCAGCGGGTTCCCCAGATCCAGGTCCAGCCGGTCCACCTCCAGCGAGGCCTTGCCCTTCACGGGGCCGTCCTTCAGCGGGGGAAGGCGGGCCAGATCCAGGGCCGGCATCAGGGCCTGGCGGACCGACAGGCGGGGGGAGGCAAGACGCCGGGACGTCTTCGGATCCAGGAGGCGAACGGCGACATCGGACGCGGTCAGGGCACCGTACGGGGTCGATGCCTCCAGCGTCGACAGGGACAGCGAACCCTCCTTCCACGACAGGCGGGCCCTGGCCTGATCGACCTCCCAGGGGTCGATGGACAGGCCCGTCACGGTGGCCAGGGCGCTGGCGCCGGGCGCCTTCAGCGGACCGCGCACGCGCAGATCGGACAGCGTCGCGCGGCCCCGGCCCCGCATCCCCAGGGCGGACAGCAGGGATTTCAGGTCCTTGTCCACGTGGCCGGACACGTCCAGTTCACCGCGTTCCAGGTCCACCGTGCCCCGGGCCTTCAACGCGTCCGGGCCCGAATCGATCGCGAGTTCCTCGACACGGATGGCCGGACGGGTGTAGTCGCCGGTGACATTCACCGAGGCGTCCAGCGTCACGGACACGTCGGACCCCGCCAGCAGCGTCCCGGGGGAAAGGAGCCCCTCGAGGGAACCGCTGACATGTGCCGACGCGACCCCCGTGGCCCAGGACGCCACCTCGGCGCGGACCTGCAGGCGCCCCGACACGGCCCGGGGCAGCGGGACCGGGGGCCCGGGCGGCTCGACTCCCAGGTCCCTCAGCAGCGTCGGAACGCTCAACCCTTCGGTATCGAGGACGAAGGCGCCGTCCGCGGCGATTCCCTCGGAACTGCCATACGGATAGAACACGCCGCCATCCAGTTTGACCTTCCCGCGGGACGAATCGGTGACGAAGCGAATCCCCTGGAACGCGTACCGGCCCGTTTCCTCGCGGCCGCCCGTCAGCGCCATCTCGACGCGCCCCAGGTCCACGCCGGAAAGGGCCATTCCGGGGGAGGTCACGTTCAGCGTGAAGCGGGGGTCGAAGGCGTCGCCCCGGCCGTCCACGTCCACCCGCAGGGGTCCCGTCACCTTCCCGCCGGTTGCCGTCTGGATCAGCGGGCTGCCGTCGGCGAACGCCAGATCGGCCTCGCCCTGGTAGCGCAGGTTTTCGGACCAGGCCAGAAAGCCGTTGCGGGAGTCCAGGTCCATGCCCGGGAACGCGAAGGCCGCGTGCTGGTACGAGATGCGGTCCCAGTCGTAGACGAATCCCTCGACACCGCCCTGCCCCAGGACGATCTCCCGCGGGATGATCGAGGCCCGTGGCGCGGCGCGGACGTGCCCGATGCCATGGGTCCACGCCACGCGGGAGGAGGTCACCTTGACGTGCGTCGTGGGGGCGGTTTCCAGCTCGAACCGGGCCTCCAGGGCGATGTCCTCGACCCGGACGTCCCACTCGGGAAACGACACCCGGCAGGATCCGCGCTCGCCGACGACCCGGTCGAAGACCAGCCGCACGGCCTGCTTCGGACCGGTCGGCGGTGGGGGCGGAGGGTCGTTCGGGTCCCTGGGTGCGCTGAAGGCGTCCACCAGCCTGAGGTGGCCATCCGGGTTGAAATCGATCATCGCCTCGTAGTCGTAGAGGCGCACCTCCGGCAGGTGGACCACGATGTCGGGATCCTTGCCGGCGACCCAGCGCACCAGCGGCACCAGGTCCACGGTGACCCGCAACGTCCCGACCGCAATGATGGATTCGCCGTCCGGGGCCCGGATGCGCACGTCGAGGATGTCGACCTTCCACGGGATCGGGGCGATCTGGAGGGTCCCGATTTCGATGGTCCCGGGCAGGACCGTCCGCAGGAAGCGCGTCAACTGGCCCGGGAAGGGGCTGGAGTTCAGAAGGAAGTACAGGGACGGGACCAGGACGATGACCAGAAGGATCGCGCGCGTCACGGCCAGGTACAGGCCGACCGCCACGGTTCGCAGGATTCGACGTCCTTTCCCCATGAATCCGGTTCAAGAGGGTCGGAACGAGGATATCAGACCCCCCGAGGAAGGGTTACATGGCGGGCGCACCCGGGAACGATCCGGGGCCAGGGCCACTTGCCGCGCCCGGCACGTCCGGTAGAATTCCCCGAACCTGGACCGTGGCTTTCGTCACCGCTGGAGGTGCCTGTGCGTGCAGGATCGTGGATGTCGTCGTGGCTGGGCGCCTGGGTGCTGCTGATCGGGCTGGCGCTGCCCTGCCCGGCGGCCTGGGCCAACGGGAACTACTCGCATGTGTGGGTGGCCACGGACTCGCTGCAGTACCTGCCCGCGGGCGACCTGCGCAGCCTGCTGAGCCAGCCGGACCTGGTGGAAATCCTGCGGAACGGCGCCATGTATCCCGATGGGGGGTACGCTGTGGACGACGGGTACGGGGAAACCAGCCACTGGGAACCCTTCCACCTGACCTACCTGCAGTGGATCCAGACCAACTACTCGCAGCCCTGGTCGCAGGAGGCGGCCCAGCACATCGCGTTCCTGATGGGCATGGCGACCCACGGCATGACGGACCAGTTGTACGACGGCATGTACCTGCAGCGGCACGAGCACTATGACGAGAACCGTTCCAACGCGACGCCGTATGGCGTGGACGGCAGCACGGACGTGTGCTTCGCCGCGGCGAAGGGGCCGATGGAGGTCCCGGTGTCGTGGGTCCCCGCCGATGACCTGGCGCCCCTGTACGCAACGCTGGACGGCTACCAGGTGGACCCCGACACGATCCGGCTGGGACACAGCCTGGTTGCATTCGCCATCACGCACGCGACGACCGAGGCCGCGGATCCGGCCATCGTGGCCAACTACATGACGATCTACCCCTGGGCCTGCGGGAACCAGGACAACCTGGACGCGGCCGGCAGTCCTCCGACCTGCGGCCCGGCGGTCGCGAGCTACTGGCAGGTGCTGTGGGCGCGCCTGAACGGGGACACGGCCTTCGACACGCCACTGCTGGACACGTTCTTCACCAACCGCTCGTCCTGGAACCAGGCCCTGGACGCGACGAACCCCGAATCGTGGGTTTCGTTCGCCATGCCGCACGGGCTGGATCCGTCCAGCCTGGGCCCGGACAGCGTCGTGGTCACCCGCAAGGGCGGCGCGGTCCACCCCGTCACGGTGAAGGTGTTCTACGGGTCGAACTCGCACCTGGTGAACGTGAAGCCCGTCGGGGACTGGGAGGCGGACGCGGAGTACACGGTGACCGTCGGGCTGCCGCTGAACGACTGGAAGGGGGTGCCGCTGGCGACCAGTTACACCTTCACGTTCGGGACCCTGCCCCCGCCGATCGTCGAGACGGTCGAGACGGTCGAGGCGATCGAGGAGGTCATCGAACCGGGCGCCGAGGAGATCGAAGCGGTCGAGACGACGGAGGCCGTCGAGGCGGTCGACGCCGTCGAGCCGGTCGCGGACGTGATCGAGGCCGGCGGGGATGTCGGCAACACGCCGGACGTCGTCGCGGTGGATACGGCCCCGGTGGTCGGCAAGAGCAGCAGCGGGTGCCAGGCGCAGCGGACGGGCGGGTCTGCGCATCCGGGAATGCTGCTGATCGGCCTGATGCTGGTCGTGGTGGCGGCCGCGACGCGGCTGCGGCGCCCGGGACGGGTCGATCACAACGCCAGATCCAGCGTCTGACCCCGGGCGATCCACCGCAGGGGGCAGGGCAGCGCCGCGGACTCCAGGGCGGCCCGGGCATCCGACTCCGCCTCGCGGAAATGCCGCCAGCCTTCGTAGTGGATCGGGATCACCTCGCGCGCCCCGACGTCGCGGGCCACCGCCGCCACGTGGCGCGCCCGCATCGTGTACCGCACCGGGCCCGACAATCCAAACTGCGCACCCCCGACATGAAGCACGGCGGTGTGCACCCGCAGGCGCGCGCCGACCTCCCGCAGTCCCCGGAAGCGGACCGTGTCGCCACTGATGTACAGGCCGCCGTTGCGCTGGCCGTCCCACTCCAGGAAGAAGCCGGTCACGGCCCCGACCAGGAACTGGCTGCCCGGCGGCCCGTGGCGGGCGGGGGTCGCCGTGATTCGCAGCCGCGCGCCGTCGTCGCCGACCAGTTCGGTGGATTCCCAGGGGGCCAGCCCCAGGGCCGATCCGCCCAGGCGCCGCGCGGCCGCCGGCGTCGTCAAGGTGCGCGCGACCGATGCCACCAGGCGGCGCCCCGAATCGTCCAGGTTGTCCTGGTGCTGGTCGTGGCTGAGCAGCACCGCGTCCACCCGTCCCAGCGCCTCCGGGGGAATGGCCGGGCCCGTGGTCTTCCGCATGCCGATCGGCACCCCGCCCAGCACCCGCAACGTGTAGCGCCCGCCTTCCGGGTCGAATACGGGGTCCGTCACCAGGCGGAAGGAGCCCAGTTCCAGCAACGTCGTCGCCGCGCCGACCAGCGTGATCCGGCAGGGGGTCATCGGACGTCCTCCGGTGTCCGGACATTCTAGCAGGCGTCGTTGGGGATCCGGGGCGACGAGGCCACCGCATCGGCCCTGGCCTTGGACTGGACCCCGTCCAACCGTCCAGCCCCGATTCGGCGCCTTCCACACGCAACTCCTCGTTCCCATTGCGCCCATCCCATGGCACGCGTCGTGAATTGCATCCCCCTGTCCGGGTGAAGGAGGCCCACGTGAACGTCCGGGTGCTGTCCGCGGTGCTGAGCGGGATCGACGGGATCCCGGTGGACGTGGAGGTGGACGTCCATCCGGGCGTGGGCCACTTCGACATCGTGGGCCTGCCCGAGGCCGCGGTGCGGGAGTCGAAGGTCCGCGTGCTGTCGGCGCTGCGGAACCTGGGCTTCCGGGCGCACACGCGCTGGATCACGGTCAACCTGGCCCCCGGGGACGTGCGCAAGCACGGGTCGCTGTTCGACCTGCCGGTGGCGCTGGGCGTGCTGGCGTGCCTGGAGGCGTTCCCGATGGCGGCGCTGGAGGGCCGCCTGATCCTGGGCGAACTGTCGCTGGACGGCCTGGTGCGGCCGGTGCCCGGCGTGCTGCCCATGGTGGCGGCGGCCCGGGATCGGGGGATCACGGAGGCCATCGTCCCGGCCGCGAACGGCCCCGAGGCGGCGCTGGTCCGGGGCATCCGGGGGTACGAGGCCCGGAACCTGACGGACCTGATCGAGGCGCTGGCAGGCCGCGACACGCTGGGCGAGGTGCGGTCCGAGGAAGGCCCCCGGATCCCGCACGCCTCGCACGCCCCCGACCTGGCCGACGTGCGCGGCCAGGCCCACGTGAAGCGGGCCCTGGAGATCGCCGCCGCGGGCCGGCACAACCTGATGATGGTCGGGCCGCCCGGGTCGGGGAAGACGATGCTGGCCCGGCGCCTGGCAGGTCTGTTGCCCGCCATGAGCAACGACGAAAGCCTGGAAACGACCAAGGTCCACAGCGCCGCGGGCCTGCTGCGGAACCGCGCGGCCCTGGTGGGCGAGCGTCCCTTCCGGGCGCCCCATCACACCGGATCCGCCGCCGCCATCGCGGGCGGAGGATCGCGGCCACGCCCGGGCGAGGTCAGCCTGGCCCACCACGGCGTGCTGTTCCTGGACGAGCTGCCCGAGTGGCGCCGCGAGGTCCTGGAGGTCCTGCGCCAGCCCCTGGAGGACCGGCACGTGACCATCAGCCGCACCGCCGCGACCATCACCTACCCCGCCGACTTCCTCCTGGTCACGGCCATGAATCCCTGCATGTGCGGCTACCTGGGCGACACCCGGCACCGGTGCACCTGCACCCCGCAGGAGGTCGCCAAGTACAGGGCGCGTGTGTCGGGCCCCCTCATGGACCGGATCGATCTGCATGTCGAAGTGCCGGCGGTGGCGTTCCGGGACCTGGCGGCGCCCTCGGGTGGCGAACCGTCCGCCGTGGTCCGGGCCCGGGCCCAGGGTGCGGCCGACACGCAGGCCGCCCGCCTGGGGCCGGGGGGAACGAGGTTCAACGGACGGATGGACCCGGCGCAGGTCCGGGCGCATTGCAAGGTGCCCGAGGAGGCTTCGCGGCTGCTGGAGGTCGCGATGGAACGCATGGGGCTGTCGGCCCGGGCGCTGGACCGCGTGCTGAAGGTCGCGCGGACGATCGCGGACCTGGATCGATCGGAGGGCATCCGGACGGTCCACGTGTCGGAAGCGATCCAGTACCGGCTGCTGGATCGGCCCACCGGGTGAGGGGGCACCGCCGGGTGCGAGGGGGCCGGGATCGCGGGTGCGGGCCGGTCCGGGGACGAAGGGCAGGAACGGACGAGGAGGATCCATGTCGAAGAAGAGCGAGAAACTGGGCGAACTGGAGGGCGTGATCAGCGCGATGGACAAGCAGTTCGGGAAGGGGACCGTGATGCGGTTCGGCGACGGGCCGGTCGAGCGGGTCCCGTCCTTCCCGTCGGGCTCCCTGCTGCTGGACGCCGCCCTGGGGATCGGCGGCGTGCCGCGCGGACGCATCGTCGAGGTCTTCGGCCCCGAATCGTCGGGCAAGACGACGCTGGCGCTGGAGATGATCGGGCAGGTCCAGCGCGCGGGCGGCACCGCGGCGTTCGTCGACGCCGAGCACGCCCTGGACCTGGGGTACGCCCAGCGGCTGGGGGTGGCGATCGAGGACCTGCTGCTGAGCCAGCCGGACTGTGGCGAGCAGGCGCTGGACATCGTGGAGGCGCTGGTGCGTTGCGGCAGCCTGGACCTGATCGTCGTGGACTCGGTGGCCGCCCTGACGCCCCGGGCCGAAATCGAGGGCGACATGGGCGATTCCCACGTCGGCCTGCAGGCCCGCCTGATGAGCCAGGCCCTGCGCAAGCTGGTCGCGGCCTGCCACAAGCAGAACTGCACGGTGCTGTTCATCAACCAGTTGCGCATGAAGATCGGCGTGATGTTCGGATCGCCCGAGACGACCACCGGCGGCAACGCGCTGAAGTTCTATGCGTCCGTGCGCCTGGACGTGCGGCGCATCGGGTCCCAGAAGACGGGCACCGAGGTCACCGGAAACCGGACGCGCGTGAAGGTCGTGAAGAACAAGATGGCCCCGCCCTTCACCGAGGCCGAGTTCGACATCGTGTTCGGCGAGGGGATCAACCACACCCTGGAACTGGTCGATCTGGGCGAGCGCCTGGGCATCGTCGAGAAGTCGGGGTCCTGGCTGTCGTTCGGTGGCGAGCATATCGGCCAGGGACGGGAACAGGCCGATCGGCGCCTGCGATCCGACGAGGCGGTGCGGGGGGCGATCGAAGGGGCCATCCGGGCCGCGCTCGAGTCCCGAAGGGAGGCCGGCCTGGCGCTGACGGCTCCGCCCGCGACGACGGTTGCTGCGTGATCGAGGAGAGGACGGGACAAGGGAGGCCGGGCGCCCGACCTAGCGCACGCGCTCGGCGAACTTGCCGTCCTTGGTGGACACGCGGATCTTTTCGCCCTGCTGAACGAACAGCGGCACCTGCACCTTCATGCCGTTGTTGAGGACGGCGGGCTTGGTCACGCCGCCGTGGGCCGTGTCGCCGCGGGTGCCGGGCTCGACGTCGACGATTTCGTATTCGAGGGTCGCGGGCAGTTCCAGTTCCAGGACCGCGCCTTCGAAAAAGAGGGCCTTCATTTCCAGCCCGTCGAACAGGAACTTCGCGTCGTCGCCCAGGTCCGCGTCGGTCACCAGCACCTGCTCGTAGGACTCCTGGTCCAGGAAGACCCGGTGCTCGCCGTCGTTGTACAGGTACTGCAGGGGCCGGCGCTCCAGGTCGGGCTCCTCGAAGCGCTCGCCGGTGCGGAAAGTCTTGTCGAACACCTGGCCGGTCTTCAGGTTGCGCACCTTGACCTTGGCCAGCGACGACGCGCCCCGCGCCGACGGCGTCTGGACGATGCTTTCCATGATGGTGTAGGGGTCGCCCTCGATCAGGATCCGCAGCCCCTTCTTGAAATCCGACGTGGTGATCATGGCATGCTCCAGGACCCGGACGCCCGGGGGACGGCGGGACCGTACCAACGATCGGGGGGATGGTCAACGGTCGCGACGACGGTCGGCGATCGGGTGGGGTGGACACCAGGCGGAGCAGGATTCATCCACCTCGGGGGGACAAAAGGGAACCCCGGGCGGCGCGGATTCGTCGCAACATACCGGACTTCCATCATTCATATCCGCATAGCATGGCGTGGCACGACATCTGCATCAGTCCCTGATCGCAAGCCGTAGCGCGGCAATGCGGAACCCGGGAAGCCCAGCATAGAGAGGGAGGAGGTTGCTATGTGCCGTTACGGGAGAAGTGTGTTCATCGTCGGGCTCGTCGTTCTGGCGGGCATCCCCGAGGCCCTGGCGGCCGACAAGACCGTGTGCGTGGACGTGGTCCTCCAGAGGCCCCGGGAGCAGGCGCCCGCAGCCGTGACGCCCCCGACGGCACCGGCGGAAGGCGCCGCGGTGACACCTTCGGCCACCGCGCCGGCACCGGCCCCCGCGGCGGTCGTCGACGCCGACCCGCCGCCCGCCTATGACCGCGACGCGGCGGCGTTCAAGGGGGTGGCCGGCCTTCCCGTCGGACAGCGGCCCCTGTCCTACCTCAAGCGCCTGATCGAGCACTTCGTCACGCACGAGAAGGGCTTCGTGGCGGTGCAGGAAGGCTGCGCCGAGCGCCTGATCGTCGAACTGTACCCCCTGAAGGTGGGCTGGACGGCGTTCGCGCGGTATAGCGGCACGGGCCGCGAGGAGCGCGTGGACCAGTTGCTGCCGACCGAGCTGAGCCAGTTCGCCGAGCGGGCCGCCCTGGCGCTGCTGTACAACAAGCCGATCGGCGAATCGATCAACCGCGAAAACGTCCTGACGAACGACTCGAAGAAGAACGCACAGCGCATCAAGGGCACGAACCACTTCCACATGGGCGTGGGGACCCAGGTCCGCGTGGGCAAGCTGGGCACGGCCGAAACCGATTCGACCAGCGCCAACGTGGGCAAGGCCACCAGCCAGTACCGCGTGGCCACGCCGGTCACGATGTTCCTGGGATACCGCGGCAAGTTCGAAAACTGGGGCGTGGAAACGAACGTGCTGATCGGCATCGGGACCAGCAAGACCGCGGCCGCCAAGAACCCCGCGGGCGGCCACGTGGACTTCGGCGGCGACGCGGCCCTGCAACTGCACTTCCTGCACTACTTCGACCCCCGGGGCCTGACGTCGTTCTACATGGGCGCCGGCGCGACCTTCGAACTGCTGTGGTTCAACATGGTCAAGCCGACGGCGGACCGCGGCGGCAGCGACCGGAACACCCTGCTGGGGGGCGGCCTGGACGTCGACCTGGTGGCCGGCTGGGAGTTCATGCGGGCCTCCAGCGTGCAGTTCTACCTGCAGGGCGAACTGCAGATGCCGGCCTATGTGCTGTCCAACGAAAACGACGACGGCGGCATCCACACGTGGTTCCCCGCCGTCGCGGTCAAGCTGGGCGTGGTGTTCTAGGAGGCGAGCCGTGAGGACCGCAACGCAGAATCTGTTGCTGCCGCTGGTCGCGCTGGGCGTGGCCCTGGCCCCGGGCGCCGTATCCGCCCAGGTCCCCCTGTGCCTGGACGTCCAGGCCCCCGCGAAGGATCTGGAGGGGTTCCGCACGCTGGTGGTCAGCGAGGTCGGCCGGCACCCGTCGCACCGGATCGCGGACAAGGACTGCCGCAGCAGCCTGCGCGTGGAACTGTTCGAGGCGACCGGCGCGCTGTACCTGACCGCCCAGGTCGATCGCGAGGTGCCGATCCGCTACACCGTCAAACAGCGGGCCGAACTGGCCGAAAAGCTGGCCGACGGCCTGTCCCTGGTCCTGCACAACGACCCGGTGTACCTGTCCGAGGACATCACCCACTACAGCGCGGTGCAGCGCATGGGCCACGCGATCGGCAAGGGCGGGCGCAACACCTGGCGGTTCGAGGTGTTCGAGGCCGTGTCCCGGGGCGGGACCAACGCGGTGTTCGCCCCCGGCGGCGCCTTCTCGCTGTCCCGGGGCTCGGGGAACTGGCAGGTCCTGGCGCGCCTGTACCTGGCCGGATGGCCCGGCGGGACCGCGGGGACCGACCGGGCGCTGCAGGTGATGACCGGGGCCGACGCCGGGCTGACCTACGAGTTCCTGGACAAGGCCAGTTGGTCGCCCTACGTGTCGCTGTGCGCCGGGGTCCAGTTCCTGCGGTACGCCGGGCGCGAGCAGGCGGCCGACACCGGCCTGACCTACGTCAACCAGTTCGGCGTCACCCTGTCGGGCCGCGTGGGCATCCGCTTCCTGCGCACGAACGACTTCGACCTGGACGTGTTCGCCCAGGGCTACCTGCCGCTGTTCAACACGAAGGACACGGACAACGCGCTGTTCGGGGAAAAGGGCCTGTACACGCCGGCCCTGCAGATGGGCCTGGGGGTGGGGTTCTGAGGGTCCGGTCAGCGGTGGCCGGCGATTTCCCGTGCCAGCACCACGGCACCGACCTTGTCCATGGGTTCGTTGTTGTTGCCGCACCGGGCCGAAAGGCAGCAGGAGGGGCACCCGGACTCGCAGGGGCAGCGGGCCAGCAGGTCCCGGGTCATGCCCACGAAGCGCTCCAGGTCCTCGGCGGCCCGCTCGGACAGGCCGATTCCCCCGTCGTAGCCGTCGTACAGGAACAGCGCGGGCCCGCCCGAGTGGGGCGCCTGCAGCGTCGAAAACCCGGCCATGTCGGCGGGATCGCAGGAAATCGCCAGGGGCGCCAGGCCCACCATCGCGTGCTCCAGGGCGTGCAGGGCCCCCAGGAGGTCCGTCACGCCGGGCCGCGCCCCGGTGGGCACGTCCAGCCACAGGGCCGTCGTCTGGAAGGTCCGTTCGGGCAGATCCAGGGGCCCGCCGCCGATCACGCGGTCGAACCGCTTGCGCAGGTACTTCGTCACCCGGTGCGTCATGCGGATCGAGCCGGTCGAAACCTGCACGGAACCGGCCGACCGCGTGCCGTAGGTTTCGACGATGTCGGCGGTCTTGTCCGTCACGGCGAACGTCCACCAGTCCACGTCCTGGCGGCGCAGGCGCGCGATGCCCGCCACCAGGTCCAGCGATTCCACCAGCCACGTCCGGGCGCCGTGCAGGTACACGGCCCCCGGGAAGGCCTCCCGCAGGGCCCGCTCCAGGTCCAGCGTTTCCAGCAGGTCGTTCGTCGCGACGTCCACCAGCGCCACCTGGGCATCGCCGATGCGGTCCAGCTTCACCGCCTCCTGGGGCCGCGTGGGACCGGCGTACACGTACCCCGCCTCGGTCGGGCGCAGCAGGCCCGCCCCGGCCAGCCCCCGGGCGACCCGCGCCTCGGGCTGGACCTCCGGGTCCACCTGCACGGGCAGCTCCGTCGCGGCGCACAGCATGTGGCCGGCCAGGATGTGCTCGTTCTTCAGGTCCACGGTCGCCCGCTCGAAGCGGCGCCCCAGCAGCACCTCGGGGGTGCGCAGGACGTACTGGTCCAGGATGCCCTCGAAGGCCAGGAAGACCGCCAGGGATTCGCCCCCCCGGCGCCCTGCCCGCCCGGCCTGCTGCCAGAAGGCGCTGACGCTGCCCGGGTAGCCGGCCACGACGACCGCGTCCAGGTCGCCCACGTCGATGCCCAGTTCCAGGGCGTTGGTGGACACCAGGCCCAGGATGTCGCCGTCGCGGAAGGCCTTTTCCACGCGCCGGCGCTCGTCGGGCAGGTAGCCGGCCCGGTAGGGCGCGACCCGCAGGTCGGCCCCGTCGCGCCCCTTGTGGATCAGGCTGGCCACCAGTTCGGCGCCCTTGCGCGACTGGGTGAAGCACAGGGTCTTGAGCCCCTGGCGCACCAGCCCCATCAGCAGGTCCCGGGCCTGGGTGAAGGGCGAGGGCGCGCCGTCCACGGCCCCGTTCCAGAAGACCACGTGGCGCGGGCCGGCGGGGGAACCGTCGTCGTCCACCACCGCGCAGGGGCGGGACGTCAGGTTTTCGGCGTGCTCGCCCGGGTTCGCGATGGAAGCCGACGCCAGGATGACGGTCGGATGCGACCCGTAGGCCTCGGCGACCCGCAGCAGGCGCCGCAGCAACTGGGCCACGTTGGACCCGAACACGCCGGTGTACCGGTGCGCCTCGTCGATGACCAGGTACTTCAGGTTCGACCAGAAGCGCCGCCACATGTGGTGGTGGGGCAGCGTCTCGTGGATCTCAAAGGGGTTCGACAGGACGATGCGCGATTCCTGGCGGACCCGCGGCCGGCGGATCCGGGGCGTGTCGCCGTCGTAGACCGCCGGGAGCAGGTCCACGCCCGAGGCCCGTTCCATGGCCAGCAGGACCTCCAGTTGGTCGTGGGTCAGGGCCTTCAGCGGGTACAGGAACAGGGCGGTCGCATTGTCGTCCCGGGCCAGGGCGTCCAGGACCGGCAGGCCGAAGGACAGCGTCTTGCCGGACGCCGTCGAGGTGGCCAGGATCAGGTCGCGGCCGGCCATCCCCAGGCGCAGGGCCTGGGCCTGGTGCGAATACAGCGCGGGGATCCCGCGGTGGTCCAGGTAGCGCGCCACCGCCGGGTCGGCGCCCTCGGGCAGCGGTTCGACCCGGGCGGCCCGCGGCGGCACCGTGCGCACGTCCGCGATGAACCCGCGCGAGGCGGGCGCCTCACGCAGCGTCCGCAGCATCGCCTCCACGCCCCCGCCGCCCTCAGGCATCCGCGTCCCCCCGGGCCACGAGCGCCCCGAACAGGCGGACCGTTTCCTCGACGTCATGCCGGTTGTGGACCGCGATGGCCGCCAGCAGCCCCGCGCGGTGGGCCGGATCGTCCAGGTACTCCTGGTAGAACCGGGGCACCAGTGCGCCCGGCAGGTCCTCGGCGCGGTGCAGGCCCAGGACCTCCCGGGCCAGCGTGGACAGGCGACAGTCCGTGGTCTTGCCGCGCCAGGCTCGGCGGGAGAAGGGCAGGAGGTCGAAGTGGGCCGGGTCGCTGCGCACGGGGCGCCCCCAGAACGCCGCCCGGCCGCAGATGTAGGGCCAGTCGAACGACCGGCCGTTGAACGTCACCAGGGCCCCGCGCGACGCGGCGGCGTCGGCCACCTCCCGCACCAGCGCGGCTTCGGCATCGGGGGAAGCGGCGATCCACTGGCGCATCTGCAGCGCGCCGCCCGTCGCGTGGGCCAGGCCCGCGACCACGATGGGGCTGCCGCCGAAGAGGCCCATGGTTTCGATGTCCAGGAACAGGAGGTCCGAGGGGTCCAGGAACGAGCACAGCGCCAGGGCCAGCGGCGCCGAGCGTCCCAGGCGCGCGCCGACCCGATCGACCAGGCCCGCGGTGTCGCCGTCCCGCAGTTGCCGGCACAGGCGGCGGGCGTGGACGCCGAAGCGTTCGTGGGCGCACAGGGCTTCGAGGTCGGCGTAGCCCTCCTCGCGCAGGCGCACCGCGGTGGCTTCGCGCACGCCCGGAACCAGGGCCAGGTTGCGGGCCAGGCGCTGCCGGACGTCGAAGGCCTCGGGGGTCTGGACGCGCACGGTCCGGACCTCCAGCACCTCGATCAGGTCCCGGTGCGACCGGGAGGGGTGGCCGCCCACGGCCTCGGCCGGCGTGGCGCCGCGATACGCCTGCAGCCACTTCGAGCGGAGGGCCTCGACCTCGTCCTCGGGCGGTCCGTCGAAGGTCGGCACGGCGGCCCGGGCCCGAAGGCGCGCGCCCACCGATTCCGACACGTCGGGGGTCGGGAGGAAGACCTCGCCGTATTGCGGGATCGCGGGCGCACCGGCGGTGGCCGATGCGGATGGCACGTCGGCGGCCGGGGCGGTTCGCGGCGCATCCGGGCCGGCGCCGTCATACCCCTCGAACGCCTGGCCCGGCCCGGCGCCATGGCGAGCCGCGGGCCGTCCACGAAAGCGGTCGCGTTGCCCCAGTTCGCCGTCCCGGACGCGGATCTCGTCCAGCTTGCTTTTCAGCAGGTCGGCGATCCGATCGTGTCGGGGGTCGGCCACGGCATCCTCCGTCGGCATCATGCATTTCCGCCGGGAGCGACGCAAGACGGGGTCCCGACGCGCAATCCGCGTCCGCCCGATGGTCCCACGGCGGTGCGACAGGCTCGCCGCGGCCGTCGCCTGCGACCCGCGCCGTTTCCCGGCTACAATCAGCGGCGTCGCAGGCGGGTGATCGCGTGACGGGTTCGATCGGCGAGGTGGCCGCGCTGGCCACGGCGTTCTTCTGGGCCGGTTCGGCCGTGGCCTTCGAGGCGGCCTCGAAGCGGGTCGGCTCCGTCCCGGTGAACCTGCTGCGCCTGGTGGTGGCCTTCGTCCTCCTGGCCGCCTTCGGCCTGCTGTTCCACGGCCGGGCCCTGCCCCTGGAGGCGCCGCCCGATGCCTGGCTCTGGCTGTCCCTGAGCGGGCTGGTGGGATTCACCCTGGGCGACCTGTGCCTGTTCCGGTCCTTCGTCCTCGTCGGGGCCCGCCGGTCCCTGCTGCTGATGTGCCTGGCGCCGCCCATGACCGCGATCCTGGGGTACCTGTTCCTGGGCGAGGGCCTGTCGGCGACGAAACTGTTCGGGATGGCCCTGACCGTCGGAGGCGTGGCGTGGACGGTGCTTGAAGGCCACCGCGATCCGGACACACGCTCCTCCGAGGGCCGCCACCGGGCCTGGGGCATCGTGCTGGCGGTCGGCGGCGCGCTGGGACAGGCCGGGGGCCTGATCCTCAGCAAGCAGGGCATGGTCGATTTCGCCGAGCCCTTCGGGGCGGCCCAGATCCGCGTCCTGGCCGGCGCGCTGGGATTCGCCGTGGCGTTCACATTCGCCGGCGTCTGGCCCCGGGTCGCGACCGCGACGAAGGACCTGCGCGCCCTGGCCTTGCTGGGCGCGGGCGCGGTGTGCGGCCCGTTCATCGGCGTGTCCCTGTCCCTGCTTGCCGTTCACAACACCGAGGCCGGCGTCGCCAGCGCCATCATGTCCGTGACGCCGATCCTGATGCTGCCCGTGGACCACTTCCGGGGCCAGCACGTCAGCATGCGCGCGGTGGCGGGAACCCTGCTGGCGGTGGGCGGCGTGGTGGTCCTGTTCCAGGGGTAGCGTGGGGGGCCCGCGTTTCAACGCGGCGCGTCGGAAGCACACCGGAACCCGACGTGGCTGTACCAGAACGTGGGCTCGTGCCAGTCGCGGGCAAACGTCTTCATCCGTCGCGCATATTCGCGGAAGGATCCCCCGCGCACGACCCGGCCTTCCGCCGTGGGGGCCACCTTGGGGTCCCGCGTGTCGTTCGGGTCGTACCCTTCCCGGTAGCCGTCCGCGACCCACTCCGACACGTTGCCCGCCTGGTCTTCCGTACCGTAGGGCCCGGCCGCATTCGGGTAGAAGCCGACCGGGCCGTCGTACTCCCATTGGTCACGAATCCACAGGTTCCGGGCCAGCCCTTCGCCCCAGTTGGCGCGGTACGTCCCGCCGGCGTCGGGAGCGTCACGGCCCCACGGGAAGGGCCGGCCGTCCGTGCCCCGCGCCGCCTTCTCCCACTCGGCCTCGGTCGGCAGGCGCCTGCCCTGCCACGCGCAGAACTGGGCCGCCTGGTCCCAGGTGACGCAGTTGATGGCGTAGGCGTCCCGATCCGCTTCGCCGAAGTTGCACTCGCCGTCCGCGATGGGCGGCGAACAGGACCCGGCCCTGACGCACGCCGTGAAGGCCCCGACCGTGACCTCGGTCACGTCCAGGAAGAACCCGTTGACCCAGACCGCCCGGGACGGACGCTCGGTCGCCGAGCACGGCCCGTCAACCGCCTCGTCACAGCCCATCCGGAAGGCGCCCCGGGGGACGTGGACCATGGACTCGGGGACCACGATCGGCGGCTGGCGGACGTCCTCGTCGGGGGGCAGCGAAAGGTTCTCGCGGGGAACTTCCGCCACCGCCTTCCCGGACCGCCCCGGAACCGGCGAAGGGCCCTTGCACGACGCGACGCATGCAAGCAGCGCCATCGTCGCCCACAGGCAGGCGATTCGGACGTCGGTCGGCATCACGGTGCGCCCCGGTTCGGTGGATGAAGGGAGCGTAGCCCTGCCGGTCGGGGGCGTCAAACCAGCGGCTCGCCGCCCAGGCTGCGGACCATGTCCTCGACCTCCGCGGCGGCCCGATCCACCGCCTGGAGGTCGGTGCCCCGGATCACCAGGCTGACGCCCACCTTGCCAGCCCGAAAGTACGGGTACGACCCGATGCTGACGCCCGCGTAATGGGACTGGACGTCCGTCAACGCCGCCGCGAACTCCCCTTCCGGAATGCTGCACGGCACGGTGCGGGACACGACCGGCGGGCCCCCCGCCAGCCCGGGCGCCAGCGCGTCGAACATCGCCCGGGCGATGGCGGGCACCCCGGCCAGCACGAACACGTTCCCGATCCGGAAGCCCGGCGCCGTGGACACCGGGTTGTCGATCAAGGCGGCGCCCTCGGGCACCTCGGCCATCTTCAGCCGGGCCGCGTTCACGAACCCGTTGCCGTAGTGGACGCGCAGGCGCCGCTCGGCCTCCGGATCCCGGACCACCGGCACGCCGAAGGCCTTGGCAATGGCCGCCGCCGTGATGTCGTCGTGCGTGGGCCCGATGCCGCCCGTGGTGAACACGTAGGTCACCCGCGCCCGCAGCGCGTTCACGGCCTCGACGATCACCGCCTCTTCGTCCGGCACGACGCGGGCCTCGACGACCGGAATGCCCAGATCGGCCAGGCGCGCCGCCAGGAAACCGAGGTTCGCGTCCTGCGTGCGGCCCGACAGCACCTCGTTCCCGATCACCAGCACGGCCGAGGTTGCAGCAGCGTCCATCGCCATGATCGACTCCCGGCGGTCCTGGTGACGAGGATTGCACGAAACCGCGGTGCCCGCACCACGATCGGCCCCATGACGCCCCGCAAAACGCTACTGTTCCAGGCGCACGCCCTTGCGCCGCGCGGCCTTCTTCGCTAGTTTCGTGACGCGTTGCGTCAGGAGAATGCTTGATGTGCCCCCGGATCCAATCCACCACCAAGGCGAGCGTCGTTTCGTTCGTGCTCGCAGCAGCGCTGCTGGCCGCCCCCTCGATGGCGCGCGCCGAAGTGACCCTGCGTGAAATGGTCCCCATGTCCGACGGTACGCGGCTCGATACACTGGTCCTGCTGCCCGACGCGACCGGGACCTACCCGACCATCCTCCTGCGCACGCCCTACGACGACCACGACTTCCAGTCGCAACTGGGCATGGCGGTCGGCTTTGGCTTCGCGGTGGTCATCCAGTACACCCGCGGCAGCGGCGGCTCCGATGGTACGGCCCAGGTGTTCCGGACGGACCGCGAGGACGGACACGAGGCGCTGGACTGGATCCTCGCGCAGCCCTGGTCCGATGGCCGCATCGCCATGGGAGGCCTTTCCGCCATCGCGATTCCGGCCTACCTGATCGCCCCGGGCGCCGACCCGCGACTGCAGTGCCAGATGCTGGCCATCGCGACCAGTGACGTCTACGCGGACACGGCGTTCAACGGCGGGGTGTTCCGGCAGCGTGACGTCAAGGCCTGGCTGGGATGGGTCGGCGGCAACGACTGGCTGTCGAACCTGGAGTCGCACCGCCTGTGCGACTCGTGGTGGGACCCCATCCGGCTGGCACCGTCCGAGGGTGCCGACGTCCGCACCGCGTCCATTCACCTGGGCGGCTGGTACGATGTCTTCACACAGGGGACCATCAACGGCTACAAGTTGTGGCGCACGTCCTCGGACCCGGACATCGCCAATCGGCAGTACCTGGTGATGGGCCCGGCCGACCACTTCCACCCGGCCGGCAACGTCGCAGGCCCCCGCACGTTCCCGGATGACGCTGCGATGGACATCATCTCGACGATGCTGTCCTTCCTGCAGTGGTGCTTCGACGGGTACAACGACGTCATCGACGCCTGGCCGCGCGTGCAGTACTACCTGATGGGTTCCGACGAGCCCGGGGCGCCGGGCAACGAGTGGCGCGGTGCCCCCGACTGGCCGATCCCCGCGGAGGAAACGCGTCTGTACCTGGCGAAGGACGGGACCCTCGGATTCCTCACGCCCGCCGAAGATGGCCTGGTCGACGTCCTGCTGGACCCCGCGAACCCCTCGCCGACCATCGGCGGGCGCAATCTGGTCGGCAGCCTGGGCGCCGAAGAACAGGCCGGGGTCGAGGCGAAGCCCGACGCCCGGATCTTCACGTCCGAACCCCTGTCGGAGCCCCTGGAGGTGGTCGGACGCCTCTACGCGACGCTGCGCGTCATGTCGCAGGGCACGGACGCCGACGTGGCCGTGCGCGTGACGGACGTGTATCCCGACGGCCGCTCGATCCTGATCACCGATGGCATCCAGCGCATCTCCATGCGGAACGGGTGCGCCGAAAAGGCCGCCGTGACTCCGGGCGAACCCGTGGACGTGGACGTGGACCTGTGGAGCACCGCGTACGTGTTCGCTCCAGGCCACCGCGTGCGAGTCATCGTGACCGCCTCGAACCACCCCCGCTTCGAACTGAATCCCGACCTGCGCGATCTGCCCGCCGGCACGGCCTTCACCCTGGACCTGCCGATCGTCGGAGCGTCCATGCTGCGACTGCCCGTGCCGCTTCCCGACGAACCCACGCCCGAGGTGGTCGAGGCCGCCGAACTGCCGGACGTCGCCGAAGGGGTCGGCGAAACCGGAAGCGACGTCGTGGAGGTCGTGGAGGTCGTGGAACCGGACGCGCCGCCGGTCGATGCCGTCGTGGACACGGTCGATCCCGTGGACGCCGCCCCGGACACGGCGGAGCCCCCGGATGTTCCGCAGGGGACCGACTGCCCTGGGCGGGATGACGGGCAGACCGACGCCGATCCGGGCCTCGGGACGGACGCCGTCGCGGCCGACCTCCCGACCGGCGACGTCGGAACCCCCTCGACGTCCGGTGGCGGCTGTTCCGCCGGCGGCACGGCCCCCGCCTCCCCCGCCCCGCTCCTCGCCCTCGGCGCCTTCCTGGCCCTGGCGGCCGGACTGCGCCGCCGCCGGATCTGACCGGACAAGCGGGACACCAGGAAGTGGGACAGTCACCCTTTCCGAGGACGTCGGCCTGCGGCGCAAGGAAATGGGGACAGACACCAATTTCGGGAAATTGGTGTCTGTCCCCATTTCCCGTCTGTCCCCATTTCCCGCGTGCGACCGATCTTCCGGGTCCGTCGAAGAAGGCTACCGTCCCCTACTCGAAGACCTTTTCGTCCACGTCGCCCGCGCTCTCGGCGTCCGGTTCCGAGTCCCGGATCGCCCCGGAAGCTTCGAGAGCCTCCTGCTCCTTGTACCACTCGGTCCCGACGATCAGGCTCATGATCTCGTTCGAGCCGGTCCAGATGCTGGCCAGACCCAGGTCCCGGGCGATGCGTTCCACCGGGTACACGTTGGTGTAGCCGATGCCGCCCATGACCTGCATGGCGTTGCGGGCCACCTGCTGGCACGACTCGGTGACGAACTTCTTGGTTTCGCTGACCAGGCGCCGGACGCGGTTGGGATCCTCCCCGGCGTCCACGGCCCGGGCCGTCACGTAGACCAGCGCCCGGCACGCGTCCAGCAGCGTCACGGCCTCGGCCACCTGGAACGAGACACCCTCGAAGTCCTTGATCGCCTTGCCGAAGGCCCGCCGCTTGCGCGTGTACCGCGTGGCCACGTCCAGGGCCGGCCGCGCCGCGCCGATGGTCATGGCCGCCGTCCCCAGGCGCTCGGGGATCATCATCGGGTAGAAGACGTCGGTCGCCCCGTTGACGCGCCCCAGGATGTTCGCGTTCGGCACGACCACCTCGTGGAACCGCACCCGCGCCGTGCCACCGCCCCGGCAGCCCATCAGGCCATAGAGGTAGTCCGTTTCCACCCCCGGGCCCCGGTCCACCAGGAAGCACGTCATCGACTTCGACGGGTGGGCGTCCGGATCGGTCTTCGCGTACACCAGGAAGTAGTCCGCCGAGGCCCCGCCCACGATGAAGCGCTTGGCCCCGCTGAGGATCCAGTTGTCCCCGTCGCGCACCGCCTTCGTGGTCGCGCCGAAGAAGTCCGATCCGCCCCGGGGCTCGGTCAGGCACTCGGCGGCGAACATCTTGCCGGCCAGCAGCGGCCGGACGTAGCGCTCCTTCTGCGCATCGGTGCCGTGCAGGACGATGGCGTCGCATACCAGTTCCGCGCCCACCCCGAAGGTGCAGGCGAAGATGTAGCCCAGGACGCCGACCTCCTCCATGACCATGCAGGTGTCCACCCAGGTCATGCCGCGACCGCCCCACTGCACGGGATGGCGAACGCCCATGAGGTTCCGGCGCCCCGCTTCGGCCAGGAACTCCTTCGGGAACTTCACTTCGTCCCGGTCCATGGCCAGGATGAGGTCCGTCGAGATGGACTTCACGAAATCGCGAACCTCGTCGCGAAGGGCCAGGCCAGCAGGGGACAGGAGGTGATCGAACATCGCGCTTCCTCGAGGGTGGACCGCCCCATTGTAGGACGGACCGCAGGTGCGAAACACCCCGGGCGATTCCCCGATACAGCGTGGGTCTGGAACCGGGGGAACCGGTGGCGCTGGTGGGAATCGATCGGGACACCCTCGGCCCGACCGTCCCGCAGAGGACCCGACCCGCGGCAGGACAGGTGCGGGAAGGCCGGTCCCGTCCTGGCGGCCCCGCAGGCCGTGACGCGCTGCGACGACAGGTCGCGACCCTGTCCTACCGGGAGGGCGCCGAGGCCCTGCGTCCCCCCGACGGGTTCAAGGTGGACCGCGACGCTGCCCGGGACGAACTGCAGTGCTGGTACGCGGACGCGAGGGACGCCGTCCAGGCCGCCCGCAACCAGATGGGGCGAGCGGCCGAGCGGTTCGCCACCTTTGCCGGGTCCAGCGTCCGGAACCTGAAGACCGGGATGGCCAGGGCAGGCAGCCTGGCGACGCTGCTGTTCGGGGCCCGGGGCCGCATGGCGAACCTCCTTGCCGGCTTTGTCGTGGAGGCCGCGGCGAAGGACCCCGGCCCGGGGTTGCGGACGGAACTGGCCCGCCGACTGGACGAGGAGGCCCGGGCCGCCGGACGGGAGGTCGCGGGCCGGTACGAAGCCCTGCACCGGGGAGTCGTGTCGGCCATGACGGAGGCGGCCCTCGGGAAGGCCCGCGACGCCATCCGGGCGGCCCGTCCAGGCCTTCTGCCCACCGAGAACCAGTTGTACCGCGACCTTCTGCTGGACCTGGCCCGGGACGCAGGCATGCACCTCGACGGCAGCGACTTCAACCTGCGTCACGAGGGCCGGTGGTGGAGTTCCCTGGGGCCATCGCGTCCCTTCGCACTGGACGGCCCGGAGGTGGCGGACGAACTGAACGCCCTGGATCGGGGCGACCCGGGCACCCGGAAACCCTTCGACACGGAGAGGCTCCCATGAATCCGCACGCGATGGCGAAGGCCTTCCTGCAATGCGTCGGCATCCTGCTGCTGATCGTCCTGTGGATCGTGGTGCTGGGGCGCCTGGGGTTCTGCGCCACGGCGCGCTACCGGGGGGAGTCCCCGGGCAGGCCGTCGGGCGAATCCGCCCGGGCCATGACCGCCCGGACCAGCCGGGTCACGTCCTCGGTCGTGTGGATGTCCATCAGGGGCACGCCGGCGCCCACGACCCGGCCCCCGGCCACACGTTCGAACACGCGCTGGTCCATCGCGGTCCAGCCGCCGTCCGTGTCGAAGTCCCCTCCCAGCCGGCGGGCCACCCCGTCCAGCGGGGCCGACCGGTCCCAGGCCTGGGCGGCGGCCACCGGGAAGATCTCGTCGGGGACGTCCCGGACCTCCATGTACGACACCAGGAAGGCCGCCTCGGTGAAGCCGGCGCGGTCCGGCAGGAACGGCACCGCGACCAGGGTCAGCACCTCTTCCTCGGGGCGACCGGGGCGATGGTAGGACCGGAAGGCCATCCAGGGCAGCCAGCGCTCGCGCCGCGAGGGGTGCAGGCGCCGGTCGTGATCCAGCGGCCAGACGTTGTCCCAGTCGTACCGCACGAAGCCCAGGTCGCCCAGGCTGGGGTCCGCCGCCTGCAGGATCGTGGAAACGGTGCGCAGGGCGTCGGACACGTATCGGAAGGCCAGGGTCATCGAGGCGCTGTCGCTCATGGGAAACCTCCATCGGGATCGGCGGAGCAGGCGGGCAGGGCCCGGGGCGGAGGGGGCCAGCGAACGGCGGCGGCGAACTGCAACGCGGCGGCCGGGGGCGGCGGCACCGGCCAGGACGCCCACTGCACCTCGACCAGGCCCCAGGCGCCCTCCAGGAGGTCCAGCAGGTCGGACAGGACCAGGGGCGGAGCGCCGACCGCACGGGCGACGGTCGCGAAGGCCCGCCAGGACAGGCCGTACAGCGGCGCCGGGGGCTCGCCCGCCCGGCGGACCGCGTCCCGAGCCTCCGCGAACAACGACGCGGGCACCGACGACCCGGTCGTGACCAGCACGATGGCCAGCGGCACGCCCTCCCGGCCGGCGGACCGCCGGGCCGCGGCCCAGTGCGCGGCCAGACGCCGGCCCGGGTCGTCCAGGCCGTCGATTCCCGACAGGCGGCCGTCCAGGCCCACCGCCTCGATCACGACCCACGCCGGGGGCCTGCCCTCGCGATGCAGCGTCACGACCGCATCGGGGGCCGGCGCGGGACCCGGCGCCGAGGGAACCGAGGGGGCGTCGTCCGTTGGAGGGTCCGGATCCAGGTCCCCGGCAGGCGCGGGGGCCGCGGCGCTCCAGCCCTGGCCACCGACCGCGGGGGCGCCGCCTCCGTCCACGCCGGGCGCCGGCGGACACAGGGCCACCGAGGCCGAGGTCACGTCCGCGAGGCTGTCGGACAGCGGCCGTCCCGCACCGTCGGCCCGGGCGCGCCCCAGGAAGGGCACCAGCACGAACGCGGGCACAGGGAGGTAGCGGCAGGCGCCCATCACGGCCGCCGCCACCAGGTCGGGAACCTCGACCGGATCGCGGACCAGAACGTGATCGATACGGCGGTGGGACAGGACGGGGAACACCGCGCGCTCCGGGGGAGTCGTCGCCAGTGTAGGCCGCAAGGGCGGATCCGGGCAAGCCACGAACCCCCCGCCCGGGCGCGCTGTCGCCGCGGGCCGAACCGTGCAGTCGCCTCGGGCCGATCCATATCGTGCTACCGTAGCGCCATGGACGACGTCCCCTTCCTGCGAGACATGGCCATCGTGGCCGCCGTGGCGGTCGGCGCCGTGGTGCTGATGGCACGCCTGCGCCTGCCCACGGTGACCGGTCTGCTGCTGGCCGGCGCCATCGTCGGACCCTACAGCCTGGGCCTGGTGGACGACCCCACGACGCTGCGGGGATTGGCCGAAGTGGGCGTTGTCCTGTTGCTGTTCACGATCGGCCTGGAGATCACCCCCGAGCGCCTCCTGCGGATCGCCCGCCTGATCGTGGGCGGAGGCGCCCTGCAGGTCGGCCTGACCGTGACCGCCTGCGTCGGCGTCGCGGCGCTGATGGGACGGCCCGTCACGCACGGCCTGTTCATGGGGTTCGTCCTGGCCCTGTCCAGCACCGCGATCGTCCTGCAGGTGCTGTCCGAGCGCGGCGAGGTGGAGGCGCCCCACGGCCGCTTCGTCCTGGCCACCCTCCTCTTCCAGGACCTCGCCTTCGTCCCGATGGGCCTGATCGTGCCGATCCTGGGCGGCGGCGATGAGCGCGGCGTGACGGCCGGCGGGATCGCCCTGGCCCTGGCGAAGGCCGGCGCTGTGGTGGGCGGCGCGGTCCTGGTGTCGCGGGCGGTGCTGCCGCGCCTGTTCGCCCGCGTCGACGCGACGCGCAGCCGCGAGGCGTTCCTGATGGCCGTGGTCGCCGTGTGCATCGGCACCGCGTGGGTCACGTCCCTGGCCGGCCTGTCGCTGGCCCTGGGCGCCTTCCTGGCCGGGCTGGTCGTGGCCGGGACGGACTATGCCCACCGCGCCCTGGGGGACGTCCTGCCCCTGCGGAGCGTCCTGACCAGCCTCTTCTTCGTATCCCTCGGGACCCTCTTCGACGCCTCGGTCCTGATCGAACGCCCGCTGGCCGTGGGCCTGCTGCTGGTGGCGCTGGTGCCCGGCAAGGCCCTCCTGGCGACCCTGGCGGCGCTGGTCATGCGCGTGCCCGCCCGCGTCGCCCTGACGGCCGGCGCCGGCCTGGCGCAGTTCGGGGAATTCGGCTTCGTGCTGGCAGGATTGGGCGCCGCGGCGGGCCTGGTTTCGCCCCAGGACACGAAGGTCCTGCTGGCCGCCGGCGTCCTGAGCATGTTCGTGGCGCCCCTGGTGATCCGCGGCGCCCCGCACCTGGGGGTCCTGGCGCCCCTGTTCCGCCCGCTGGAGCGGCTGTTCGCGAGCGGCGCCGTAGACCACTCCGAAGCCCCCTCGCGGCGCTTGAAGCACGTGATCGTCGTCGGGTATGGCGTGGCGGGCCGGGTTCTGGTCGATGCCCTGCGACGGTCCGGCGTGCCCTACGAGGTCCTGGAACTGAATGCGGCGACGGTCCGCGACGCCCGGGCCGCAGGGGATCCGCACGTCACCTATGCCGACGCCACCAGCGGCATCACGCTGGCCCACGCCCGGGTGGACGCCGCCCGGGCCGTGGCGGTCCTGATCAACGACTACGCCGCCGTCCGTCGCGTCGTGGCCGCGGTGCACCGCCACGCCCCGAACACGCCGGTCTTCGCCCGGGCCCGCCACCTTGCCGATCGCGAACCGCTGCTGTCCCTGGGGGCGACGGAAGTCGTGGCCGAGGAGGTCGAGGCCGGGATCGAGATGCTGGCGCGGGTCCTGGACCGCCTGGGCCTGACCCGCACGGCGGTGGACGACCACGTGCGCGAGGCCCGGGACTTCACCCTCACGGCACGCCCGTTCCGCGCGCCCCCCGACGCCGGCGGCGCGCCACACCCGGAAAAGTGACCGGACACGGAGGACCCATGCCCACGCCCCGCCCCAAGGCGCCCGCCGTCCCCCTGGACCTCGGCTGCCACCTGTCGATCGCGAAGGGCCTGCCCGCGACGTTCGATTCGGCCCGAAAGGTCGATGCGACGTGCGTGCAGGTCTTCACGCGCAACCCCCGGGGCAGCAGCCAACGCGAAGTGGACGACGCGGAGATCGCGACCGCGAAGACCCGGCGCGCGGCCGCGGGCGTCCGGACCCTGGTCGCCCACATCCCCTACACCGTGAACCTCGCCAGCCCCCGGGCCCACGCCTGGGATTTCGCGCGGCAGGTCCTGCACGCCGACCTCCGGGCGGCGGATCGCATGGGCGCCCAGTTTGTGGTCGTGCATCCCGGGACCCACGTGGGCGACGGTCTGGACGCGGGATTGCTGCGGATCGTGGACGCCGTGGGCCACGCCCTGGAAGGGTACGACGGCGCGGCGCTGCTGCTGCTGGAGGGCATGGCCGGCGGCGGGTCCTGCATCGGCGGCACGCCGGAGGAATTGGCGAGGATCCTCGACGGGCTGCACGGCGACCCGCGCGTCGGCGTGTGCCTGGACTCGTGCCACCTGTTCGCGGCGGGCTGGGACCTCCGGACGCCGGCAGGGGTGGATGCATGCCTCGCGGCCTTCGACGCCGCGGTCGGCCTGGACCGCGTGCGCTGCCTGCACCTGAACGACAGCCTCAAGCCCCTGGGCAGCCACCTCGACCGCCACGCGCGGATCGGGAAGGGGGAACTGGGCGAGGCCGGCATCCGGTCCGTCGTGACGCATCCGTTCCTGTCCCGCCTGCCGATGTGCCTGGAAACGCCCGTGGACGACTGGCCGGATTTCGCCGAGGAGATTCGCGCGGTCAGGGAACTGGCCCGGGTCGAATAGGCGCACCCTCGTTCGGCGCCTGCCTGCGTCCGGCCCGGCACGTCGCCACGCCGTCCTCGCCCCGGGCCCCGCACGGGCTGGCCGCATCCGTGTCCGGACGTGGCGTCCCCCGGGCGTCGATCCGCGCGACGACCGTGTCCCACCGCGCCACGCCCTGCCGGTCCAGCACCAGGCGCAGCATCCATCCCGTCCGGCACGGCCCCTCGTCGAAGCCGCTGAACACGAAGTTGCCCAGGCTGTAGACGATGGGCCGGCCCCGGTAGACCTCGGCGCCCTGCGTGATGTGGGGGTGGCCGCCGACCACCGCGTCCGCGCCCGCGTCGATCAGCCTGCGGGCCAGGTCGCGCTGCCGGGCGCACGGCTCGGGTTCCTTTTCCCAGCCCCAGTGCACGACCGGGATCACGACGTCGGCTCCCATCGCCCGGGCGGTCCGGATGTCGGCGACGACCTGTTCGTCCTCGCTCCACGCGACCCCCGGCCACGACGGCCCGGCCTCGAACGCCCGGGGCTTGAACTCGTCGTAGCCCAGCAGCGCGATCCGCAGTCCGCCCCGTTCCACGATCAGGGGCGCGTGGGCCTGGGCAAGGTCGCGCCCGGCGCCGAAGAAGGGGACGCCCGCGGCGCGCAGCAGGTCCATCGTCTGGACCAGCGCATCCCGCCCATAGTCCCCGCTGTGGTTGTTCGCCAGCGTGACCGCCCCCAGGTGCGCCGCGACGATCGGCACCACGCGCGGGTTCGCCCGGAAGGTGAACGGCTTGTGCATCGCCACGCCCCGGGTGGACACCGGGCACTCCAGGTTGCCCACGGCCAGGTCGGCCGCGCCCAGCAGGGATGCGAACGCCCTCAACGGATCGCGGCCGCCGGCGATTTCCCGACCGACGTCCTCGTCCAGCATGACGTCGCCGACGAACGCCACCGTCACCTGCTGGGCCGCGGCCGGAGGGCCCGCGATCAGCAGCACGGCCGACACCACGGCCAGCATGCGCGGCGCCGCGGTCATCGCTCCCTCCACCCGCACCAGAACTGGAACTCGCTGGCCGACCGCGGCTCGTACACGAACTGCAGCCCGGTGAAGCCCCAGGGCGCCCCCTTGGCGGCAACCGGCACCGGGTTCGCATACTTCGACTGGTGGATCACGACCGGGATGCCGTCGGCGTCCGGATAGTAGGCGTACAGGTTGACCCCGGCCTCGCGGGCCGGTTCCGCCACCCACACCATGCGGAACAGAAAGCGCTGGCCGACAGGCACCGCGGCCACCCGGTAGGGATCCGTCGTGGGGGGCGCCGTAAGCGTCCACGATTCGCCCCCGTAGGTGGTCGTGCACTCCAGCAGCGGCGCGGCCGCCGCCGCGGGGCCCAGGAGGGCCGAAAGCAGGGCGGCCAGCAGCAGGCGTTTCCTCAAAAGGGCCTCCGGCATCACGCGCTGGTCCCCGCCTTGACCGTCTTCCCGGACGTCATCATGGGCGACTCCTTCAATGTCAGCGCCAGGGCCCCGGCGGCCAGGGACAAGCCCACGAAGGCCCACATCACGCCCTGGATCATGCGGTCGTCGCCCATCGCCTCGACGAACACGAGGCCGCTGACCTGGCCCGCCAGCAGCATCAACCCCTGGGAGGTGGACTCGGTGGACGCGCCGCCGACTTCCGCGGCGTACTGGAACCCGACCGGCCCGGCGCCCGTCACGAAGAAGCCCACCAGGAACGAGAACGCCATCACCACGCCGAAGTCCGTGAACAACGCCAGGCCGGCCAGCGCCGGCACGACGCCCAGCAGCGCCGCGGCCAGCACGGCCTTGCGGCGCCGGATGCGATCGCTGATCAGGGGCAGCACCACCGCGCCGACAACGCCGCCCACCAGCATGATCGCGCCCACCAGCCCGCTTTGGTCCACGTCGAAGCCCTTGATCCGGCAGATGCTGTCGATGCACGTGGTCACGGCGTTGAAGATGCCCAGGCCCACCAGGAACAGCAGCACGGTCCGCCGCACGTCCCGCAGCGACAGGATGTGCCGCACCCCGCCGAAGAAGCTGCGCACCCCGGCCGTAGCATCCGCCACCCGCGCCCCGGTCCCCTCGCGGAACAGGCCCAGGCACACGACGGCGGCGGCCAGGCAGGCCCAGCCGTACCAGCGCATGATGACCGGGATCAGCGCGGGGTCCGTCCTGTCGCCTGCCTGGATCGCCAGCGGCGTCACGATCATCACCAGGATGATCCCGACGAACTGCGCCAGCGACGCGATGCCGACCGCGGTCCCGCGCTCCACCACCGGGAACCACTGGGAGGCGACCGCGGTGGGGGCGTTGATGATGAACGGCTGCGCCACGGACAGCGCGATCTGCGACCACAGGACAACGACGTACTCGTCCGCGTAGAGCCCCTTCATCAGGCCGGCCACGCCCAGAACGGCCGCGCCGAACCCGACGCCGGCCCGCGTGCCCAGCCGATCGATGACCCACGAGGCCGGGATGCACGCGACCAGGTACACCAGCATGTACATTTCGGCCAGGCGGTTGATGGGCACGACCGAATCGAACCCGAAGTAGGCCTGGGCGGCCGTGGCGATGGGCGCGTGGGCCAGCCACTGGATCTGCGACACCATCGTCACCAGGAACAGGGCGAAGAGGACGACCCAGCGATACCGGGAAGGCGCGCCCGTTTCCACGTTCGACCCCCTGCTGCGATGGAAGGAATGGAAACGCCGCAGCCAGTGGACCACCGGCCCCCGGGGGTGTCAAGACGCCGTTCCCGGGCACTCATGCCGCCGGCAGGAACACCCGGAACGTGCAACCCCGGCCGCTTCCCGGAACCACGACGATGTCCCCTCCGTGGCGGCGCACGATGGACCGGGAGGACGGCAGGCCCAGGCCCGTTCCCGTCGCCTTCGTCGTGAAGAACGGCTCGAAGATCCGCGACAGCACCTCGGCAGGGATCCCGGGCCCCTCGTCACGCACCGAAAGGCACACGTACTCCCCGGCAGGAAGGCCGGGGCACCCCTCGGGCGACCGGGAGGCGTCGCCGCAGTTCGACACCTCGATCGATATCGTGCCGCCTTCGGGCATCGCCTGGCGACCGTTGATCAGCAGGTTGTGCAGGACCTGCACCAGCTGGGCCTCGTCGGCCAGGACCATCCGCAGGCCCGGTGCGACGCGGATCTGCAACTGGGCGCGGGAGCCCCGCAGCGCCACCGAGGACGCCTCCTTCACGACGCGCCCCAGGTCCACTTCGCGCCGGTCGGGCGCCCGCCCCCGGTAGAACGACAGAAGGCGCTGGGCCAGTTGCCGCGCCTGGTCCGCCGCCTGTCCCGCCTCGTCCAGCCGATCCCGGACGGTCGCGTTCCCCGTCGACGCCTCCCGCGCCAGTTCCAGGTTTCCGATCACCGCCGTCATCAGGTTGTTGAAATCGTGCGCGATTCCCCCGGCCAGCAGCCCGATCGATTCGACGCCGCAGGCCCGGACCAGTTCGTCCTCCACGCGCCGCTGTTCGGACAGGTCCCGTCCCACCAGCACGGCCCCGATCCAGTCCCCGTCACGGTCCACGATCGGCGAGCCCCACAGCCACACGGGCAGTTCGCGCCCGTCCTTCCGAACCCAGGACAGTTCCAGCGGGAAGGCCCCCATGTCGACGTCCCGCGTCGATTGCAGCGCCTTGCGGGCGTTGTCCTCGCCGCCCAGGATGCGCCCCAGGCCGCCTCCCACCAGTTCCCCGCGCTCGAATCCCAGGGCCATCAGCGCCTGGGGGCTGGCGTCCACGATGCGCTCGTCCCGATCCACCAGCAGCAGCAGGTCGCGCACGCTTTCGAGGATCTGGCCCGACGCCGAAGCCGGGCTGAGGACCATCAACCGGTGGCGCGTCATGGAATACGCGATGCCCCCCGCCCAGATCACGCCCAGGATCGGCGCCATCGGGGGCAGCCGGTTGCCCACCACGTCCTCGGCGAACGAGTCGATGAGGAAGCCCAGCCCGAAGGCCGTCACGCAGGTGGTGACCAGGGCCCAGGCCTGTCGGCGCTCGCTGACCAGGACCGCCGTCCGGGCCCAGTTCACCAGCACCCACAGCGCGGTCGCAAGGAACAGGAAGAGGTAGCATTCGAAGTACACGAACCACGGCAGGATGTTGTCCATCACCGGCGTCCACCCCAGGGGCAGCCGCAGGTAGTCGATGTCGGTCCCGAGGTCGAACAACTGGTACCGGGTGAACATCACCAGGCCGGGCAGGTACAGCAGGACGAAGGCCCAGGGGCGGGCCAGCCAGCGATCGCGCCGGCCCAGCAGCAGGCAACTGTGCAGGGCCAGCGCCGGAAAGAACGCCCACCCCAGCGACGCCACCCGGTCCCAGGCCCAGCAGTCCTCCCGGCTGTTCCCGGAATACATGAACATGAACCCGAAGCACCAGATCGCGTACGCCAGGCACAGGGTGGCGAAGACGCGGTTCAGACCGGACCGGGGATCCCGGACCAGCACCATCGCGCAAAGTCCCAGGTAGACCATCATGGAGACGAGCGCGAGCATCGAAAGGGTGTTCATACGAACCGGATTCTAGACCGTTCCGGACACCGGAACAATTCGTTTCGGCAGAGTCCCCCCACGGTTGCGTTGACGGCCCCGCCCCGCACCCCTATCGTGACGGGGACACCTCTCGGGAGATCCCCATGCGCTCCGTGACATCGACGATGCTGTGCGCCCTCGGGACGTCTGTCCTGGCGTGGGGCTGCGCCGCGTCCACGAACGGCTCCGACACGGGCGGCGGGGACGTCCCCCCACCGCTGGACCCGTCGGTCTGCGCCCCGGCGAACGGCCCCTTCTCGCTGGTCATCGACAACCCGTTCCACCCGGTGGTCGTGGGCGCGTCCTGGGTCCTGGAGGGCAAGGACGGGACCAACACCGTGCGCCTTGCCTGGACCGTGCCGGATGCCACCGAGGCCGTCGAGGGCGTCGCCACGCGGGTGGTCGAGGAGCGCCAGTCGGTCAACGGAGCCTTGTCGGCGGTGCTGCGGCACTTCTTCGCCATGGCGCCCGACGGAACCGTCTGCACCTTCGGCCGGGACGTGGACGTATACACCGGCGACACCGTGACCAGCCACGAGGGCACCTGGCGCGCGGGCGGCCCCAACCACCCGGGGATCCGCATGCCCCCGTCGCCCGGCCTCGGGGACACCTGGGCCGTCGAGGACGCCCCGGAGGTCGCCCAACTGCACGCCACCGTGACGGGCGAGGGGATCGCGGTCACCCTTCCGGTGGGTTCCTTCACCGACACCCTCGTCACCTCCGAATGGACGCCCCTGAAGGCGGGGCGGACCGCCCGGATTTACGCCCGGGGCGTGGGACCGATCGTGCAGGGGACGCTGCAACTGCTGGCGAAATGACGGCGCGATGAAGGGGAACCCTGCGGCGATCCGGGGGGGTTGATCAGGCCTTCGCGTCCGCGGGGGTCTTCAGCGCATCGGGCTTGTCCTTGAAGACCATCCACAGGGCGCCGGGCAGGGCCGTGAAGTCGGCGATCATCGACAGCGCGAAGGCCACGGCGGCCAGGATCGCGAACTGCCGGATCGGCGGCAGGTCCGACAGCGCGAAGGCCAGGAATCCCAGCGCATTGATCAGCGTGGCGAAGAAGATGGACCGGCCCGCGATCAGGGTCGTATGGCGCAGCCCCTCCTCGGTCGTGCCGCCGTTCTTCTTTTCCAGGAAGTGGTAGAAGAAATGGATCTGGTCGTTTTCCGAGGTGCCCAGCACCGTCGAGGCGATCAGGATCGTCGCCACGTTCAGGGACATCCCCGTCAACCGCATGATGCCGAACATCACCAGGATCGCGAACAGGGACGGGATCATGGCCATCAGGCGGGCCGCGCCGTTGCGGAACACCACCAGGAACACGCTGAAGATGATCGCGACGGTCAGGGCGAAGGACTCCGTCAGCGTCGGCACCAGGTTGTGCCCCACCTTGGACTGCAGCCGGACGGCCCCGACCATCTGCGGCGCATCGGTGCCCAGTTCCTTCAAGGCGGGATGCTTCACCAGCGTCGCCGCCCAGATGTCCGCCACCCGCTTGTCCAGTTCCAGCCACAGCGGGAAGTCGTTGATCCGGGTCACCAGCGTGATGTGCGTCTGGGCCATGTCCTTCGTGTCCACGAACCGGGACAGCAGCGGCTCCTGCCGGATCGCCGTTTCCAGGCTGTCCGCGACGGTCGCCATCTCGTCGGGGTCCTGGGGCAGCACGTCGCCCTTGCCGCCGATGTAGCGCATCATCCGCAGGACGGTCGTGACGCCCACCGCCGAGCCCACCATCGGCTCCTTTTCCAGAGCCTGCTGGAAGGCATCCAGGCCGGTGAGGATTTCGGGCTGGTTCAGGCTGCCGACCTTGCCCTTCAACCAGACCTCGGACATCGACAGGCCGGGCATCAGTTCGCCGACCCGGCGCGTGTCCTTGTACAACTGCGAATCGGAGTTCACGTAGTCGATCGGGTCGGTGAGGATCTTCATCGGCGCGACGACGCCCGGCAGCCCGAACAGCGCCACCGCGCCCGCGGCCGACATCGCCAGCGCCAGCAGCACGGTCGTCCAGCGCCACCGGTACGTGACGGGCGGCATCCAGGCGGCCACATGCTCGAACCACTGGGCCGAAGTCTTCCGCTCCACCTGGGTGGGCGTGTGCAGGATCTTCTGCAGCGCAGGGAACAGCGTGAACGACACCAGCCACGTGAACACCAGCCCGATGGCCAGCCACACGCCCATCTCGCGGATCGGGCGGATGTCCGACACCACCAGCGCCGCGAATCCGGCGGCCGACGCGAAGACCGACGCGGTGCACGGCAGGAACTTGTTCGCCAGCGCGAAGGCCTGGTGGTCGTCCACGGTGCAGTCGGGGGGCTGCTCGACATAGCGGGAATGGATGTAGACCAGCGTGGCCAGGCACGTGACCATGATGGTCATCGGCACCATGACGGACACGATGGTGAACGTCCCGCCGACGATCCCGATGTAGCCCACGCACAGCGCCACGTTCACCAGCATCGAGATGATGATGGCGAACAGCGCGCGGCCCGACCGGTACAGGCCCCAGCACAGCAGGATGACGAACCCGCCGAAGACCGGGAACAGGCGCATCCCGCCCGACGATGTCTTTTCGTTCAGATAGCTGTTGACGTACGGCTCGCCGACCTTGCGCAGCGCGTTCAGGGGGGCCGGGCTCGCGATCAGGTCGGCCGTCGCGGCGTCGATCGCCTTCAGCGCTTCCTCGCGCTGGTCGCCGTCCCGCACGTCCAGGATCAGCGGCAGGCCATAGAAATGGTCGCCAACCATCCCCTGCTGCCCGAAGAGGGCCGTCCCCGTCGCGAAGGTCTTGAAGGCCCCCGGATCGGCCACGGGGTCCGCGTCGGGGCGCGCCCGGTGGTAGATCGACAGGATCGAGTTCGACGCGACCTTCGGGATCGCGGACAGCCGCCGGTCCAGCGCGTCCACGGCCGCGATGACGTCCGGCGCGTAGGGATCGTCGGCCTCGGCGAACAGGACCACGAACTCGCTGGCCCCGAATACACGCGCGAAATTCTGCGTCGCGATGAAGTCCGGGTCTTCCTTGACGATCAGGCGATCGATGCCGTTGTCCTGATCGACGCGGATCGCGAACGGAATGCTGATGCCCAGCAGGACGGCGTAGATGCCGACGACCCACCACCGCTTTGCGACGATGTAGCGGAACGCCTTCTGGAGGAACACTTCGCTGCGTGCACTCATGGGTCGGAACTCCGTGTCGCCGGTGCGGGACCGGCCGGGCTAGTCGCCGAATCGCTTCTGGGCGGCGCCGAACACCGTCGCGTCCAGGGGCACGAAACGCCCCACGTGCATTTCCTTGCAGATCGAGGCGCCATCCGAGGATGCGCACATCGCCGTGAAGGCCTTGACCAGGGTCTCCCGATCCGCGGGCTTCATGTTCCCGCCGAAGGAGACGATCGGGATCGACGGCAGCGGCGGCGACGAGTAGATCGCCCGCAGTTCCGTGCCGCCGGTGACTTCCTTCGACTTCGCCAACTGCTCGTCGTCGAGGATCGTCGCCTCGCAATCGCCCCGGATCACGGCCTTCGCGCCACGCAGGGCCTGGCCGATCTGCTTGAGGGTGAAGAACGTCCCGGCGTCGACCTTCCCGTCCAGGACGACCTTCGACAGGTAGGCCGGGGTGTCGGCGAGGAGCGTCCAGAGGCGCTTGCCCTTCAGGTCGTCCAGGGTCTGGATCGCCGGATCCTTGACCACGACGTGGAGCCGCGGCGAGACCAGTTCGCTGCTTTCGACCTGCAGGATCGCCTGGAGCCCCCAGGCCTTGCGCATTTCGAAGTACAGGCCCGGCTCGATCATCCCGATGCCGGGCTTCGTATCCGCCACGTAGGCCAGCACGTCCTTTCGCGACACCAGGAAGGCGCCCTTCGCCGAACCGGCGGCCCAGCCGACCTTCGATTCGACGTGGCGCAGGAAGCGATCCACGAACGGCTGCGCGGACACGGTGTCGCCGCCCAGGCGCGTCACGTTGATGGCCACATCGGTCGGTCCCGCGACCGCCGCCCCCGACACGAACAGCACGATCGCCACGACTGGCGCCAGGATTCGCGTTTTCATGGTCCTCCCTCACCCGGGTTCCCGGGGGCGAATGATACTACCGGCGGGCCCGGAGTCCTAGGGCCCCGGAACGACCCGACACGGCGATTCGACGGACCTGGGGACGATTCATTCAGGGTATCGAGCAGGACGGGCAGTCAGTCGAAGCGCCATTCCTGGTCGCGAACCACCTGGACACACGCAGCGACCACGTCCGCATCATACCGCGTGCCCGATCCCGCCTGGATTTCCGCCAGGGCGACCCCGACGCCCAGGCCGGGCCGGTAGGGCCGGTCGGACACCATGGCTTCCACGACGTCGGCGACGGCCAGAATCAGCGACTCCAGCAGGATTTCCGTCCCCGGCAGCCGGTCCGGGTAGCCCGTCCCGTCCAGGCGTTCGTGGTGCTGCCGGACCATCGTGGCGATGGGCCAGGGGAAATCGATGTCCCCGATGATGTCGGCGCCCAGGGCCGAGTGGCTCTGGATCAACTGGAACTCGGTCGAGGTCAGTTTGCTGGGCTTGGACAGGATCTCGGCGGGCAGCCCGATCTTCCCGACGTCGTGCACCAGGCCTGCGTAGTACAGGCCCTCCACGCGCGAGTCCTGCATGCCCATCATCACCGCGATCGCCCGGGCCAGTTCCGCCACGCGGCGCTGGTGGCCGGCGGTGTAGGGATCACGCGTTTCGACCGTGCGCGACATCGCCAGGATCGTCCCCTCCAGGGCCTTGCGGATCCGCTGGTGGCTTTCCTCCTCGACCCTCGCCGCGCGAACCTCCCGCGTGATGTCCCGGAGCACCCCGTTCAGAATGAGGCCGTTCCCGTCGGACCCGCTGCCGGATGCCCGGACCTCCAGGATGGCCTCGGTCCCGTCCTGCCTCCGGATCGGAAACCTTTCGACGAGGGGCTCCGCGAACGGTCCCGCCCGGGCCGCGTCGTGGAACATCCGCTGCTGCAGTTCCTCCGAGACTTCCGGGGACACGAACTCGCTGACCTTCCGGCCGACCAGCGCATCGGGATCGTCGACACCCACCATCCTGGCCAGGGCAGGGTTCGCGAACAGGATGCGCCCCTCCTGGTTCGAAATGCCGATGCCGTCGCTGACGTGGTCCACGACGTGGCGGTACTTTTCCTCGGCCTCGCGCAGCGCCTGGGTCGCCAGGCTGCGCTCGGTGATGTCGGTGATGAAGCCTTCCAGCGCGATCATCTGCCCGTCGGCGATGATGCCCGAGCCCCGTTCCCACACCCACTTCGTGTCGCCATTCGCCGTGTGGATGCGGTATTCCAGCGTGAACGCCCGCCGGACCGCCAGGGCCTGTTCGATTTCGTCCCAGACCCTCTGCCGGTCGTCCGGATCGATGATGACGGAGAACGACAGCGCATGGTTCCCGATGAAGGCCTCGGCCGGGTGGCCCGTCAGTTCCAGCGCCCCCAGGCTCATGTATTCCATCGTCCACAGCGGATCGTTGGCGCACCGGTAGAACACGCCCGGGAGGTTGTTCAGCAGCGAGTTCAACTTGCGGTGGGCTTCGCGCAGATCGCGATCGCGCTGACGGCGCAAGGAAATGTCGTGGACCGTCGACAGGATCGTGGGCCGGCCGTCCATGTGGAACAGGCGGTTGCCGATTTCGACCGGGATCCGGCGGCCATCCTTCGTGACGTGCTCGCCCTCCCACGCCGCGAAGCCGTCGGCCCGAAGCCGCGCCATCATGTCGGGGACCAGCGCCAGGCCCTCGGGGCCGTCGATGTCCAAGGGTCCCAGCGCCAGCAGTTCGTCCCGGGAATACCCCAGCCGCCGGCACGCGATGTCGTTGACCTCCGTGAATCGCATGGGGAGGCCTTCGTCGGACAGGCCGTGGACGAACACCGCATCGTTGATGCTGTTGAACAGCAGGCGATGGCGCTCCTCGCTGTGACGCAGCGTTTCCTGGGAACGCTTCCGTTCGATCGCGTACCGGACGATGCGCACGAGGCTCGAGGCTGCGGCCCGCCCCCGGAGCACGTAGTCCTGCGCGCCCAGCCGCACCGCCTCCAGCCCCTTCGCGCGGTCCTCCACGCCGGTCATGACGACCACGGGGACCTCGGGTGCCGCCTTGACCAGCCGGGCCAGCGCATCGAAACCGGAGGCGTCGGGGAGGTCCAGCCCCAGCAGGACGATATCGATCCCGCCCCGCACCAGCCGTTCCAGCCCCCCGGCGAGCGTGGTTTCGCTTTCGACGACGAAGGGACCCTCGTCCGCGCCGGCCAGGAGGACCTGCAGCACCTCGACGTCGGACGCCCGCTGCTCGATCACCAGGACGTGGATCGGTCGGATCATGGCGAGCCTCCTTGCGTCGGGAGAGGGGAAGCCCGCCGCCGGATGATGCCGATGGAAATCCGCGAACGATTCTGTCTGAAATCGACGACAAAGTGCTAGTTGCTGACATGGGGACGCCGGACGGCTTCACTCGATCCGGATCGCCGACGGGTCGAAGTCGGGCTCCGGAAGTTTCAGATCCAGTTTCTGCAGCGCATCGACGATGGCGCTGGCCACGACGAGGTTCCGGTACCACTTCCGGTTTGACGGGACCACGACCCAGGGCGCCCAGGGGGTCGAGCACTTCCGGATCACGTCCTGGTAGGCCTTCATGTAGTCGTCCCAGTGCTTGCGCTCGGCGAGGTCGGCGGGCTCGAACTTCCACCGCTTCGCCGGGTCGTCCAGCCGGGCCTGGAGGCGCTCCTTCTGCTCGTCCCGACCGATGTGCAGGAAGAACTTCAGGACGACGTACCCGTCCTCGGTCAGCATGCGTTCCCATTCGTTGATCTGCGAATAGCGTCGGGACCAGACCGGTTTCGGCACCAGGTCGTGGACCCGGACGACCAGGACGTCCTCGTAGTGGGAGCGGTTGAAGATGCCGATGCTGCCCCGGGGCGGAAGGGCATTCGTGGCCCGCCACAGGAAGGGATGCCGCAGTTCCTCGGGCGTCGGGGCCTTGAAACTGGTGACGCGGCAGCCCATGGGATTGACCCCGCTGAACACGTGCTGCACGGTCCCGTCCTTGCCCCCCGTATCCATCGCCTGCAGGACGATCAGCAGGCCCTTCCGGCCGTCCGCAAACAGTTTTTCCTGCAGCGCGTACAGGCGCGGCAGCAGGGTTTCGGTCGCACGGATGCCGTCGGGCTTGGACGGGGCGTTCTTCGGGGGGGTGGGGGAGAGGGAGGCGATGCGGAATTTCCGGCCGTTTTCGATGCGGTGCGGGGTGTGCATGGGGCGCCTCCGGGGTGGGGGGGACAGGAACGGGATCCGGTACGGGTACGGGTACGGGTACGGGTACGGGTACGGGTACGGGTACGGGTACGGTATGGCACAAGGCCGGGGTGGGCAATGGATATGGGAGGGCGGGGGCGCGGGGCGGGCGGTTCAGGGGGCAGGGAGGGGAACTACAGGATCGTGTTCCAGCCCACGGTCTCGACGCCAGCGTTGAATCACGTTGTCGGTGGCCACGTCCAAGAGGCGTTCAAAGCGGTCAATCTCGGGGCGGGGCTGTCCCTGCAGCGTGACGACCGTGTTGGTCAGGCCGTCGAGCGAAAAGGACCAGTCTGTCTCGTGGGCGCCAATCAGAGTTCCCGTCGGGGGAGGCGGTTCCATCGGAAGCAGCATGATTCCCAGATCACGGATTGCGACGGTCAGAGCCCGGACTTCCGACGGTGCAAGGCGTTCGCCGTCGAACCACCAGGCCCGGGGGACAATCGTTCCTTCAACCTTCTTTGACGACTCGTTGAACAATATTCGCCGGTCGGTGTATCGCCAGACGGAGCCGTCCTGCAGAATGCGCTTCTTGTAGGCATCTCTCACCCTGAACATGACGACGTACATTTCGGCCAGGAACGGTTCGGGCGCTTCCTGGGAGCCCTGGATCGTCCCCGGGGAAGGCGTGGGGTCAGATGACACCTCCTCCACCACGCTCTCCACCGCGGCATCCACCAGGTCAGGGGCGCCGCACATCGAGCATCCGGGGGACAGCACGACCAGGAACAGGAGGAAGGCGCAAACGGTGGCTGAAGTTCGTGTCATTGGCCTCCCTCACGATCAGGGGCAGAACCCTTTACCGGCGGTTGATCCGACCATCCGTCCATCCGCGTGACCTTCTTCAGTGCCCACAGGAACGGCGCGCCATACGTCGGACGCATCGCTTCCCCTAGGGACATCAGGCCGTCGCTGTTCTCGTACACCGCCCCGGGCAGTCCCTGGCACCGGGCCAATTCATCGTGCCCGGTGGGGGCGCCGGCCGGTGCGGGCTTCCCCTTCCCGTCCAGACCTCCGCCCGGGTCCTTCGCATACTCGTCCTTCAAACCAAAGGCGTGGCCGAACTCGTGATCCGCCGTGACCATCGGCCGGCCATCCCCGACCAGCAGGATAGCCTCGCTTCCCGGTCCCGCATACTCGAAGGACAGCCGCGACGCGTCGAAACCGTAGGCCTCCAGAACCCCACCCATCACTTCAAAGCGTTCCCGGGCGCTGTCCACCAGGCGGGCACCGTAGCCCTGGACGCGAGCCACAATCCTGGGCGGCGTGTTCGTGCCGGCCTTGAACCGGATCGCCCAACTCTTCAAGCTACTGAATGACTCGCGAGTCAGGCCGGGTAAGGCCTCGTCGAACGTGAAGGCGTCGCGGCCGAAGTCGTCCCTTCGTCCCTCGACATCGCCGGACTCCAGGAACATGCGGTTGTCGAGAGGTCCACCCTCCCCGTATTCCAACCGTCCCAGGTTCAAAGCCTGCTCCGGGGGGGTCTTGAACACCTCCAGGGCCAAATGATCGCGAGGTCCCTGGACGCCGGCCTGCACATCAACGTCAACGCTGGCCAGCGCCTGCAAACCTTCAAAGCCCTCGGCGGTGGCATGGAAGAGGAACTGCCGGGACCACCGTTCCTCGACCGACGATTTCAGGCGGCTCAACCAGGCGGCCTTCTCACCCTCGGTCCACTGCCAGCGAAAGGCATTCCGGCTCAGTTGTAGGGGATCTTTTCCAAATTCACTGTTGAGCCAATCGGCAATGCCTCCGAGATCCTTCTCCTGCGCCACCGCCTTCCCATCCACGATCTCGATACCATTCCGGAACTGCACGGCCGCCCCAATCCGCACCCACTCCACCATCGCGGCCGGATCGTACGCGACCTCGAACCCACCCAGACCGGTCGGCGCCCGCACGTCCTCGGGCCCCTTGATCCCGGACCGGACGAATTCCTCGCGGGCCAGCACGCCCAGCGCCGACGGCGTACCCCCCGCTCCAACGCCTGCACCGGACCGGGTGCTCAACAGCCGCACGCCATCCTCGTAACCCAGTCCCCGCGCCTCGCGCCGCATCCGGTCCCGCCCCCCGGCCGCTCCTGCCCCACGCCCCACCGACCCGTTCCCTGCGCCGGGTTTCCGACCTTCCGTCGTCGCTGTTCCAGGCGCTTCCTTGCCGGCCTGCATCGCGGATCCGTCGCCATCGCTGTCACAGGAGGCGGAGTCTATCGCAACGTCAGCACGGGGGGGGTAATGCAAAAAGGCAGGGGCGGGAGGAGGAAGCAACCGGGGCAGGATTCCCCGCCCAGCGCCTAGTGGTGCGTGTCCGGCGGCGTGACCGTTCGGGTGCACCCCAGCAGGATGTCCACCTTCGCCGTGGCGTCGCCGGTGACGCCGGTGCACGTTGCGGGGCACAGCAGGATCTTGTTGGGCTGGACCGGATCGTCATAGGTCCAACCGCCACTGGCCGCACAGGCGGCGGTGGTCTCGACGTACCCCAATTGCGCCGGGGGCGCGCCGCCCAAGGTCACCTGCACGTTGACCTTTTCGTAGTTCAACGCCTGCCCGTTCGTGGGGGCCGGAATCGCGTAGGTGCATCCCAGCGCCTGGCCCTGGATCGCCTGCAGAGCCGCCGCGAACTGCTGCACCACGTTGCCGCCCTGATCGACCACGAAGGCGCTGTGCGTACCGCCCGCCACGGCGATCCGGTCCAGGCTGGTCAGCAGCGATCCCACCCCCACCACGAACGTCAGGACCCCCGGCGTCCCGGCGGCCGCCGTCGATGCGACCGTCGCGATCGTCGGGATGTCCTGCGGGTCGCACTCGGTCGGTTCCCCGTCCGTCGCCAGCACCACCACGACGGTGTGGGTCGGGTGGGCCAGCGCGTGGGCCCGGGCATGGTCCACGGCCCCCTTCAGCGCCGGGTGCGTGGGCGTATTGCCGTAGGGACTGTGGGAATTCATCGAGTTGATGATCGCGGTGGCATTGCCCGGGAGCACCTGGATCGCCGTTTCCGCCTGGGCGTAGTCGGCCACGTCGCAGGATTCGGTTTCGAACAACCAGCCGCCGGTGATGATCGGGAAGTACTGGATGCCCACGCCGATTCCCGCGGAACCGGCGTCCGCGACGAAGGCCCGCAGCGCCTGGGACACGGCGTCCCACTTGCTGAGGCCGGACCCCGTGGCTTCGTCCATCGAGGACGACTGGTCCATCATGATGTACATGTCCAGGGGGCTCCGGGTGGCCGTCTGCGACGCCGACGCGCAGGCGCAGGCGCCCTGAACACAGTCCGCATCGCCGCAATTCGTGACGCAGTTGCCGCAGTGTGCCGGGTCCGAGGTCGTGTCGACGTTGCAGCCGTCGGACAGAACGTGGCTGCAGTTGGCCGTGCCCACGGGGCAGAACGGGAAGCAGATGCCGCCGTCACAGGTTTCGGACTCGCCGCATTCGCGGATTTCGATGTGCCCCTGGGTGCACCGCTGGGCGGCGGAGTTGTCGATGCACTGCCAGTCGATGGGGTCGACGCATCCCGACGCTTCGGCGCCGGCTTCCGTGTTCCCGGGACCGGGCTCGCCGACCTGGGCATCCGCCGCGTCCGGATCCGCCGCGGCGGCATCCCCGCCCTGGGGCGCGTACGAAAGGTCCAGGCGCGAGGTCCGGACGTCCGTGCCGACGCTTTCGGCCGGGACCCCGCCCGCGCAGGCGGTTCCTTGACCAATCACTGCGAGCATCAGCAGGAGCGGGAGCCCGCGGGATTCCGATCCGGGCCGTCGAACCTTCATGCAGGTTTTCCGTGCAACGGGTAACAAGGATAACAGCACTCCGTGAAACCTCAAGGATGCACCCCGGCCCTGCGTGGTACATTTCGCCCGAAGGCGCGCGGACGTCGCCGCTGCCCCCTGCATTGATGGAGGCCTCATGCCCTGGGTCATCCTGTTCCTGGCGGGTCTGTGCGAGGTCGCCTGGGCCGTCGGCCTGAAGTACACCGCCGGCTTCACGCGGCCCCTGCCCACGGCCGCGACCGTCGCCGCCATGGTCCTCAGCGTGGTCCTCCTGGGCATCGCCGTGAAAAGCCTGCCCCTGGGAACCGCCTACGCCGTCTGGACCGGCATCGGCGCCATCGGCACGGTGGCCCTGGGGATCGTCCTCTTCGGCGAGTCCGCCTCCTGGCCGCGCCTGCTGTGCGTCGGGTTGATCCTGGCCGGGATCGTCGGGCTGAAGTTGGTCACGCCGGGGGAGGGGTGAGGGGACGGGGAATCAGTGGCAGGTGCGCCCCGCCTGGCAGGTCCTGTGCGCCCACCCCATGAACGTCACGGGGCAGCAGGCGTTTCCGTCGCCACAGTCCGCATCGACATGACACACCGTCAGTTCCAGGGCCAGGCACCCCCCGCCGGTCGCGCAGAAGTTGCCGGTGCTGACGCCGGACGGGTCGCAGCAGGCGCCTCCGGGACCGCAGTCCTCGGGGCCGTCGCAGGCCACGGCGAAGTTCGTGTCGCCGCAAGGGGTCGCGACCTTCAGGCACGCCTGGCCCATCGGCGACGACGTCACGCAACAGACCTCGTCCCCCGGACGACACGTCCCCTGACCGCTGCCGCAGACGATGCCGGCCCAGGGCGGCCCGGGGACTTTCACGAAACTGAAGCAGTCGCCGTCGTGACACCACGCCCCGAACGCTTCGGCGCCGAACGCCCAGTTGCCGTCGGCCGCGGTGGTTGGGCCTTCCGCACAACCGCACGCCGGGTATTGACCGTCGCAGATCGTCTCGGCCGCTTTGAACCCCTCGACCCCCGCAGCGTTGATGCCCACCGCCGTAAGGGTGCCGCAGCAGTCGACCTGGTGGAAGACCACCGCGCAGTCCGTGTCCTGCGAGCACTTGCGGTCGAACCACGGGAAGATCGGGTAGGGGATTCCGCACTGGACGGGCGGGAAGTCGTCCTGGGAATCGCTGAGGAGGTCGGCGGGGGGCGCATTGTCGGACGGGAACTCCAGCAAGACGTCCGATGCAACTTCGCCCGCGATGTCCTGTGAGGTCGCAGCATCATCGAGGCTGGTCGATTCCGAGGACCAGCACCCCGCGGTCACCAGCGCCACGAAAAGAACGGAAGCCCGCCAGAAGGGAGTCGCCATCGCGAGGCCTCACGTGATGCGGGTTTCATTGTACCAGCGGGGAACCACAGGGGCGCGGCCGGACCCGGGCGATCAAACCCTGCCGCCGACTTCCTCTTCCCGGTGCCGCGACGCCCCCTTGTAGACTTCGGCCGCCAGGAAGGCCCGCTCCTCGTCCAGTTCGTCTTCCAGAACGGCCTTGGCCCAGACCCGGGCATCCGGATTCCAGCGGTATCCCTGGGCACGCAGGATGTCCTTGGTTTCGAAGGGCGATCCGGTGGCGCTGATCAGGAACTCGCGCAGGTGGCTGCGCCGGATCAGTTCCTCCATGTAGGGCGTCACCAGGCGGAAGGTGGTCGCACAGTCGAACAGGGCCCGGTGCGCGAAGGGGTTCACGAACCCGTGGTCCGCGGCCAGGTAGTTCAGCGCCCGGGTCTTGAAGCCGTGCCGGTGCCAGTTGATGTGCTTGATGGAGCACGCCCAGTGCAGGTCCAGCCCGGCCAGTTCGGGACGCCGCTCCAGGAATGACCGGTCGAACGCCGCATTGTGCGCGATCACGACGCTGGCCCGGGTCAGCATCCGGCGAACCTGGTCCCAGTCGACCACGCGCCCGGCCAGGACCGCATCCGAAAGCCCCGTCAACTCGGCCACGCCCTGGGGCAGCGGTTGCCCGGGATCCTCCAGGCCGGAGTAGGCGCCCACCATGTCGGCCCGCAGCCCCGCACCGGTCGCCCCGTCGGGCGCGGAGGTCAGGACGAACTCCAGCATCCCGACTTCCACCACGCGATCCTGCAACGGATCGAACCCGGTGGTCTCCAGGTCGATGATCACTCCAACATCCATCTCGGCTCCTGTTTCCGACGACGACTTCCCACGACCGGGCCCGGTGGCCCCTCCGGCCCAGACTATGGCATGGATTTCCCGGCGGCGCGCGTGTCCATGTGGCAGAAGGCGTCGGTTGGACCTCCAGCCACTACAGGACCATGGAGGTTCTATTTTCTTCTCTGTACCTTTTCGGTTCTTTTTTTCTTTCCGTACCTCCACGGTTCTTGTTTTTCGAGTGTCCGCAGTTAGAATCTGGAATGCCTTGGTGGTGGGGAGGAACCGCACATGAAACACCTGGTGGTCATCGGCGATATCGTCCTGTCCCGCAGGCTTCCCGACCGAGCGGGAGTCCAGCAGAAGCTCGAACGGGTCCTGGAAGAATTGAACCTGCAGCACGCCGACAAACTCGCGTCGCCCTACACCATCACCCTGGGCGACGAATTCCAGGCCGTGTATCGCGATGCGACCCCTGCCCTCCGGGATGCCATCCGAATCCTCGAAGCGCTCTCCCCCGTCCGGGTCCGCTTTGCCCTGTCCCCCGGCGCCATCGTGACCCGGATCAACCCGCAGCAGGCTCTGGGAATGGACGGCCCGGCCTTCCACGAAGCTCGCGACGCGATCACCGGCCTGAAGACCAGGAACTGCCTGCTGGCGGTCACGGGAGCGGCGATCCAACCCGGTCCCCTCGTCGCCGACAGCCTCGACCTCATTTCGAGCGTCCTGTCCGGGTGGGATGGCAAGCGCTTCCAGATGCTGCGAAGGCTGGTCGAAATGGAGCCCTGGACCGATGGCGGGTCGTACGGAAAGAGCATCGTCAAGGGAATGGCGACCGAAATCGGGATCTCGGAGCGAGCCGTGTACAAATCGTTCAAGGCGAATGCGATCAAGCCCATCGCAAGGATCCTGTCGGATATCGGGACGATGCTCGACGCGTCCATGAGGGTGGCATGAACGAGTTGGGATTCGCCTGGTACCTGGTCACCGTCCTGGCAGCCCGGGTACCGCTGGTCACCCGGGACGAACCGATGAAGGCCTGGGACTGGGTTGCGATGGTCCTGTTCCAGTCCGTGGGTTTCCAGGCCGGAGGACACCGGGGAATTCAACCGGGGCCGCATCATCGGCCTCTTCGAGCGGGGAATCATCTACCTCCTGATCCTCCTGGGTCAGTACGCCGCGATCGGGTTCGTGCTGGCGGCCAAGAGCTTCACGCGCTTCAAGGAACTCGACCAGCGGGATTTCGCGGAATACGTCCTGATCGGGACGCTCATGTCTTCCATGGTCGCCGTAGGAGTGGGACTCATCGTCAAGACGGTGCTTGCCGCCTGAGCGGGGATCAGCAAGCCCCAACCGGGAGCCTGGAGCCGGGGCTCCGCCCATGCTAGCATCCACAACGAATCCATGAGGTGCCCATGCGCAAGACGATGCTGGTGATCCTGTTCGCGCTGGCCGGAATGATGGCCTTTTCGGCCTGCGACTCGGAGAACGCCCTGTCGACGGACGGCTTCAGGGACAGCCTCGCCTTCGGGACCGGCTTCGGCGGAAACGGGTTCTCGCTGACCGGCGAGTCCGACACGTTCGAGGTCGCGACGACCTCGATGCTGACGTTCCGGATGGAGTCGTCGGCCAACTTCGACGGGCGCTTCGTCCGGCTGTACTTCAACGACATCACGAACAAGGACTTCGCCGCGTGCGCCAGCGCGGACGCCCACATCTGTCTGTCGCAGTTCCCCGTTTCGACACCCGGCACCTACGTGGTGGACGCGTACCTGGTCCAGACCATCATCGACATCGGGAAGGAAACGTTCGTCGCGTCGCACACGTTCACGCTGGAATAGCCCTGCCTCCCTGGAACCGCCCGTCGTTGATCGTGCGATACTCGCCCCCCAGGCGCTCCGGAGCATTTCCGATGATTGCACAGGCCTTGCTGCTGTCGCTGGTGATCGCGCTGACAGCCGTCACGGAAGGTTGTGGGCCAGGCTCCGGAGCCTCCCCGGACCTCGCTCCGGATCCTTCTCCGGACCTTGCTTTGGACCTTGCTTTGGACCTCTTGCAGACTCCGGATGCGCCCCCCGACGGGGACGTCTGTGATCCTGCATGCGGCACCCGGGAATGCGGGGACGACGCCTGCGGGAGCACCTGCGGACTGTGCCCACTCGGGGAAACCTGCACCGAGGGACTGTGCGTTCCCGCCGGGTACGCCCACGTCGTCGTCAACACGCTTGTTTCCAGCGTGGGGCCTGGCCCGGACGTCACTCAAGGCACCGGATTCTTCGACTCCATGATCCAGGTTCCGACCCGGTTCGTGGTGCTCGTTCAGCCTCAACCCGACCCCCCGGATCACACCCAGATGCTGGACTCCACGCGCTGCACGTACCTTCGGTTCATTGCAGGCAAGTCCCGCATCACTTCCGGCGGGACCGCCGTTCACCAGGATTTCCTGGACGGGATCGTCGGCCGGAACGTCTCCGTGTCGTACTGCATCTCCCCCGCGCCTTCCGCCAAATCCAGCGAATCCCTGTCGTTTCGCACCGTGGACGATCCGGACGAGCAGAGCATCGAGTGCACCTTCCATGGCGGGATCGTTCCCCTGTCCACCGACCCCGAGGGATTCCCCATCCCGATCCCGCTCGATGGAGCCTCGGGTCAGGTGGACTGGCGCCGGCACGGACCGGGCACAGTCTGGGGCCTCCCCGCCGAGGTGGTGACCGACATCGCCACGGGCGCAGGCCTCCTGGGGCTTCGGGACTGTGCCGAGTGCCTCGCGCCCTAGTCCGATCGGTCCCCAACGGAGTCCCGGCGCGGCCTTCCTTCGCGCCGGAACACCCGTTATACTGCCCGTCACGTACAGAACCATGGCCATTCCTCACAGGGGAAGACAGATGCATCGGCACACGAACCGGTTCCTGCTGCGACTGGTCGCAATCGCCCTGCCCGTCCTGGCCGCCTGCGGTGACCCCTCCGGCGGGGTTCCGGATCCGCGGGAACCGTTCGGGACCTATACCCCGACCACCATCATGAACGCGGTGGGGCAGATGCCGACGGTTTCGACCAGCCAGTTCCAGGTCGGTGTGGTGGGTGAAAAAACCCTGGGCGGCCGGACATATTCGACGTTCAAGGTCGGCTATGACATCCCCGCGGGCTCCCGGCTGGACGCGACCTCCCCGGGGTTCGTCACCTACATCAGCGGCATCGGCACCGAAACCCTCACGGTGGGCGGTTTCCAGTACGCATCCGGCACCTCGGGCGTCATCGACCCGCCGGCGGTGGTGGCGTTGAATCCCCCGCTGAATGTGCCCCAGACGCGGCAGGTCACGGCCACGCTGACGGCGCCCGGGGACCCCACTCCGCGGACCGCGACCGTGGATGCGACCTACTCCCTGGTGGCGGAAAACGTCACGGTGGCCTCCAAGGCGCTGGGTTCGGTGACGGGCTGCCGGCATTTCCAGGGGACGTTCACGTTTGACGGGGACGCCCTTCCCGAGGTCCTTCGCGGCTACACGTTCACCGGCGAGGTCTGGGTCCATCCCAGCCTGGGCGTCGTCGATGCGAAGAGTCCGGAACTGGGCGTCGACCTGGGGCAGGAAGGCTCCGAGGACTGGGGCGAACCGGTGGACGGCGTGGTCGTCGGACGGAAGATCGCCGTCGTGGATTCCACCCATACGGAACTGGTGTTCTCGACCCACGATCGCGTCGGCGAGTACGACGCGGACATGTGCCAGCACGCCAAGATGCTGGCCGAGTTCCGCTGGGCGGACGAGACGGATGCCAAGACGCGGGGCGTGCCCGATCCGATGTTGTTCCAGGCGCAGTTCAACGGCTGGATCGGAACCTTCTGCCCCGGTTCATGCCCGCTGGTGGCGTCCCCGGTGTCGATCTTCCACCCCGAGGACAACGGCAAGGGATACACCTTCTGGTATGCCTACGTCAGCCAGGGGCAGAAGAACCAGTGGAAGGAAGGCCAGGGCAAGGAAACCATGTATGAAATCAGGGTCATCACCGACCCGTCGCTGCCTGCCCTCCGCGTGACCACCCGGATCTCTTACGCCCTGGTCAGCGAGTCGTCCGACTGCTCGATGTAGCGCCCCCGACACAGTCCCATGTCGCACCCCCCTGTCATGATGTGCCTGTCCCGGGAACCACGGCCCGGGTAAGGACGTGCCACTTGACAGTGTCAACGTTGGTTGTCATTATTGAAGCAAGCCCGAACCGGAGTCGCCCGATGAACCCGTGGCACTGGCGCTACAAGACCTGGGAAGGAACGGCCGAAAAGCTGGCCGAGGAACTGCCGGGCCTGCTGCCCCGGTTCGGCCTGCCCGAAACCGACGGCGCGCCCAATGTGCGCCTGATTCGCCACTACGTGACGGTGGGGGCCCTGACGCGCCCGACGCGGCGGGGGAAGGAGGCCATCTTCACCGGGCGGAACCTGCTGGAAGCCCTGGTCATCCGCTCGTTCCTGGCCCAGGGCTGGCCCCTGCAGAAGATCGCCGACGTCATCCGGGCCGCGGACTGGGACACGCTGGCGGGGCTGCTGCCAAAACCCGCGAACCGCGCCCAGGAACTGGTGGCGAAGTTCGCCGCCCAGGCCCAGGCGCCTTCGTCCCGGCCGACCTCGTCCCTGCCGGCCGCAACGGTGACCACGCTGTTCCGTTCGCCGACCACGGACCACCTGGCGCTGGAAAGCGATCTCGCCGCCCTGGGCAACCTGTCGGGAACCGCAGACCGGCGCGAGGTGATCCGCCTGACCGTCGCGCCCTGGTGCACCGTGGAGGTGGACCGTGCCGCGCTGCCGTCCCTGACGCCGGACCAAGCCGCTCATGCGGGCGACGCGCTGCGCCGCCTGCTGATCCAGGAGTTCCGCAAGCAAGGAGGTCGGTCATGAAGGACGTGAAGAAGGTGACGAAGAAGGCGAAGCCCGTGAAACCGGCCCCGGCCGCCACCCCCGCCACTCCGGAACTGCTGATCGTCCCGCGACGGGAAGGCCTGCGCATCGGACATGCCAACCGGCTGGACGTGCTGGTGCGGATTCCCTGCCCGCCCCCGCCGGACGGCAAGACCCGACCGTCCTTGAACCTCGCCTACGTGCTGGACCGTTCGGGGTCCATGGCCGGCGGCCCGCTGGAGGAGGCGAAGCGCTGCGCCGCGGCGATGATCGCCCGGATGGGCCCTCAGGACCACGCCGCGCTGGTGGTCTATGACGACACCGCCAAGGTCGTGCTGTCCAGCCGCGCCGTGAAATCCCCGGAACTGTTCGCGGCCGCGCTGGCCGGCATCGAAACGGCCGGGTGCACGAACCTCCACGAGGGCTGGCTGAAGGGGGCCCAGGAAGTCGCCCGGCACCAGGAGGGCGCCGGCGTGTCCCGCGTGATCCTGCTGTCCGACGGCAACGCGAACCAGGGCCTGACGGACACCGCCGCCATCGAGGAGCAGTGCCGGCAGTTGGCCGCCGCGGGCGTCACGACGTCCACCTACGGCCTGGGCGATGCCTTCAACGAGGACCTGATGCTGCGGATGGCCCGCTCGGGGGGTGGCAGCGGGTACTACGGCCAGACCGCGGACGACCTGATGGAGCCGTTCGGGACCGAGTTCGACCTGATGTCGGCCCTGGCGGGACGGGCGGTGCGCCTGGAAGTTGAGGCGTGCCCCGGCGCCAAGGTCCGCGTCGTGAACGACTACCTGGCGATGGGCGTGGGACACTGGCTGCTGCCGGACCTGGCCTGGGGCGGGGAAACCTGGGCGCTGCTGGAAGTGGAAATCCTGCCGCCGAAGACCTTCGTCGCGGGGCACCGGTTGGAGGTCCTGCAGGTGAGCCTGTCGTGGACCGACCTGGACGGCAAGGCCTGCGAACTGGGTCCGGTGGCGCTGGAACTTCCGCTGCTGACGACCGACTGTGACGGGCTGCCCGAAAACGAACTGGTCGCGCGACGCGCCGGCGAACTGGAGGCGGCGGATTACCAGAAGAAAGCGCAGGAAGCCGCGGGTCGCCAGGCCTGGAAGGAGGTGGATGCGCTGCTGCGCAAGGCCAAGAAGCAGGCCGCGAACAATCCCTGGGTCGCCGGGGTGGTCGATGTCCTGGTCCAGTTGGCCGCCCTGCGGGACGAGGCGAATTTCAAGAAGGAGGCCGCGTACTCGTCCCGGCGGATGAACTCGCGCATCGCCGATGCCAACGAGAACGCGGTGTGCTACAGCGCGACCGCGGAGGCCGCCAGCCCCTCCTTCGCGCGCCGCAAGACCTACCAGGGCCGGACGCAGTTCCAGGACCCGAAGGACTCGTCGCCGGGGAGCTGAGGCGCGGGCGCGGCGGTGAGGATCCGGAAGGCGGGACGGAACGGCGGGAATCCCGGCGGACCTGGCGGGTTTGTGAAAAGCACTGCCCCGGGGCGGGTGCGGCGACCGGCAGGATGAGGGATTGCGATGATGCAGAATTCGGACGAGCGGGAGCGGTTGGACGGGCTGCTGCGCGAACGGGTCTTGCCGCGCTACCGCACTTTGTTGGCGGCGGTCCAGGACCACATCGGCGGACGGGTGGGGGGGCGGTACGCCTTCGATCGCATCCAGTCCGGCATTCATGGCCTTTCCCACTGGACCCGCGTGGGATGCCTGGCCCTCCGGATCGTGGACGACCTGCCGCTGGACGGGCGGCCGCGGGAGGTGGACGAGGAGGCCGTCCTTCTGGCGGCCTTCTTCCACGACTCCGGCCGCATCGGCGAAGGGACCGAGCCCGGTCACGGGGAGGCGGGCGCGACCATCCTGGAAGCGCTGGCCGAAGGCATGCACCTGGATCCCGCGACCGTTGCCGTCGCGGCCCGGGCCATTCGCCTGCACGAGTCCAACCAGTCGCCGCTGCCGACCGCGGATCGCGTGGCCATCGCCCTGGCGAACGGCGATCGCGTGGATCGCGTCCGGTTGGGGGAAGCCCCGATCGCCGCGCGCATGTATGACGACGGGATCTGGCCGTCCCTGGTGGCCCCGTCCACGTGGCTGCTGCACACCGTGAACCAGCGTCGGACCTGGGACGAACTGGGGGATGTCCTCGGGACGGTCACGCATCGGAAGGGGTAGCGCCGCGCGGCGGCCAGGCCTCCACGAACCGTTTCTGGCCCCCGTTCTCCGGCGACTCGCGATGCCCGTCGGGGGTCCCCGCGCGCCACTCGGCAATGACCTGGATCGCCTTCGCGCCCGCATGCCCGTGTTCGGCCAGCCAGCATCCGACGATGGTCCCGGTGCGGCCGATGCCGCCGAAGCAGTGGACGTAGACGACCCGGCCGGCCGCGATCTCGGCCGCAATGAAATCCAGCACCCGCCGCACGTGACCGGCCGAGGGCACCGAGCCGTCGGCGAAGTCCATGCGGGTATGCCGGACGTCCATGCCCAGCCGGAGCGCCTCGACCGCCAGCATCATCTGGTAGTTCCGCAGGTCGTATTCCCCCGCCTCGGTCAGGTCGACGATGCTGTTCACGCCGCATCCCAGAAGCCGCCGGATCTTTTCCACGGCCTTCGCATCGTCGCGGTTGCTGGGGTACTCGCCTGCCAGGAACTTCCCGTCGACGACCCAGTACGAGTCCGGAAACGGCGTGGCCGGTTTGATCATGGATGCCCTCCTATCCCACCACGAAACTGGCGTGGCTGCCGGTCCGGCCCGCGGTGACTTCCAGGCGGGCGTCGATGCGCTGCTTCAGTTCGGGGACGTGCGAAATGATCCCCACCAGGCGGCCGCTGTCCTTCAGCTTGACCAGTTCCTTCAGGGCCTGGTCCAGGGCCTCGGGATCCAGGCTGCCGAAGCCCTCGTCGATGAAGACGGTTTCCAGCCGGATGCCGCCGGAGTAGGACTGCACGACGTCCGCCATGCCCAGGGCCAGGGACAGGGCCGCCATGAAACTTTCGCCGCCGGACAGCGTGCCCACGGGCCGCGCCAGCCCGGTGTAGGTGTCCATCACTTCCAGGTCCAGTCCCGACGGCCTGCGCCGATCCGCGACCGTCCCGACGCGCTGCAGCAGGTACCGCCCGGCGCTCATCGTTTTCAGGCGCACCGTCGCGGCCACCAGCACGTCGTCCAGCAGCGCCCCCAGCACGTACCGCTGGAAGGTGATGTTCAGGTTGTTGCGTCCGTTGGCCACCTCCGAGAGGCTGCCCAGGACCGCGAAGTCGCGTTCCAGTTCCGCCATGGCCTCGGCATCCTTCCGCAGGGTCGCCAGCGTCGTCCGCTTCTGCTCGACCTGCTGGGCCAGGCGGGAGGCCAGGTTCAGGGCCGCTTCCAGCGCCTGATCCGCCTGGGCCGCGTCCGCTGCCAGGACCGCCAGGTCGGGCGGGATCGCCCCGTCGGCCGCCGTCTGCGACCGTTCCAGCCGGTCGCGGGCGGCCGCCAGCGCCCGGGTCCAGGCGTCCAGGCGCCCGTCCAGCGACACCAGTTCCTCGTCGCTGCGCAGGGCCTCGGCGTGCTGCCCCTCGTCCGCGAAACCCGCCTCGGCCAGCCGCGTCCGGAAGGCCGCCTGCCGCTGGTCCGCCAGGGCCTTCGCCTGGGCGCAGACCGACACCGCCGTCTTCAGGTCGGCGTCGCAGACGGCACGGCGGTTCGTGCAGGCCTGGTGGTGCGCCATGGCCTGTTCCAGGGCCTGTTTCAACGACTGGAACCGCTGCGCGGTGGCGACGCGTTCCCGCTCCAGCGCCGCGGGCTGGCGCCAGGCTTCCGGAACGGCCGACTCCCGCTCGGTCAGCGCCGCGCGGGCCGCCTCCAGGGCACCCCCCGCGAGGCTCGCCTCCTGCTGCAGGCTTTCGAGTGCAGCCGTCGACAGGGCATGGCGCCCTTCCAGTTCCAGCCGCAACTTCCCCAGGTCCTCCCGGGTCCGGACGGCGGCGAAGGCGCCATCGGCCCTCTGGCGGGCCTCGCCGAACTCGCGTTCCAGGTCCTGCACGGTCGCGTCGGCCTTCGGGCCCAGGGCCTGGACCAGCGCCTCCACCCGCCCCTTCGCTGTCGCCACCCGGGCCTGCAGCGACGTGTCGTGTTCCGTAGCGGCCTGCACCCGGACCGCCAGCGCCCGGAGGTCCACCCGCTGCGCTTCCACCCCCGCGGGGGCCGGCATGTCCACGGCCACCTGGGCCGGCATCGGATGGCTGGTGGACCCGCAGACCGGGCAGGGTTCGCCCGCCAGGAGGGTCCCGGCCAGCAGGCCCGCGGCGCCTTCCCGCAGCGCGTCCTCGGACCGCTCCAGGCTGGTATGAGCCTCGTCGTGCTGACGGCGAAGGCCCTCCAGTTCCAGCCGCGCCGTCCCCTGGGCGGCCACCGCCGAATCCAACGCGGTCCGCGCGGTCCCCAGTTCGTTCCGCTGCTGCAACGCCTCCTTCGCACGCTGCAGGACCAGCCCGGAGGCCTCCAGGGTCCCCGCCACGCGCTCGGCCTCGTCCAGGTTCGCCTTGCCGTTCGTCAATTCCTGCGCCAGGCGATCCAGCGACTGCTTCGCGTTCCCCAGCCGGGCCTGCAGCGCGGCCGCATTGCGGTCCGCCGATTCTGCCGCCGTGCGCGCCTGGGCGATGCCGGCCACGCGCTCCACCAGGGCGTCCAGGGACACCGACTTCCGCTGCAGGTCGGCCTGCTCGGGCTCCAGCGCCCGCTGGGCCGCCAGGACCGTCGAGGCGGCACGCAGCGCATCGTCGGCGTGCAGCAGCGCCTGGGTGGCCTGGGTTTCCAGCGCGTGCCGGTCCTGCCATTCCGCGGCACGCCGGGTCGCTTCCGCCTTCGCGTCGCGCAGCGAACCGGCCGCACGGCCCCGGGCCGCTTCCGCCCGCAGCGCGTCCATCCGGTCCTTCTGGGCGTCCAGGATTCCCAGCGAGGACCGGGCCGCGTCGCGCTCGTCCAGCAGGGCCTTGACCCGCCGCCCCTCGGCCAGGGACTGGTCCGTCTGCGCCTTCCGCCCGCGGGCCGTTTCGGCCAGCCCGTCGGCGGCGATCCGCTCGACCTCCAGCGCGTCCGCCCGGACCGCCAGGGCTTCCAGGGACGGCACCTCCTCGACCTTCAGCACGCCCTCGCGGTTCTGCTTCAGTTTGTTGAGGGTGCGCTCGACACCCAGAAAGGCGTCCTTCAAGGCCCGTTCGATGGTGTTGTAGTGCCGGGTCCGGAACAGCGTCACCAGGATGTCTTCCCGCGCCTTCGAGTCCGCCATCAGCAGTTCGCGGAACTTCCCCTGGGGGATCAGCACGACCTGCCGGAACTCGTCGTCCCGGAAGCCCAGCACCTCCTCGACCTTCTTCGTGACCTTGTCCCACTGGCTGGCCAGCGGGACGCCGTCGATCGCCGGATCGTCGATGCCCGTGATGTCCCAGATCGTCGCCGTCTGCGGCTGGGTCATCGTGCCGACGCCCTTCTTCCGGGGGCGCTCGTGTTCCAGACAGCGGGACACCCGGTAGGACTTCGGCCCCAGTTCGAAATCGAAGGTCACCTCGGTCGCCAGGCCCGGCTCCGCGTGCTGGCTGCGCATCTGGTCGGGCGTACGGTCCCCCCCCGACGTGCTGCCGTACAGCGCACAGCAGATGGCGTCCAGCACCGTGGACTTGCCCGACCCCGTGGGCCCGGAAATCAGGAACAGGCTGCGGCCCTTCAGGTCGGCGAAGTCGAAGGTTTCCCGTTCCGCATAGGGCCCGAAGGCCTGCACGGTCAGTCGAATCGGCTTCATGCTTCCACCTCCCGCGCCGCGTTTTCCACGCGCTGGAGGACGCCGACCAGGCCGCCCCGCTGCCCGTCGTCCAGCGCCTTGCCGGTGACGTCCGCGAAGAACGACGCGAAGAGGTCCATGTCGCTGACCTTCCGGTGGTCGACGCGGGCCCCGACCGCTCCGGAGGCGGCCTGGAGGATCGGGCGCTCGATGTGCAGCACGTTCGGGTACACCGCGCGCAGCTTGCCCATCGCATCGAACATCGGTTCTTCGTCCAGCAGGATCACCGACAGGTAGTCCTGTGCGGCGGGGTCGGCGGCCGCGCCTTCCAGCACCTGGGCCAGCCGGCCCGTGACGACCCGGACCTGCCGCCGGGGGGACAGTTTCACGGATTGGACCTCGCAGGCGCGTTCAGGCCCCAGGTCGACCACCGACACTGCCTTGTCGTGGTCCGCCTCCGAAAACGAGTAGCGCATCAACGAACCGGCGTACCGGACGCCTTGCGACACCTTCTGGGGACGGTGCAGATGGCCCAGCGCCACGTACTCGAACCCCTGGAACACCGCCGCATCGACGCATCCCGATCCGCCCAGGGCCAGGGGCCGTTCGGACTCGGATTCGACCCCGCCGGAAACGAAGCCGTGCCCGACGACCACCGAACGTTCGCCCTTCGGGTGGGCCGCGCGAATAGCGTCCAGCATCGCTGCGGTCGCCGCCTGGATGCCCAGCAGATCGGGTTGCAGCAGGTGGTGGCGGACGACGGCGGGCTCCAGGAACGGCAGTGGGTAGATGCGCACCGGGCCGTGGTCGTCGTCCAGCACCAGCGGCGCCAGGCCGTCGGCGGGCGAGCCGGCCAGGATCAGCCCCGATGACCGCAGCAGCCGGGCTCCGAAGGACAGCCGTTCGGGACTGTCGTGGTTGCCGGCGATGACGACCACCTTCAGGCCGATATCCCGCACCAGGCGCGACAGCACCTCGTCCAGCAGGTCCACGGCAGGCGCCGGAGGCACCGACCGGTCATAGACGTCGCCGGCGATGACGACCACGTCGGGCTGGACGTCCCGGGCCAGGTCCACGAACTGCGCAAGCAGGTGGGCCTGATCGTCCAGCAGGCTGGCCCCGTGCAGCACCCGTCCCAGGTGCCAGTCCGCCGTGTGCAGGATCCGCATCGGTTCCTCCGCCTACGCGATTCGTGGCCAGCATCGCACACGCCGCGGCACGCATCATGCCGCGTGGTGCCTGAACCGGATCACGTTTCCACCGGTTTCACCACCTCGACGGCCTCGCCGAACCCGCGGATCCAGGTCCAGACGTCGGACATCGACAGCGCCGTGAACGTCATCCTCAGACGGCCGTCGGGCAGGTCCTCGAATTCCTGGGTCGGGTGCCAGCGGCGCTCGCGGACATACATCTTCAGCCAGCGCTCGTCGGCGAAGATCAGTTCGACCTTCTTCGGCCGCGCCCCGGGTTCGCGGTAGATCCCGAACGACCCGTCCAGCAGTTCCGCCGGCGCGTACTCGGCCAGCGGGGGGTACCGGAAGACCTCGCCCGTCCGCTCCACGTCGTCCATCCTGTCCACGGCCAGGGTGTAGATCTTCTTGTTCCCCTTGAACCGCACCACCAGGTACAACGCGCTGCGCCAGACCATCAGCGTCAGGGGCTCGATCAGGCGCGGGCCCGAGGCCGCCCGGCCACTTTCGTACCGGATCTGCAGACGCTTGCAGAACATCAGGCCGTGCAGCACGGACGCGATCTTCCGGTCCTGGCCCGTGTAGTCCTTGGGCGCGTCGGGGGCGACCAGCACCTTGCGGTCCAGGTCCTTCAGCAACTGCCGGAAGACGAACGTCCGCTCGCCAATGCGGTCCAGGAACTCCTGACGGAACGCGGTCATGTCCTCGCCGATGCCCGTGGGCGCCAGAAAGGCGAAGGCCTGCCGGGCCATTTCCAAGGCCGCGACCCGCGCCAGGAATCGGGGGTGGTCGTCGACCGGCTCCTCGCTGTCCCGCAAACGCAGGTACCGCGCGTCGCCCTCCTTGGCCTCCTTGACCAGCGACCCCTTGCTGTCCACTAGGTAATCGAAATGCTCCTGCAGCAGCGCCCGGTACTTGCGGTACGTGCGGTCCTTGATGCCCAGCGTGGACTGCAGTTCATCGACGCGCCAGCCCCGGGGCTCGGTGATCAGTTTCAGCAGGATTTTGGC